>JAJCZW010000021.1 GCA_029262155.1 Gemmatimonadota bacterium
GGTCGGAGGCTGAATGAGGCATGATTGAATTTGAAGAAGAGGTATCGTTTGAGGTCGACGAGTTGGTTTTCGACGAGATAGTGGAGGATGATGAGGTGTCCTCGGTCGAGCTGGGGGGAGGGGAGAGGAGCGCCTTCTCGACCGATGTCCCTCTCCTCCTCCGTATCGCCGGCAGTAACCGTACCGCTCCCGCGACCGGGATTGTCCGTACACTCGGCATGGGCTATCGGATCGGGCGTGGTGTCATGACGTTACTGGGTTCAGTGGTGTTGGCCGCTCTCTTCCTCCCGATTCCATTGATGCATCTGGCGGGGATTCCTATCGTACTCGCCGGTGTCTTCTTCGCCACCCGTCGCGTCCGCTCGGCAAAGGTACTCCGATCCGCCAGAGGGACCTGTCCGTCTTGTGGGGAAGATACCTCCTGTTTTGTTGGCTTCGGTGGGACCCCGTACAAGCTCCCACTCAAGACTTCCTGCACCCACTGCGCCCGGAGCCTCGTTCTCGAAGAGCGATAACCTCTATTCCCGTCCGGCGGAATACACGACCGCTCCGCGGTGGATCACCATCTGAATCCGAGTCGTGTGAGCGATGTCGTCGATTGGGGAAGCGTCGAGCACGACGAGACTTGCTTCATCCCCCGTCCGTACGCCAACCCGGCGATGAAGAAAAGTGCCGACGTTCGTCGTGGACGCGGCCAGTGCTTCCCATGGTGACAAACCGGCCTCTACCAATAACGCCATCTCCTGATGGACGGAATAGCCATGGAAGGTCCCTAAGTTGCCAGCGTCTGTGCCAGTGAGCATCGGGACACCAGCCCGGGCCAAGCGTCGGACCGACTGAAAGGAAGTGGCGAGCCCGCTTCGCTGCCACTCAAGGAATCTTCCTATGGGACTACCGGGCTCTGTACTCATCTGTCGATAGGAATCGCGAAGGGTTTGCGACGTCACTGCGACCAAAAGGGGGTCGTCAAGTTGGGTGAGGTCTGCCGCAATCCGGGTGAGGGCGGTTTGGACCACGAGGGTGGGGATGTGAACCGTTCCGGCCGAAGCCATGAGTGCGACGACGTCATCAGGTACTGGTTCAGGGATGGGGGTATGGGTGACAGCGGTTGCGCCTGCTTCGACCGCATCTCGCACATCATCCCACGTCCCCACATGAATAATCGTTGCCAAGTCGTGCCGCCGGGCCTCGGCGATCGCCGCCGCCAGAGTTGGCTGGTCGATTGTTGGCCGACGGAAGCCACCAGACAGGACTTGGTGGTCATACACGATCTTGACCACATCGGGCGCCGCCGTGGCGAGATCGGAAACCTCGCGACGGGCGTCCTCCGGAGTGTCGATGATACGCGTAGGGACTCCATACTCTGAACAATGGCCATTCGTGGCAGTGAGGCAGGGTCCGGCGGCGAACAGATCCGCCCCAGCAAACTCACCTCGTCGTTGCTGCTCACGCTGACCGAAGATGGCCGATTCCACATTGAACAGATCCAGAAAGCGGACGACGCCCGCACGGAGGATTCGTTGAGCGACCGTCACCGCGCCGAGAAACTCTACACCTTCCTCCGGATTCGCGTTGCCAAAAGAGTGGACGTGGAGGTCGCTGAGTCCAGGGATGACCCATCCTCCGGTGAGATCGAGCGTTGTCCCGGAGAAATCGGTCGGTACTCGATCCGGTCGACCAACAATGACCCCATCTCGGAGGAGAAGATTTCCTGTTTCGATCGTCTGGGTCGCCGGGTCGACGATATTCGCATTGACCAATAGGAGCTCTTGCTGTGCAGCCATTGAAGGAACCCATCCAGCGATGATTGCCAGGGCGACGATAAGACGGTGCGATCGGTAGAACATCGTGGGATCTCCAAGCAGGAGCTGTACGTTTCGAGTCAGAGCACCGAGCGAGGGCCAGGCATGTGAGGATACGGACGATGAGGCCGAGGAGTTTCATCGCAGGATCGTCCATACTACTTGGTCGTCGGGTCGGCCAGCCAGAGAGTGTTGGGTGCTAGGGAGGTGTGGGGTTCCGAAAATGGTGCTGCAGGTGATCCAGGTAGGTGTTCATCGTTCGGGTGTGACCAATGAGGTAACGCGAGACAAAACGAAAGATCGGGGAATACACCTCGCCTCGTTCTGTGATCGTGACCGTGCTGGCCTGTCCGGTCGAGGTGATTTCGTAGGTCCAGGTCCCACCAAAGGGAAGAGAGGCATCGGTGATCCTCGTTACCAAGCGATGGGGAGGTACACGTTCGGTCACTTCGAGAGGGAGACGACCGGTGCTGCTGATCTCGACGAACTGGGGACGACCCGAAATGGCGTCGGATTGCTCCACCGCACGCACATCTGACCGCCACGTTGGTGCGGCCTCAAAATGCGAGATCAATGCGAAGATCGTGTCGGGCGTGGTCGGGATCGTACGCGAGGTAGTCGCCACATGAGCCACAGGGAGTTGTGTGCCCGCAACCCAAACCCCTACGACGAGCACCAGGAGGAGAAGGACGATGCCCACGATGATCTTGATCACGGTTTCCCTTCGGTTGAATCAACGATGCGGCGGAGCCGACGCGCACCATCCGCAAGGATCGTCAGGCCATCAAGCGCCCCTTGGCGTTCGCTTGGGGTCAAGGTATCGAGGAGCGCCACGACTCGAGTCGCATCGAGAACGGAGGTTGCCGACATTGCCCCTTCCCCTTTCGGACTTAATGTCAGCCGCACCGTTCGTCGATCGGCGGGGTCGGTGGTTCGTCGCACATAGCCCAGGCGAGTCAGGGTTCCGAGCGCCGCTGAGAGAGTCGAGGGAGCGATACCGAGGTGGCGAGCGAGGTCCCGTGGGGTTGTAGGATTCGCGCGATCGACATGAGCGAGAATCGACGAGTCACGTGCGGAAAGCTGGTGGGGGGTGCTGGCGGCACGGACATGGTCAACATGGCAAGCGAGATACACCTGCGGGTATGCCCGCTGGATGGTGAGGACATCGCGATCGATCGTCATGCCATGAATATTGGTTCTGCACCGATCATTCGTCAAAACGAACGATCGATATGGCTACACGGCCTGGAGCCTTTCTCGGGCAAAGGCGGCGATCCGCTGCCCTCGAACATCCCAAGTCAGATCGGCTGCGGTCGCGAGGGCACCAGATCCGAGTCGATCCTGGGTTGCGCGATCCTGGACGGCACGCATAATGGTGGAGGCGCACTGAACCAGGTCGCCGGGTCGCACGAGAAGCGCGTTGTCATCATGATGGAGCAGTTCACGAGTGTCGGGTGCAGTTGGCGCGACGATGACACGGCCTGCGGCAAGATAGAGGTAGAGTTTGAGGGGGAGCACGGTGGTGCCGTGCCGCGTAAGGGGGTCAAGGGTCGGTGGGATAAGGAGGACGTCGGAGGCATAGAGATGCGGCACGACCTCATCGTACGGAAGCCACGGAAAGAAGGCCACATTGGGGATCGAGGCGCCTTCGACCTCTAACGGTCCCGAGCCGCGGGAGCCGAGTATGTGAAAACGAATCGTCGGACAACGGCGAGCGAGGGAGAGAATGAGGCCGATGCCCTTTCTCGGATCGACCCGGCCGGCGTACGTCACGATCGGGGTTGATTCGTCAAACCCGAGTTGTCGCCGTGCCTGTCGCACCTCGAGCCGGGGTTGCATCCTGGCGGGGTCGAAACCGTTGTGCATGACCCGCACCTGCGCTTGGGGGAGGCCGAGCCCGAGGAAGCTTTCCGCGGCATACTGGGAATGTGTGAGAACGCCGAGGAACCGTGGATGGCGCACGAGGTAGCGGAGCCACGGTTTCAGTGCCGGATACTGTGCCGGCCACGGACGGTAGGTGTCATACAGGACGGGGAATCCCTTCCGGAGTGCGGCCCAAACCATCGGCAGATGTCGGGTGTAGACCAGGTCGGCCTCGGCCGCGCGTGGGTCCCGGGCCACCCGCAGGGCGTGGACCAGCTTGTCCAGCCAGCGGGGACCGCGGACGGGGGGACCAATGTGGTCGATCGTGAACCTACCGGTGACCTGGTAGTGAGCCTTCAACGCTTCACCCGCCAGGGGCGCATCGCGAATCGTGGGAACCAGCAGGTCCACCCGAACACCCGCCCGCTCCAGTCCGGCGACGGTGTTCATGACTTGCTCGGCGTCCGCCCCTGGCGATGGCAGGACCGTATCATACCCGTAGGTGAAATACACAGGGGCAAGAGTAGAGGTTGGGTGGGAGCGAGTCAACGTGGGTGAAGCCGCCCCGCGCAACCAATCATCCTAAGGGTTGTCGTCTCGTAGCGGGTTGGAAGGGTTGTCTCGATACCGGCGTGCTGCCGCGCCGCTGCCAATCGGGTCGCGTTGAACCAACCGGTCGATCTCGTCACCCGACCACACCCTCCCCTTCCCAATACCGGGGCAGTAGCTTGCGACCTCCTCGTTCCAGATCTTGGGGCTCATGTTTTCGGGCCAGAACGGCCAAGTGCGGCACTGTGTTGGACGGGACTCGTAGACCGAACACCGCTTCCCGTCCAGAAACGGACAAGCATCGTGGAAATCCTTGAGATGTATCCAACCATCGGTGGCGGTACAATAACGGCGGGTGAACTGCGCAGTAGGTAAACGAAAATGGCCGGCGAGGCGACGCCGGTCCTCCAGTGTCAGGTAGACCATGCCGTACGAGCCGCGGCTGACGCAGCATCGACCGGTCTCCTGGCACTCGAAACGAAGGCCCTTACTCCAAAACTGACCCATTCGGCAGACGCTCTCCCGGGTAACCCACTCGGAACGCAAGAAGATAATGGAAAAGATCCCCCGGGGGATGTGGACGTGCTCTACCTTTCCGGCGGTGGAGGTGGCGGAAGGAGGCCAAGTTGGGTGAGAATAGCCATGTTGTCCCATTCGACCCAGAGTTCGGCAATGCGCCGGTCCTGAATGCGGAAGATCGCGATGAACGTGCTTTCGAACGCTTTCCCCGTGGGGGGGAAAGGACCCATCTGACCGGTCTGCGTCCCGCGATAGACTGCCCGGGCCGTCACCAGATCTCCTTCGGCCAGTAACATACCGAGCTCGACTCGCTGATCAGGCACTCCCTTCAGGAATTCTTCTTGGAGCGCGCGAAACTCGGCGGCGGATCGGACCTCAGCACCTGGGGTTGCCTGACTATGTCGCTGGAAATCGGGAGAGATGATGCTGTCGAGGCCTACCCAATCCGCCGCGTTGAGTGCCGAGGTAAACAGTCGGACCAAGTCTTTGTTGGGCTCGAGGTCGACCGGTGATTGGGCAGCGCATCCGCCGATAAGGAGTAATGCGAGGAAGCGACCGACTGAACCATAGGCTCGCATCTGATCCTCCGGGAGAGGGGTCGAGGAAAACTGCTCTGGCAAATCAACACGAAAACCTGTAGTTAGCTAGCGATCCACGCTAGCGCTGCCGCAGGTGATGAGTCCTACGATACCGAAAACATGATGTCGCGGACAATCCACTCGCCTTGCTCCCGACCCTGGTTCTTGCGCTTGGATGTGTTCGCCTCTCGCATCTTGTGAGTCGTCGTCGGGCCGCGATGACGGGCCTGGCGCTAGCCGCTTTTTACCTTTCTTCCCTACCACGTTCCAGCGAGACGCTGGGTTGGTCGGGCTCACCGACGGTCGTGAGCCTCTCCGCGAAACCACCGATGTTGGTCCACATTGTGCTTGACGAGCAATGGGGGATCGGTGGTCTTCGTGCCGCCGGTGATACCGCTACCGCGTCATTCATCAAGGACTTCTACATTCGCCATAGATTCGAAGTTTTTGAAGCGGCCTATTCCCGGTGGGCCTACACCAGCCGATCCATACGCAGTCTGATGTCGCTCGGGCAACCGGTTGAAATCGATTCAGCTCTAATGCCCTATCAGTTCCGCATGAGGGTCAACCCATATTTTGAACATCTCGAGCAAGACGGTTACATGATCCACGTGTTCCAATCGACGTTCATGGACTTCTGCCATTCGGAGAGGGTTGTTGTTGAGTCGTGCTCCGTCGTACCGTCGAATACGATCGCGAACGTTGGCCTTCTTCCTGGTCCCTGGAAGCGTCGAGCTTTCCTTGCCGCGCGATACTTCCTCAACCAAAATTCCCATGTGTACCTGCGGCTCCGCGGCAAACGCGACGACTACATCTGGCGTTCATCATTCACAGGGCGCGGGTTGCGAGAAGTAGAGGACGTCATCCGGTTCGTCGAACAAACGACAAGTCGCGGCACGGCCCTCGTATTTCATTGGCTCTTGCCACATCGACCTGTCGAGGTCGACGCCAACTGCGTCGTGCTCGCAGATCCGTATCGGAGAGTTGGGTACGACGAGGGCGACATACAGGACTCCGTCTACCGCGACCGAATGGCGACGGTTGATGGGCAGGTGCGATGTGTGCATCGGGAACTTGAGAGTCTGCTCGAAGCGATCGATCGTGCGACAGGCAAGGACTCAGCTATCGTCGTTATTCATGGGGACCACGGATCCCGCCTCAACCGGGTTGCACCGATTGGACTTGCCGGGATGACCAGTCAACAACTCAACTCGATGTTCTCAACCCTGCTGGCCATCCGTCGCCCTGGGCACGCCGGGCATATCCGCCACGAACCAGTGCCCGTGCAACCGTTCCTGTGGGAGCTTATCGACCGTCACTTCAAGGGTGAGGTAGGCTCCGAATGGCGCCACTTCGTTCAGGCAGCCGAGGATGCAATCAGTCCTGGCGACACAATCCGTGTACTCACACCATCAGAGATGATCTGGTTTCAGCCTCAGTAAGGACCACCGCCTTGGCACGAGTTATCGACGCATCCAAGGCCGTGCTGATCGCCCGGCGGCCCCAGGGTATGAGCCGTGCCGGCAACGACTTGTCGATTCGACCCCGCTCTCCAGACTGCAACCTGTACGGTTGATCATCGCCGAACCACTGGATCGTGGCGAGAGTATCTGTTTGGGTTTGGGCCAGTGCTGAGTGGCGACCCACCGAGGCACGAAACGGCACCGAGAAGGCACAGTGTACGGGTCATGGTGAAGCTTAGCTTGGAAACGATTGTCACTGTTCCTCGCACCGACGGCTCGGTCGTTCGCCTGAGGTCGTAGGATACGGTAGTCTGACCGGCGTCAGAGACCCTTAGCAGTCCACAGACGGCGACGTCTGTGATCGATCGGGTGGAACGCCTCGGTGGTCTACTAACTATCTTGTGGGATATTTCCTTGCCAACCTCGAGGGAGAATGCACTCGACCAACCAGAGTCACCAAGCCCACCACGAGGGGGTTGAGGCGAGCAATGCCACCGTTGGGGTCGTTCTCCTCGTGGCCGGTGTTCTCGCCATCGTCATCGACAACTCCCCACTCAGTTGGCTCTACGATCACCTCCTCGATATGCCCTTCGAGATCCGCTTAGGCGGCATCGAACTTGCCAAACCGCTTCTCCTATGGATCAACGACGGTCTCATGGCCGTCTTTTTCCTGTTGGTGGGGATAGAAATCAAACGCGAACTCCTCAAGGGCCAGTTCAAGGATAAGCGTGCGGCCCTGCTTCCCCTCGTAGCGGCAATTGGTGGCATGGTGGTGCCAGCCACGATTTACGTCTTCCGCAATATTGCGGATCCCACCGCTCTGCAGGGGTGGGCGATCCCCAGTGCCACCGACATTGCGTTCGCCCTGGGGGTCCTGAGCCTCGCCGGACGCGGCATCCCGACCTCGGTTCGTGGCTTCCTAGCCGCTGTCGCCGTCCTTGATGACATGGCAGGAATTGCCATCATCGCTCTATTCTACGCATCGAACCTGGCTCCGATTGCGCTGCTGCTGGCGGCGGTATGCCTGACGATACTCGTCACAATGAATCGTCGCGGAGTCACACGGCTTAGCCCCTACATGGTGATCGGGTTCGTGCTCTGGGTCGCAGTGCTCAAGTCAGGGGTCCATGCCACTTTGGCCGGCGTACTGCTCGCGTTCACCGTTCCGCTCCGAGCCACGAACAAGCGTGGCGAGTCTCCCGCCGTGGTCTTGGAGCATTTCTTGGTACCTTGGGTCAGTTGGTTTGTCCTGCCGCTGTTTGCGTTCGCGAACACTGGATTCTCCCTAGGTGAACTCAACCCGGCCACCCTGTTCGACCCGATCCCCTCAGGTATTGCGCTTGGTTTGGCCGTCGGCAAGCCGATCGGTATTTTCGGGGCGGTGTTCCTCGCGATCCGATTGGGTTTCGCTAAGATCCCCCAAGGCGCAAACCTGCGGCACCTACTTGGTGTGGCGCTGTTAGGCGGTATTGGGTTCACGATGAGTCTGTTTATCGGCACCCTCGCTTTCACCGACGTGGCCCATCTCACCAGCGTTCGGCTCGGCGTGTTTATAGGGTCTTTGCTGGCCGGAGTTCTAGGGTATCTCGTGTTGCGACAAAGAGAACAGCACCACTCGTAATGTGCAGGGCAAATAATTGCTACATGCCGTCGAACCACTCCCAGGGATTGTTGAATCGGCATGGCGTTCTATACTGCAACCATGCGACGTCTCTCCATTATTCCTAGCCTCGTGTTCACCGTCGTCGGTTGTGGTGGAGGGTCTGGCGAGGGCGTCACCATTCCGCCACCTCCGTCCAATCCTCCACCCGTTCCCACTTCTGCCGCTATCATCTATCATCGTGACGGGTTCGTCTTCGTCATGAACGCCGACGGGACCAACCCCCTCCAAATTACGTTCACCATTCCTCGAGCCTGGGAGCACGTTGCCCTATCGCCGGATCGACGTTTCGTCGTCGGCAATGTGCAAGGGGCGAACCCCACCGGTATTCCCGGTGGGCTGTCCCAACTGTGGTTGGTCGATCTGACGACAGGAAGCGAAACCCAACTGCTTCCCAGCTTCGAGTCGGTTGGCAACGGTGGGGTGGCCTGGGATGACAACGACCGGATCTATTTTGCCTGCCGGATCCGTTCTCCCTTTGCCTCGCCGCAGACGCCTCAAGAATTCCAAGCGAACGCAGGCTCCAACGACGTCTGTTCGGTCAGGGCCGACGGATCCGATGTGAGGACGCTCATCGTGTCGCCGGACCAGGGCGAAGCCGACGTATCGAATGCTGAGGATGGAACGCTCCTGACCTATGTGGTCCAGCCGGTGACGGAAGACGTGACGGAGATCTGGATTGCGGAGACCGATGGATCGAATCCACGCCGCATCTTTCGCGCTGGAAAGACCGGTGTCGCTAGCGCCCACGATCCGGAATTCTCACCCGACAATCAACGGGTGATCTTCAGCATGGTCAATTCTCAGGTCCCACCCAACTTTCCAGCCGAGCCAAACGCCAATACGGCACATGATATCTATAGCATTCGGGTCGATGGTTCGGATCTGCGCCGCCTGTCGATGCCGGGTCCGATATCGATTATTCCCGATTGGAAGAACAACACGATTATCTACACCGACATCGGTGATTTCACGGGATATATCGGGGCATCGTCGGTCGACCCTTCAAAGATCGATCAATCGCCGGTCCATCTGCAGGCGGGTGCTACCAGCCCACGGTGGATACGGTAGGCCTAACCAGACGGGTCACGGCTGTAGACGCGTATCACATCGTACCGGCGCAGTTGGACCTTTCCCACCGCCCATCCACTCGGTTTGCGTACGTCGGCACCGCGGCAGAGATGCACCTCCACCTTACCACCGGCCTTCCGTGTCTTGGAATGCCAGGCCGCTAACTGGGCGGCACACTCCACGACCCTACGAGGCACCTCAGGAAGCCGCTCCGGGTTCCGAATCACGACGTGGCTCCCCGCACACCCGGCAGCATGGAGCCAGATATCGTCCGGATCGGCAATGCGTGTGGTCAGGTGGTCATTGTCGCGCGCACCTTTGCCCACGAGGATGGTAAAGCCATCGCGTTCGTAGACTCGGCAGCCCGGGTATTCGGATGGGGGCATGGTGCGAGAAGTCTAGGTATCGACGGCGACTGACGAAAGATGTACCTCGATCTCGTCCTCAGATCGCTCATCATCGGCTACATTCGAATCATCCCACGCCGGAGCCGGATCATGCAACCGCACATTCTCCTGACGACACTGGTACTCGCCCTCCCGGCCGCCACTGCCGCTCAGTCGGTTCAATACCGCTCGCCAGCCGGGGTCGAGTACCTCTCACAACCCGATACCGGTGCGGTGGCCCGCGCCGAATCGGCCCTCGCCACCGACCCCCAGAACGTCGAGCTCATCCTCGCGCTTGGTCTCGCCCACGCCGGGGTGCGGCAATACCGAGAAGCCATCGCGGTGTTTACCCGGGGCATCGCCTTGCAACCCGACAATGCCATACTCTATCGCTGGCGCGGCCATCGCTACCTCTCGACTCGTGAATTCGATCGCGCCCGCGCCGATCTGGAGCGCGGGCTGGCACTCGATTCGCTCTGCTACGGATGCTTGTACCACCTTGGCATCGTCCGGTTCGTTCTGGGGGACTTTTCTCCGGCTGCGGCAGTGTTTGCCCGGGCGCTTCCGCTTGCGCCGAATGAAGGAGAGTTTGCCGGGTCGGTCGACTGGCTCTGGATGTCACTCTCTCGGGCCGGTCACCCTGACGAGGCCCAACAGGTGCTAGACCGGCATGCGGGGTCGGTGACGGCCCCAAACGCTTACGCCAGGCGAATTCTTCTTTACCGAGGAGAGATCGGTCCCGAAGAGGTGGTCACCGCCGCCGATACCGGAGCGGTCGAAGTCGCGACACGAAGCTACGGGGTGGGGAACTGGTATCTCCTTCATGGCGACATGGCGCGCGCGCGGGAGTGGTTCGAGCGGTCGGTGGCCTCCGGTGGCTGGCCGGCGTTCGGATTCATCGCCTCGGAGGCCGAACTCAGACGATTGCGGTAGCGTTACGAACCGTCTTCCGCCTCCAGATCCTTGATCCGGTGCTGTTCCCGAGGGCTCGCGGTCGCGTTCGCCGGTCGATACATGATGACACGCGCTCGTTCCATCGTGATCAGCCCTCCACCAATCATTTCGTCGAGGTCGGGAAGTACCGATGTGATCGCGTCCTCCGTCTCCACCACCTCGATGATGATCGGCAGATCGAGCGAGAGCCGCAGGACCTTCTCGGTATGCATCCGACTGCTGGCGCCAAACCCCGCGACGCCTCGGAGCACGGTGGCACCTGCCAATCCCTTCTCACGTAGCCGATGCAGGATGGCCTCATAGAGTGGGGTGGTCCCAACTTTGTCGTGCTCTCCGATGAAAATCCGCATGAGGGTCCGCTCGCCGGTGAATCGATGGGTCATGATTCGGTCTCCTAGAGCAGTTGGTTAGCGAGGGCAATGCCAGCGTACACGGCGAGGAAACTGCCGATCAGCGTGGTGCCGGCATAGAGAGCCGTGTGCCAGTAATTGCCACTGCCCAGTAGCGCTTGGCTCTCATACGCGAAGGTACTCATCGTGGTAAATGCACCACAGAAGCCTGTGGTCAGACCGACCCGGACCTCCGGTGACATGACGACGGTTCCAGTCGCGTACCGCATGACGAAGGCCACGAGTAACGTGCCCAGGATGTTGACGCCCAGCGTACCGAGGGGGAAGGTACTGTCGCCGACACGATCCTGAATCCAGCCCTGCAAACCGTATCGGGCAACCGTGCCGAGCAAACCGCCGACGGCCACATAGCTAAGCATGGGTGTCCTCCAAGAAGGTGAGATCGTTCGCCGCGACGGCGAAGTCGCCGGGGCGCGATCGCAGATCGCCAAACAAGGGAATTCCACGCGTTGGCGTTCACCCGCCAGGCGTGATCCTCACGGGCTGCTCGGAAGTGGGGTGTACAGATACCGTGGACACGAAAAAACTCCTCCCGTCGTTTGCAGGTCGGGTAGGAGTCATCAGCCCGAGAGGGCAGTCGAGGGCGAACTCCATCGCCCGGGGAAGACAACTCCCCTGGAGGCACAACATAGTCGCAGTCCGGGCTATGGTGCCAGGAGGCCGGCTCTTCTGCCACCACGCTTCGAAACCGAAGGGCCGATCCACGGCCGTCGTCCTCACGTTCTTCTCCCTAGTCAGGATTTGTCCCCAACCGTGGTATCGGAAGGTAGTGCCCTAAATAATTAGAACACAAAGGGTTAAGGCTCGCCCCTACGTGCGATGGCTTAACAATTGGTTGAGTGGGGCGTCTGTCGACTATGAACCCTCTACAGGGACCGTGACGAGTTCTTGATACGCCACACGGAGGTTGTGACCATGCTCGTAACCGATACGACTCGACTGACATCCATCATCCTGCTGCTTGTCATCGGCTGTTCGAGTTCGGTTGCGACCGATCCGACCACCAGCGGCAGCCCTCCACCAGGTCCGGACACCTCAACTCCATTCCCGATGGATCGGGGAGACGATGGCGGCCAGACCCCCGGTAGCTACAAAGGGCTCCCGCTCCGGCTCACCGCGACGGGAGCACCGAGCGTTACGGCGGTGGACGGCATTATCGGTATCGTCTGCATCGGGATGAGCAATGCCAACCAGGAGTGCGGGAACTACCAGGATCGAGTCGCAGGTGAGTTTGCTCCGGACATTGCTGCCAATATTCGGGTTGTCAATTGTGCGGTAGGCGGTCATGCGATCGAGCGCTGGATCGACCCCGCGTTCGACGGGAAGCTCTGGGACGATTGCCGGGATCGCAAGGCCCCGCAGGCTGGGATTCGACCAGACCAGGTCCGCGTCATCTGGCATAAGGCCGCAAACCAATTCACCACCGGAGCCGGAGGAGCAGCGCTGCCAACCTATCCCTCCACAAGCAGCGACTACGAGGCATTTGTTACCCACCTGGGCGACTTTGCGGCTCGGGTGGCGGGGAAATTCCCCTCGGTCCAGGCGGTATACACCTCGTCGAGGAGCTACGGCGGATTCGCTGGAAACGTTGGTCGGGGTGAACCGTTGAGCTACGAGGAGGGGTTGGCGCTGAACACTTGGTTAGGCACCCATGCGACCGTCGACGGCGTGTGGTATGGTTGGGGGCCGTATCTGTGGGCTCCAGACTGCTCCACGGGAATGGCGAATGCCAGCGGTGTGTGTTACGATCGGGAAGATTATGTTGCCGATGGGGTTCATCCCTCGACGTCCGGGCGGCAGAAGGTCAGCCAGATGTTGCATGATCGGTTTCGGCAAGAAGCGTGGTATCGCCGATAGCCAGCCTCACTCCCTAGAGAACGCCCACCCATCTGCCTTGGTCAGGCGTGTACCCCGGAAAGACCTGCCCGAGGTCGGTGTTGCCCAGGTGCTTGACCAACACCTCGCCAAAGAGATCGCGGAAATCGGTTGTGACTGCCAAGTCACGACCATCAGCCCGGTCGGCGGGGTCGAGTCCGGGCCAGGCGCCGTGCATGCCCCCGCGCGTGCCCCCACCCAGAACCATCATCGCAGTACCGGTTCCATGGTCGGTGCCGGTACTGCCGTTTTCGGCGACGGTCCGACCGAATTCCGACATCGTGAGGACCACGACATCGGCCATCCGTTCGTCCAAGTCAGTGGCAAATGCCGCCAGCGCAGCAGCAAAGTCTCGGAGGCGTACTGCTAACTGTCCCTCACTCGCTCCTTGATTCACGTGGGTGTCCCACCCCCCCACATCAGCGAAGGCGATCTCCGTGCCGAGGTCGGCTTTGATCAATTGGGCGATCCGTTGCATCGATTGGCCGAAGGGTGACTGAGGATAGGTCGCGCCATGTTGAGGGCTCGTCCGGCCCACGTCGGCCGCCCGGAGCATGCGAACCGCTTCGAACCCCTCGGCGCTCGACTTGGCGACGATCCCTCCACCTGCCTCACCGGCATACATCGACTCGAACGCCCGCGACAGCTTGTCTCCAACTGCACCGCGGGCCTGAATGCCGAATGCGCGTAGGTCGCCAACAGCGAGTGCGGGGGCACTGCCGCGCAGGATCCGCGGAAGTTGGGATCCCATCGCCACCCCGCGGAAAGGGGTTTCGGTGTGGTCGACCGCATGGGCAAGGTGGCGGTTGAGCCACCCGTCTTCCGTCGACTTCCGACCCGGTGTGCCGGTTTCCATATAGTCTTGGGCATCGAAGTGACTCCGCGTTCGCGCGGGCGATCCGGCAGCATGCACGATCCCGAGAGTACCGGCCTGCCAATAGGGGAGGAGGGGCGCCATCGCCGGGTGCAATCCGAAGTATCCGTCGAGGTCGAGCGCTCCTCCGGTGCGCCCGGGCCGCGGAACCGCGATCCGGGGCCGTTCGCGATAGTACGCGGAGTCGCCATGGGGAATGATCATGTTCAGCCCATCGACCGCACCCCGCTGGAAGAGGCACACCAATGTTTTGCCGTTGCCGCGAGGGCCGATCGCATAGGCGGCACGATCGAGGAAGATGGGATCGAGTCCCATACTCACCAGAGCGAGGCCTCCTGCTTTCACGAAAACACGGCGTTGCATGAAACCTCCTACTGACGCTGGAACTCGGGACTACCGAGGGCGAGGCCGACCATGAGAATTCGTGCATCGGCGGGCCGGAGTCCCGTGGTTTCCCGAACCAGGGTCGCGTGGGTGCTGGCACTGACTCGTCCCTGGAGCAGGTTGTTTTCGACCGCAGCAAGATCAAGCGATGCGTCGGCCCGCAGGGCAAGTCCCGGCGCCCGTCGGCTCGCGATCGCAAGAGCGATGTTGAATCGATTGAAGAGGGCAGTCGAAGAGACCCATGAGTCCGAACGTTCGGGATACCCTGTTGGCGCGCTATACATGAACAGCGGCTGCCCGAGTCGGGTGAGGAGCCTGGCCAGGCCGAAGGAAGTATCGGGTGCAGCACCGAGTGCCCGGGCCGCGCTGGTGACAAACTCGAACGGTGTTTTGAACTTGCTCTCGCGATGCACCGGGGCCCAGAATTCGGGAGACAACAAGATGGCACGCACGACCGCGGCGATATCCCCATCTGTTCGCTTCCAGGCATGCACTCCGGCATCGATGCATCCGTCCGGTGGCACATCGGCGACGAATCGAGCACAGAGTTTCCCACTCACATGTCTCATCGTGGAGGGATGGTTGGCTAACCAACGGAGAAGGGCCACGCCCTCGTTCTCCCCACCGCCTGCGGGAAGGACCTGCCCCATGATCTGTTTCTCGCCCTGATCATGGGCCCAGCGATGGAATTGGAACCGGGCACGCGACCGTGGATCGAGGCTCCAGCCGGTGAGGACCCGGGCCACGCCGATGATGTCGTCTTGGGTGTACCCTCCATCGACTCCAAGCGTATGGAGTTCGAGCAACTCGCGGGCATAATTCTCATTGATGCCCTGGGGTCCCTGACGCCGACGAGGCTCCTGGCGCTGCATCATCGCGCGTCGTCCACGTCCCCGTTGGATCACTTGGGGCGGTTGGGCCCCATCGGCCACCGACTGGACGTTGTCGAGGTAGACCAGCATCGCCGGATGGCGGGCGGTGGCGATCAGGAGATCTTCAAATCGACCGAGCGCATGGGGGCGGATTGCGGAGGCAATGTAATCGGCGGTAAGGGCACGATCGAGGTTCTTCGCCATGAACACGTTAAAGTGATTGGTCCATACATCGACCATGACTTCATAGAGCTGCCGCTCCGACAGGATCGCCCGTGTCGCAGTCGCTTGCTGGAGTTCCAACGTTGCCCGTTGAATACCCGTGGGCGCGTCTCGACGCCGTTGTCGACGCATCATGGTGCCGGTGTCGCCGCCGGCTTGTCGGGTGCGGGCCGCGCGTTGGGCCTCGGTGAATAACCGGACCAACTCCTCCGGAGATTGCGACAGGACGCGGTACCGGGCCAGGAACCTGTCGGTGGTTCTGTCAGCTATTGCTTCGGGCCTGAGCTGCCGATCGATCCAGGTGGTGATCCCTATTCGGGCGACCTGGTCAACATCGCCCGGGCGAGCACCCCACGTGGCGCGATGGAGCAGATGGATGATCGAGTCCCGACCCGGATCCTGACCACGGGCCGGGGAAACCGTCATCGCGAGCGCGGAGATCACTAACACCAAGGGTCGCATATACGCTTACACGTGGAGATCTGTCGGACGTTAAGGCAGAATCATTGACCAAGCCGTCGATCTCTTTTCATCTGGCTAGGGTATGTGGGTGACGGGTTCTATGGGTTCGCTCCTGAAATCAAAAGATCACGGGGTGCTTGATCGAGTTGCCGCCCCAGACGAACCAAATCGAATCCCGCCCGGGGGTCCGCAGGGATACTGGAAGGGGAAATGCTTTGGACCCTATGCAACCGAAACAGCTTCTTACTGGGTCGGTCGTTTCTGTGTGCAGCGAGATCCCCCACCGCCAGTCAGGCCGGAGCGGCAACTCAACCTCGCCGCTGCTGACGACGATTCCACCATCCGTGAGTCGAAAATGAACCTGCAGGGTCCCGGTCGTCGGCGTCTCAACTGGTGGTGTGTGGGGGCTTCCGTTCGAGGCGTCGGTGATGAACTGACTTCCGGACCACACCCACTGATGCGTGGCCACACTGATGGTGACGGTGAGCATATCCAGCATCACGGGCGGTGCCCCGAAATAGGTAACGCTGACGAGCGCCTGGTCATCGCCGGCATCGCTACAAGCAACTGCTGCGAGGAGAGCGACCGACTGGAGAAGAGGCCGTGTTAGCATGGACACCTCGCGGTCCGTGATCGAGAATCGATGTGAAGACTAGCTCTACGAGCCTCTCATGTGCTGTGTCCGGGCGCACAATCCGGAGTCGCCGGACTTCCCACCAGGAGCGTCAGAGGCCTTCCGGCCATTCGGCATCGGGAGCATTGGGCTCAGCCTGCCGGCTTGAAACGTTAGCTGGGTCGATATCGGCGAGGAGGAAGTTTTCGGGGGGGATGGGTGAGCCGCAGAGCCGACGCAGCATCGCCAACTGACCGGCATGCGTCATGGCGTCGGCAAAGGGTCCCTGAAGGAGTTGCTGAGGTTGAATCCCGTCCAGCGGGTCATCCGACGCGAGGTGGGCAGAGAGATCCCCGAGCATTCGATGGAAACGCTCCGCCTCTTGCGAGATAGTGGAAAGTGGCTCGGGGTGGTATTGGCCGCCTCGAAAGAAGGTCCGTGCGTATCCCAAGACGCTCGTCATATGACAGAGCAGGTCCTTGGGCGTCCGGATCTGATTACCGGCCAGGAACTCGCCGAAGTCGTCCGGTGCACCGCGCAACGCCTTCTGGGTGCGATAGGCGAGGGCGGCGAGGAAATGCCGAAGCATCTCCCGCTCGGATCGTCCGCGATCACTCATCAGCTCGGGCCCCGTCTGAGCTCAATGGATTAGGACGCGACACGCAGTGGGAAGGTGTGCCCCGATAACGACGGGGCACCCAGACGCATACCCCATATCTCAACATCACGCCTCCTCTGAATCGATGCGAGAGAAAGTAGTCCCGGCACCGGCGCCGGAAGGGACAAAAGGAGGAACGGCCGCTGCGGCGACCTACATCGCACGACTCGGCCGGCTGGAATGCCGTGCGAGTCGGTGAAGGAGGTATCGCCGGATGTCAGGCCACTCCGTCGCGAGGATGCTGTACATGAAGGTATCCCTGACGCTGCCATCCTTTCGAACCTGATGATGCCGGAGTACGCCGTCTTTCTTTGCACCTAACCCTCCGAGGGCCCTCTGGGAGGCGAAGTTGAAGTTGTCTGTCCGGAACCCGACGACATGGCATCCTGCCGTGTCAAACGCATGCTCGAGCAAGAGAAGCTTACAGCCGGTATTCACATGGGTGCGGTGCCACCGAGTCGCATACCAGGTGTATCCGATCTCGACTCGACCTATCGCTGGCAGGATATCGTGGTATCGGGTAGATCCAACCACCGTATCGGTGGCTGTGTGGCGCACGATCCAGGGGAGCATATGCCCGTCACGCTGCCCCGCGAGTGCAGTGGCGATGTACTCGCGGGTGCCATCAGGCTCGGGGACCGAAGTATACCAGAGGTTCCAGAGTTCACCATCGCGCGCGGCGGCGCAGAGGTCGTCGTGGTGGTCCTCGGTCAGTGGCTCCAGTCGGACGCCGTGACCCTCGAGAACAACGGGCTCTAGGTCGATCAGAGGTCCTCCGGAATTCTCGGTCGCCCTGGTCCCCTAGTACCGATAGTGGTCCGGCTTGTAGGGACCTTCCACCGGGACCCCGATGTAGCTCGCCTGTCCCGGCGTGAGTGTCGTCAGCTTGACGCCGAGTTTGTCGAGATGCAGTCGTGCCACCTTTTCGTCCAGGTGCTTGGGAAGAACGTAGACCTTCTTCTCATACTGATCATTGTGTTGATGCAACTCGATCTGGGCCATCACCTGGTTGGTGAAACTTGCCGACATGACGAAGCTGGGGTGACCAGTGGCGCACCCGAGGTTGAGCAAGCGTCCGTCCGCCAATATCAAGACTCCGTGGCCATCCGGAAAGATCCACTCATCATACTGTGGCTTGATGTTCACCTTGCGAATGCCCGGTACCTTCTTGAGGCCCGCGATATCGATCTCGTTATCGAAATGACCAATATTGCCGACGATCGCTTTGTCCTTCATCCGGCTCATGTGGGTCGCGGTAAGGATGTCGCGATTGCCCGTCGACGTGATGAAGATGTCAGCGGTTGCGACCACATCGTCAACGGTCGTGACTTCGAACCCTTCCATGGACGCCTGGAGAGCACAAATGGGATCGATTTCCGTTACCACGACTCGCGCACCTTGGCCCCGGAGTGCCTGAGCACACCCCTTCCCAACCTCACCGAAGCCACACACCACCGCAAGCTTCCCGGCCAACATGACGTCGGTGGCCCGGTTCAAGCCGTCGACGACCGAGTGGCGACAGCCGTAGATGTTGTCGAACTTGCTCTTGGTGACGGAGTCATTGACGTTGATGGCCGGGAAGAGCAAGGTTCCGTCTCGCATCATCTCATAGAGCCGGTGCACTCCCGTGGTGGTCTCCTCCGAGACGCCACGGAGTTCGGCCGCCGTCTGCGACCACCGGGTCGGATTGTCGCCCAAGGTCCGACGAATCGTGTCGAGGATGACGCCCCACTCCTCCGGGTCGTTGGCCGCATCGAAGGTCGGCACTGCTCCAGCGTGCTCGAACTCGGCGCCCTTATGCACTAAGAGGGTTGCGTCCCCTCCGTCGTCGAGGAGCAGGTTCGGGCCGCTCCCGTCGGGCCACCGGAGCGCCTGGTCGGTGCACCACCAATACTCTTCCAACGTTTCACCCTTCCACGCGAAGACCGGCACCCCGCGCGGATGATCCACCGTTCCATCCCGACCGATCGCGACGGCCGCTGCGGCATGGTCCTGGGTCGAGAAGATGTTACAGGATACCCAGCGGACGTCGGCCCCCAATTCCACCAGCGTCTCGATCAGCACCGCCGTTTGGATGGTCATGTGCAGGGAGCCCATGATCTTGGCACCGGCGAGAGGATGCTGCCCACGATATTCCTCGCGTAGGGCCATCAGGCCCGGCATTTCATGTTCGGCGAGACGGATCTCCTGGCGGCCCAGCTCGGCCAACGCGAGGTCGGCAACTTTGAACGGGTCGAGACCGGCATCGCGGGAGAGGTCAAACGGATGGGTCGCAGTGTGAGTACTCACAGATCGATCCTTCGTGAAAGTGGATAAGAAGTCATTATATGTTAGGCCACCGCCCGGCGTGGCCGGCCGGATCGCATACCGGTTGCAACCATCAACGCAGGACCCTTCGCGCCAGGCTCGGGAGGAAGGGCACTCCACGAATGAAACTCGAGGTCGGCCTCGCGCATCCAATGCGAAATGTCGCCTTCCCCAAACCCCTGCCACAGATGGCCCATCGTTTGACGATATTCAGCGCGATCATGTGGGGCCAAGTCGAGTATGATCACACGACCCCCAGGGACCAGCGCTCGACCCGCGCGGGCGATGACACGAGAGGGGTCGACGGCGTACGGAAGCACCAGGCTCAGGATTGCCAGGTCGAGTTCGCAATCGTCGATAGGGAGGTCTTCGAGTTTGCCCCGACGCAACTCCACATTCTCGTGGTCGGCCACCCTCGTTCGGGCAGCTTCCAACATCGCCGGTGACTCATCTACCGCAATGACATGCTCGACAAAAGGGGCAACTGTCGCCGCCAACTGCCCGGTTCCTGTCCCCAAGTCCCCCACGGTCCACGACCGGTCGAGTAACCCGGCCAACGCAAAAAGCTCTAGCCTCGGACCAAAGAGCTCTTCTCGCATCCGATCCCACTGTCCCGCCCGACTCTCAAAGAACTCCTGCGACTGCCGATGCCGCTCGGCGAGCACCATACGCAAGCGGTCGCGGTCGCTCCAAGATGTCACCTCGGTGTCGACTTCGCCCTGGACCACCTGCCAGAGACGAGCGGTGGTGGGGGCGAACTGCTCCACGGGGGCATGGTAGAGATGGGTCGTCCCCTCACTCCGGGCGACCACGAGTCCCTCTTTCGCCAGCGTCTTCAAGTGTCGGCTGACAGTGGATTGGGGAAGCTGTAGCACCGCTTGGAGTTCGGAGACGCTGAGCTCCTGGCTGGCCAAGATCGCAACGATCCTGCTCCGGATCGGATCGGCGAGCGCGGTCATCTGGTTGAGAAGGCCGTAGGACATAGTAAAGCAATATATCCGGATATACGGATGGATGCAATACCTCTTCCTGAATCTCTCCAGCCGAGTCGAGCGCATTGTGAGATCCGGCCCTGGGCTCACGTCCCCGGCTCTTTCGTGAATGCACCTGCTGCGTGAGCAGCGTCCCCTGGCCGAGCCCCGGGCGTAAGCCCGGGGGTGCTCGAACCACGATTCCCTATCAACGGGCAAGGAGTGGTAAGTAGTTGGGGATCCTGGGGCTCACGCCCCAGGCTCGGCGCAGATGAAGGTGGCTTACGCCACCGAAGCCCCCTGAACCCTCTCCGCTGCGTGAGCAGCGTCCTTGGCCGAGCCCCGGGCGTAAGCCCGGGTGTCGGGCTACGAGCGGAACGACCCCCGCAGGAGTCCCGCCAGCGCTACCCCACTTCCAACCGCGACCCCGGCCAGGACCAACCCAGCGGTCATCCGACCGTAGAGGAGACTCCCGGTCGCGAAGAGTGCGGCATAGACGAAGACGCACCCAACGGCCCAGGCCAACGCCGAGGTGGCGAGGCTATCGGGGCTGGCGAGGGCGCCACCGGCGAGCGCTCGAATTCGCTTCCAGCCGGCACCCGCCGGTCGGATCAGGCGATAGAATCGGATGAGGGTCTCGTCGTCGGTGGGGTTGGTCAGGTAGGTCACCGCGAGCCAGGCAGCGGTGGTGACTGCCACCGAGATGAGCAGCGTGATGTGGGTAGGGAAGGTGAGGCCACTCTTCCCAGCGACGAAAAAGCCGAGGGCCAAAGTGAACGATACCACCATCGCGGTGATTTCACTCCAGGCATTGATCCGCCACCAGAACCAGCGCAAGAGATATAAAAGACCGGTACCCGCCCCCACTGAAAGAAGGAGGTCGAACGTTTCTTTGGCGGTATCGAGCACCAGGGTCATGAGGGCCGCGCCAATCATCAGGAGCACGGTGAGGAGACGACCGGCGAAGACGTAATGGCGTTCCTCTCGGTCGGGCCTCAGAAACCGGCGATAGAGATCGTTGACCAGATACGAGCTGCCCCAATTGAGATGGGTGGAGACGGTCGAGATGTAGGCGGCCAGAAGGCCAGCCACCATCAAACCCAGGAGGCCGGACGGGAGAAACCGGAGCATGGCGGGGTACGCCATATCGTGACCGAGTAGGCTCGGGTCGACGCCGGGCACGGCGGCCGCAATATCGGAGAGGGTGGGATAGACCAGGGTTGACGCCAGAGCGACCAGAATCCAGGGCCAGGGGCGAAGGGCATAGTGGGCGACGGTGAAGAGCAGTGTTCCCGAGAGGGCCTCCCCTTCGGTGCGCGCCGCAAGCATCCGTTGGGCCACGTAGCTCCCGCCCCCGGGCTCCGATCCCGGATACCAGACCGACCACCACTGGACCGCGAGCGGAATGATCAACACCGTCACCACCAGCGACCAGTCGTCGCCCGAGGGGAAGAAGGCAAGCATGGCCGGATCGACCCGTTCGACCAACCCGGAGAGTCCACCAACCTGGGGGAGGCGAACCGCGTAGACCGCGGCAGCGATCGACCCTGCCATCGCCAGCACGAATTGAAAGACATCGGTGGCCATCACGCCCCAGAGGCCGGCGATCGTGGCGAATCCGATATTGAGCGCTGTCCCCACAACGAGTGTGAGTCCAATCGGCCAGCCGAGCAGGACGTTGGCGATCTTGGCGACGGCGAGGTTGACCGAGGCGAGGATGACGAGATTGAAAATCAAGCCGAGGTACACGGCGCGGAAACCGCGGACAAGAGAGGCGGGTCGACCGGAGTAGCGAAGTTCGTAGAACTCAAGGTCGGTGAGGACACCACTCCGCCGCCACAACCGTGCGTAAAAGAAGACAGTAGCCATACCGGTAAGAAGAAAGGCCCACCAGGCCCAGTTGTTCGCGACGCCACCCTCGCGCACCAAGTTGGTGACCAAGTTCGGGGTGTCGGTACTGAAGGTCGTCGCGACCATCGAGACGCCGATCAGCCACCACGGCGCCGCACGGCCAGAAGTAAAGAACTCCGCCGTGCTCGCGCCGGCCCGGCGTCGCAGCGCGACGGCCGGGACAAAGCTCAGGGCGAGTGCCAGGATGACAATCGACCAATCGAGGGTGGTAAGGTGCATGCACCACTCCGGGGAAATCGGTGGGTGATCCAAGATACCGTGCTGGCGCAGAGGTCAACATGTATTGCTGTCGGGCCGTATCTATCACAACGGAATGGGATTGGAACACCCCTGGCCGTCTTAACACCGAGTCTACTCGGTCGTCTGGAGTTGTGAGATGCGATCGCTCCGACAACGCTTTCTGGTGGTTGGTGTCCTCCTGGTACCGGTGCCAGCCGTGGCGCAGGTGGGAACCACAACCGATATTATCACTGGTGTAATCCTGAGTGAGGATGGAGTACCTCTCGTCGGTGCGGTTGTGGAGGCCATTTCCCTCGAAACCGAGATCAGTCGCCAAGCCCAGACTGACCCGAGTGGTCGATACACCATTCTCTTTCCTGACGGCGGCGGCCGGGAATCCCAACGTACGAGAGTGGGCGACCAGTAACTTCGAACGACGACATTCTTTCCTCCCCACGGTCACCTATCCGGTGGGGACAACACTTGAGATCACCACCATTGGACGACTGAGTTCGGGGACGCCCTACACCCCCCTGGTTGGGTCGGACATCAATGGCGATGGCTCGCGGAACGATCGTGCGTTCATCTTTGACCCTGCCCGAACCAGTGACCCATCAGTGGCGGAGGGGATGCAAAGACTCCTGTCGACCACGAGTGGAGGTGCAGCGGCGTGCCTCCAATCTCAGACCGGGCAGGTGGCTGCCCGGAATAGTTGTCGTGGTCCCTGGCGACCATCGCTGGACTTTCAACTCAACTACCGGCCTAACCTCTTCGGTCTGAACCGCCGGTTAATGGTCTCGGTGGTGACCCAGAATTTCCTCGGTGGGCTGGACCAACTTTTCCATGGCGCGAATGACCTGCGAGGTTGGGGTCAGACCATCCGCCCCGACAATATCCTGATGTCGGTGACTGGATTCGATCCTGTCAGCCAACAGTTTCAGTATGCTGTCAACGAACGGTTCGGATCGTCGCGCAGTAGCGCCAACGCTATTCGGGTACCGTTCCAGCTCGGTATCCAGGCCCGCCTGACGATTGGTCCCGATCGCCGGCAACAGTTTCTCGATGGCCTCCGTGGAGGTGGGCGAGGTGGGCGGGGTGCTCTTGGAGGTGCCGGAGGGTTCGGTGTGGCCGGAGGCCGTGGGGGTGCGGGCGGCGCTGGAGCTGAGGCTGGTGGAATTGCAGGGTTCCTCTCCCGGGTTGAGACCTTGGTTCCGAATCCTGCCAAAACCGTCCTGGAGATTCGTCTCGCCCTTCGGCTCACACCCTCACAGGTTACCCGTGTGACAGCGTTGTCGGACTCGGTCGATGGGGTGAACCGGGTACTGGCCGATTCGTTACGTCAGCAGATTGAGAAGGCCGGGGGACAGTCAGCCGATCCGCGAGTGCTGCTGCAGGGGATTCGGCCGATGCTGGCGGAGGCTCAAGTGGGGTTTGCGCAGGTGTTCACCGTGCTCCAACAGATCCTGACCCCGGCCCAATGGAGCCAGGTGCCGGAGCGGATCAAGACCGTACCGCGTTTGGGTGCGGGCAGGCGGCGTCCCGGTGTAGGGCGCCGGCCGTGACGCCAGCTACTCGATCCGGAGTGCCTCGGTCGGGTTGATTCGTGCCGCTCGGCGCGCCGGAAACCAGATGGCAGCGGCAGAGGCCACCAGCATCAGCAACGGGACGCCGAGAAAGGTGAGCGGATCCATCGGGGCAATCCCATAGAGCATTCCGGCCATCAAACGAGTCCCCAAGATTGCACCGATCAACCCCACCACGACCCCGACAGTTGCTAACCACAGTCCACCTCGCATGACCAAACCGACCACTTCCGGCGGGGTTGCGCCCAGAGCCAGTCGAATTCCGAGTTCACGAGTCCGCTGAGCTGTCATGTAACTCAGCACGCCGTGGATACCAACTAACGAGAGGAGCAGCGTCACACCAGCAAATGCAGCAAGAACAAACATGGTGAACCGACGCCCACTGACCGAGGCGAGGACGGTGTCCTCAAACGGTTCGAGGCCGTAGATCGCAAGCGCGGGGTCGATTTCGCCGAATACGTTTTGGACGGCCCCCGCAACCGCGATCGGGTCACCGTCGGTGCGTACCAGGAGTGCCCCATGGTCAAACGGTGTTTGCGTGAGTGGGGTATAGGCTGCCGGCGGGACGGTCGCGGTGAGCCCATGTATCCGTTCATTGGCAATGACACCGACGATCTGACGGTTGGTTCCCCAGAAGCGGAGTTCTTGGCCGATGGGATCCCGGTCTCCGAAGAAGCGTTCGCTGGCCGCTTGATTGATGATGACGACAGGTGGCGAAGAGGTACCGTCCCCATCAGTAAATGTGCGGCCGACCCGAAGTGAGACCAACATGGTCCGGAAGTAGTCGTCCGAGACACCACGTATTGAGATCTCGGGCCAATCGGCCGATTCGTCCTCCCGACCAACCACGGTGAATGAGTTGGTGAAGCCGCGATCGAGGGGATGCGAGCCGGAGAGAGCGGCGGTGGTTACGCCGGGAATTTGACGTATTTGGTTAAGCAGGCGGCTATTGAAACTGTGGATTTCCGCGAAGTTGGGATACTGGTCGAAGTTTCGGGGATAGCGGGCTGTTGGAAGTTGGTACTCTGCCTTGAGCACCCCATGTGCGGTAAAGCCGGGGTCAACCTGGAGGACGGACTGGAAACTCCGAATCAGAAGGCCCGCCGAGACGACGAGCGTCACCGAAAGGGCCAGCTCCACGGCAACGAGGAGCTGTCGCATCCGACTGTGGCGGCGGTCGCTTGCGAGGGTGGGTCCGGTACCCCGGACCGTATCCATCACATTGACGGCTCGGGCCTTGAGGGCGGGTATGAGGCCAAAGCCGAGGCCAACGAGGAGCCCGAGCCCTAAGGAGAGGCCGAGCGCACGACCGTTTACCCCAACGCTACCTATCCGTGGAATGTCGGCCGGTGCCAAGGCGAGCAACGTCTTCAGACCAAGGGTGGCGACGCCGATTCCAGCAATCGCTCCGACGAGTGTGAGTAGGAGGGTTTCGATCAGAACCTGCCGACTCAGCCGACCGGTGCCGGCGCCAAGGGCGCATCGAACAGCCAGCTCGCGGGTCCGGCTGATTCCCCTGGCGAGGAGGAGGTTGGCGACGTTGACCGATGCGACAAGCAGGAGTAAGACGACGGCGATCGAGAGGAGGGTGAGGGTTGGTCGGATCGGGCCGAAGACGGTATCGTCAAGACGCTCGGCGTCCATACCGCGGGCTTCATTCGCACGGGGGTAGGTCTCTTCCAGGCGAGTTCCGATTCTCGTGACCTCTTCTTGTGCGGCGGCGAACGTGACATCAGGAGCGAGCCGGGCGAGCACAAGGTAGGGATGGGTGAATCGGGATGTGAGGGTCTCGTTGGTTTGTATCGGTAGCCACAGATTCACCTCGCCGGTGGCGGCGTAACTCGCGGTGTAATCGGCCCGGGCATGTATCTGGTTGAGTCCAAAGTCGACCCCTGAGGGTAAGACACCGATCACCTGAACGGGGGTACCGTCGAGCCGGATGGTTTCTCCGAGGATCGCGCTATCCGCTGCAAAGGTCGCTCGCCAAAAGGACTCCCCCAAGAGCACGACGCCGGGGCCGCCGGCTTGGTCCTCCTCCACCGTAAACTCGCGGCCCAGAAGCGGAGTGATGCCGACGAGGGAAAAGAACTGCGGATTGACTCGCATTCCGGACACTCGGACTGGGGCCCCTTGATCGGGGCTGTATGTTATCTCGGTGCCTTGGAGAGCGGTCGCGTCGGTGAGGGTGGAGGCCTGGGTGCGGAGGTCTTGGAGGTCAGGCCAGGATGAGGGTTCCCGGAAGGTTCCGCTCTGGCGATCCTGCTCCCAAATAACCACGAGGCGGTCGGGGTCCACGAAGGGTGCTGGTCGCGTCAGCACGCCATCGATCACACTGAAGATTGCGGTCGTGGTTCCGATACCGAGGGCGAGGGTGAAGATGGCGACGACGGAGAAGCCGGGTGCGTGCAGGAGGTGTTGGATGCTGTATCGGATGTCCCGGAGGGTATCTTCGATCCATCGTACTCCGCGGGCGTCCCGCGTAGTTTCGCGGGCCGAGGCGGTGGAACCGAATGCGAGATACGCCCGACGCCGTGCTTCGGTGTCAGACAGCCCACGATTTCGATACTTTTGGGTTTCCATCTCTAAGTGGAACTGAAACTCTTCCACCGAATCCTGGTCGGCGCGTGTTCCACCGAAGAGGGAGCGCAGGCGAGCACGCATATCCGAATAGAGGCTCATGGGAGGTCTCCCACCCAGTTGAGGATCTGGGTCATCGCAGCGGCGGACCGTTCCCACAGGCTCCGTTCGACGCTCAGTTGCCGACGCCCCGCGGGCGTCAGAGTGTAGTAGCGGGCCCTTCGGTTGTTCTCGGTGAGCCGCCATTCGTCCCGAATCCAGCCTTTGCGTTTGAGCCGTTCGAGGGCGGGGTAGAGGCTGCCCTGGTTGATGGCGAAGACCTGGTCGGACATCTGTTCGATCCGTTGGGTCAGGCCCCAGCCGTGTATCGGGGCGAGGGAGAGGGTCTTGAGGATGAGGAGTTCGAGGGTGCCCTGAAGCACGTCGGTACGACAGCGGGAATTGGGAATCTTTGTTTCCTCTCGACGGTCAAGAGGAACCAACATCGCTTCCTCTCGATTGTCAAGAGAAGGGCATCGCCCGCTCCGTTCCTGGGCGCGCGAAACCTTGGTTCCCATGCTCTCGTCAGGTCTCTTACATTGTTCCCTAGGTCCAGCCTGTGATTCCCATCGTCTACCTAGTCTGAGACGCCATGCTCGGTTTGCTTCTTCTCGCCCTGGTGCCCCACAGTCCCCCTGATTCGACGGGGCAGGTTTACAGTGGTCTTCGGCGCCAACTCGCGGTTGATCCTCCACGGCTGGAAGAGACCATCACTATCGATGGGGTGCTCAATGAGCCAGTGTGGCAGGCTGCCGCGCGCCTCACCGACTTTTCGCGCTACTCGCCAGACGACGGACGTCCGGCGGAGAACACCACAGAGATTCTGGTCTGGTACTCGCCTCGTGCGATCCATTTTGGCATCCGCGCACACGCCGCTCCGGGGACCATCCGCGCGACGCTTGCCGACCGCGACAAGATTTTCTCAGATGACTATATCCTGTTCTTTCTGAACACATTCAACGATGGTCGTCAGGCGCTGGTGTTTGGAGTGAATCCGTATGGGATTCAGGGAGATGGTTCGTTGGTCGAAGGCTCCTCCGGTGGTGGCGGTGGCGGTAGTGGGTTTGGTGGACAGCGGGTCGGTCGAGGGCAGATGGATCCGAGCCAGGATTTTGTCTTCGAGTCGAAGGGTCGGTTGACGGAGTACGGTTACGAAGTCGAAATCCAGATTCCGTTCAAGAGCCTCCGCTACCAATCGGTGTCGCCCCAGACCTGGGGCCTCAGCGTTACCCGCAGGGTTCAGAACCTTGGTCATGAGGACAGTTGGGTGCCGGCTCGCCGAGCGGCTCCGTCCTTCTTGGGTCAGGCGGGAACGCTGGTTGGACTGCAGGGGCTGCAACGGGGGCTGGTACTCGATTTGACTCCGGTAGTGACGTCGAAAACCAGCGGGTTGCCCCGCGCGGGTGGAGGTTGGAACTATTCCGGTGGCGATCCCGAGTTTGGCGGAAACGTCCGTTGGGGGATCACGCCGAACCTGAACCTCAACGGCACGGTGCGTCCCGATTTCGCGGAGGTCGAGTCGGATGCCGGCCAAGTGGTGTTCGATCCGCGACAGGCACTCTTTTTTTCGGAGAAACGGCCGTTTTTCTTGGATGGTCTGGAAGACTTTGCCACTCCGAATCGCCTGATCCATACCCGGCGAATCCTGGAGCCGGTTACCGCGGCGAAGCTCAACGGGAAGACGGGGCGAACGACCATCGGATACATCGGGGCGGTGGATGATGCGGTGGTCTCCGCGACCGGAACCGACAACCCGGTATTCAATCTCCTCCGCGTCCAGCATGACCTCGGTGAACAGTCCCGACTCGGCATGGTCTACACCGATCGCATCGACGGTGATCAGAGCAATCGTGTCGCTGGTGTTGATGGTCGATTTGTGTTAGGGAATCGTTACACACTCCAGCTTCAGGGTGCCAACAGTTGGACCGACCGGGGGACGGGGTCGGTGTCGGCACCGCTCTGGCAGGCGACCCTGACCCGGAGTGGCCGCACTTGGGCAGCCCGCGCGAACCTGCGTGGTATCCATCAAGATTTCCGGGCTTTGAGCGGATTCATCGGGCGAGCCGGTATCGCCAATGCCCGGATCAGTAACCAGGTGAGTGTTTTCGGAAGACCGGGGTCGGTTTTCGAGCGGGGATCGATGGAGGTGGCCCTCGATGGGACCTGGGCGTATGACAACTTCGTCAACGGTCGTGCCTCGCAGGACCGGAAACTCCACTTCAACCAGAATGTCACCTTGCGGGGTGGGTGGTCCCTTGGCGCCTCGGTCCTGATCGAATCGTTCGGGTACGATCCCAAGCTGTATGCTCGACACGCGGTGGAACGACGGACGGGCACCACGGTCGACACGATCCCTTACAACGACTTCGTTCTGCAACAGACTGGTCGGCTTCCCAACCTGGACTATGTTCTGAGCCTGAATTCTCCTCGGGTTCACGGAGTCTCCTTCAACGGATTCTACATCTGGGGACGGGACGAGAATTTCTTCGAATGGGCATCCTCCGACATCGTCTTCGGCAGCTTTGGTCTTCGCTGGCGTCCCACCAACCAGATCCGGGTCGATGGTACCTACTTGATCCAATCGTTCAAGCGACGTACCGACGGGTCCACGACCAGTATCAGCAAGATCCCCCGGCTCAGGATTGAGTATCAGGTCACCCGAGACATCTTCTTCCGGGCCGTGGGGGAGTATCGGTCCACGCGGCAGGATGATCTGCGGGATGACTCCCGTTCCGGCGATCCGATCCTCTTCTTGAATCCATCGACGGGCGTGTACGAACGCGGTGGGGCCCTCGGGTTTCACAACGAGACCTTCCGGGGCGATCTCCTCCTTTCGGTACTTCCCAGCCCGGGCACAGTTCTCTTCGCCGGATACGGGAGCACGTTAGAGGATCCGAATCGACCCGAGGAACCTCAGCGACTCCGGCGGGTCAGCGATGCGTTCTTTCTCAAGCTGAGCTACCTCTTTCGAAGCAACTGAGATGCAAACACAGGCCCGCCGAAAGAACCCGACGCGCCTGTGCCGACCACCGATCCGAAACGGGTAGCTTCTCAGCCTGATCCCGAGGCTTGCTGCTGGCGCCGAACCCGCCACGTTCCCTCGACCATCTTCCCACTTTCCCGGTGATGACTGCGGTAGGTGCCTTCCAGCACGTCACCAGTGCGGGTGCCGGTGAATGTGGTGGTGAGTTCACAGCCGCATTCCGGATCGCGATAGGGATCGAGTCGGCCGTACACTTGTCCTGCCGTCACTTGGACAAATTCGATCGTGAGCAGATGGGAACGAAACGAGTTCGCTTCCGCCACGCCCGGTGGCAGGCCTTCCGCCGGTCCCGCCGTCTGACGAAGATCGGACGGGATCATGATCACGTCTCCCCTGGCCGTATCCTCACCTGCAACCAGAGTGAATACGATACTGCCGACTCGACCCGATGCGGGGCTTCGATAATCTCCAGACCACTGACCGGTCAGACTCGCAATCTCTCCACGCACCGGAACCGGACTTGCCGGTCCGGTACAGGCCCCTATCAGGGCTAGGCTTGCCATCCCCCAGATGGCTCGTCCGAGATGCATGTGAGATCCTCCGGCCTCGTGGGCTCTACACCCTGTGGTGGTGATTCTCCACCCCGCAGAATCAAGATGGCTCCATGGGGGTGAAGGAGCGGTGAAACCAGGGGGAAGAAAGGATGTGGTAAAGGAAAAGAGGAGAGGACTAGGAGAATGGAGGGTTGAATATGAAGGGGTGCTTTACTTCTGGGGAACGTCCCTTGACTTAGCTGAAAAGGGATCACATCTTGGTTTCAAGGTGAAACATAAGGTCGCCTGTGGCAAAGCCACATCTCGTTTGCAACCTTATGGGGTTGAAGGATGTCTGAAGGGATGCCCGATTCCCTCGAAAGTTCTTGGAGGATGTGATGTCGAGACAGTGGATAGTATCTGTGATGCTTGGGTCGAGTCTTGTGGGAATGTCAGCCGGTCTTGCTGCGCAGGAGCGGCAGAGCACGAATGACTGGCTGGAGCGCTGTCGAGAGCGACGGGGGAGAGATGCGCACGCCTGCGATGTTCGTGAGGTGACGATGGCTCGTCCAAGTGGAGCTCTGCAGGTCAACGCGAAGCCGAACGGTGGTATCACCGTAACGGGATGGGATCGGTCGGACATACTGGTTCGGGCTAAGATCCAGGCTCAAGCTCGGGCGCAGTCAGACGCTGAGGAGATCCTTGGTGCGATCGCTATCTCGACGGAGGGTGGTGAAGTCTCCGCGACGGGTCCAAACCGCCGGGGTCGGAGGAGTTGGTCGGTGAGCTACGAAGTTTTCGTACCTCGGACGCTGGATCTCAGTCTGCAATCGACCAATGGGGGGCTCAGGGTCTTGGATATTGATGGAACGCTAGCACTCCGTACCACAAACGGAGGAATCGCCCTTGATGGCGTCGCGGGCGACGTGCAAGCACGCACGACCAATGGGGGTATCAAGGTGACCTTGATCGGTGATCGGTGGGACGGGAAAGGACTTGAAGCCCGTACGACGAACGGGAGTGTGTCTTTACGTGTTCCGGAGGGGTATTCGGCCCATCTTGAAACGGGCACTCGAAACGGTGGGATCACCGTCGGCTTTCCGATTCAGGTGCAAGGCCGGATCGGGCGAACGCTGTCCACTGACATCGGTGGAGGTGGAGCGACGATCAGTGCCACAACCACGAATGGTTCGGTCCGGATCCTTCGGTCGGAAACGAAGTAGGGGCATCGGGCCCGAGGGAGCAGAACACGGAGTGGAGTGTGATGGTTTAGCGAAATTCGGCAATCTCTGCCAGCGGCTTCTTGCTGATATCCGGTACGCGCGTGTCCGGGGTGGGGTAGCCGACGACCAACAGCAGAAAAGGTTTCTCCGAGGCGGGCCGATCGAGCACTTCGTTGAGAAACCCCATCGGGCTTGGGGTGTGCGTGAGGGTGGCGAGCCCGGCATGATGGAGCGCCGCAATGAGAAAACCTGCTGCCAACCCCACCGACTCATTGACGTAATAGTGGGTCACCCTGGAGCCATCTTCTCGCTCCCCATAGCGTTTGGCAAAGATGGCGATGAGGTACGGTGCCGTCTCCAGATAGGGCTTGTGCTCGTCGGTCCCCAGGTGAGCTAACGCTTCGAGCCATTCGACCGGAGCCCTCTCGGCATAGAATGCTCGCTCCTCCCGCTCCGCGGCCTCGCGGATCTGTTGCTTGACGTTCGGATCGGTCACAACAACAAAGTGCCAGGGCTGGAGATTGGCCCCACTTGGTGCCGTGCCGGCCGCACGGAGACAATCCTCAATCACCTCCCGAGGGACCGATCGGTCAGCGAAGGTGCGAATGGTTCTTCGACGCTTGATGTCGGAATAAAAATCCTGCGCCCGGCGAATCATCTCCTCTTCAGGATACGATCGATAACTCGTGAGTGGAACGAAGGACGAGGGTACGGCTGGCACAGAACCCTCCGTGCGCGATGAACTTCCCTCCCACCCTATTTCCATCGAAACATCCGCAGCGCGAGGCCAAAGGTCAGGGCAAACCATGCGAGGAGGATCAAGAGTTCGCCGCCCTGCGAACCGAGCGATGCCCCGTCCAGGGCGATCGCGCGGAGAGCATCGTTGGCTGCGGTGAGTGGCAGGATTTGAACGAACGGTTGCATGGAATCAGGGAATCGGGTGGCGGCGAAAAAGACGCCGGACAGCACCCACATTGGGAGCATGACCATGTTGAGGAGGCCAGCGGCTCCTTCCGACGTCCGCACCCGTGAGGCGGTGAGGAGTCCCAGGCTCCCGAAGGTCAGTGCACCGAGGACGGCAATCGTGCCAAAGGCGGCCAGCGAGCCATAGAGTGGGACCTTAAAGGCGAGCATCCCGAAGCCGAGGATGAACGCCACCTCCACGACCAGCAGCGCAAGCCGAGAGATCAAAAAACTCAGGAGATACTCGGCGCGGGACATCGGCGTCGAGATCAAACGTTTGAGGAGGTTCCGGCGGCGTGCATCAACGATAGCAAAGCCGATGCCCCACATCCCATTGGCCATCAGGCTCATGCCGATGAGACCTGGAATGAGGAAGTCGATATATCGAGCCCCGCTCTCCTTGATCAATTCGTCCTTCACTCGGATGGCATCGACGCGTCCGGCCAAACGTTGCAATCGGTCATTGGCGATTGCCCGTGCGACCAATGCATCGTACCGAGTCTCATCATATCGGAGTTTCAGATCGCCAGACTCGAGGGGGACCACGAGCAGAGAGATCTTCCCTCGACGCAGCAGACGTTCTCCCTCCACGCTGTCGACCATGGCGACCGCCATCCGGGAGGCACGGGAGAGCGCTTGAGCCAACCCACCGGCGGCCGGTGTGTCGACGCGAAGGCCGATCGTGACCACTTCAGGGGGTCGTGACCGAAAGGCAATCCCAAGTCCTCCGGCCATAATGACCGGAAACGCGAAACTCCAGAACAGCGCCTCAGGTTCACGGTAAAACTCGCGGAAGCGTACCAGGGTGAGCTGAATCAGCGCCCGGGGAGACCACCGATGCCTAGCCATCCCTGAGGCGCCTTCCCGTGCGGGCCACGAAGACATCTTCGAGGGATGCGGTGTGGGTATGGATGCTGGTCGCGTTCAGGCCGTGTGTGGCCAGCCGTTGGAGCAGCGCGGTAAGCGCGTCTTGCACGGGCTCCGCAGTGGCACTCAATGTTCCATCCACCATCTGTAGATTTTGGAGGCTTGGGATGTCCTGGAGGAGTGCCAGGTGGTCTTTGGAGGCGGTCGTATTGGCCAGGGAAAACTCGACCACGTGGGAGGCCCCTAACGATGCGATGAGGGCACGTGGTGTCCCTTGGGCAATGACCTGACCATGATCAACGATTGCGACCCGGTCACAGAGCTGCTGCGCCTCCTCCATGTAATGCGTGGTGAGAACGATCGTACGGCCACCCCGGCGAATCTCATTGACCAGATCCCACACCTGGCGTCGAGACTGGGGATCGAGTCCGGTCGTAGGTTCATCCAGAAAGAAGAGTTCCGGATCGCCGACCAACGCACAGGCCAGCGCAAGCCTCTGCCGTTGGCCTCCGGAGAGGTTACCGACCCGACTTGACCGCTTTTCATCGAGATCAACGATCGCCAGGACTTCATCCACGCTCTTCCCGTTGCGATAGAAGCTGCGGAAGAGGCGAAGGGTTTCGGTGACGGTAAGCTTTTCGCTGAGTCGCGTTTCCTGCAGGGAGACGCCGAGTCGTTGACGCAAGGAGCCATGGTCGGCTGCCCACTGTTCCCCGAGGACGGTGACTTCGCCAGCATCGGGAGTTGTGAGACCCTCGCAGATCTCAATTGTGGTGGTTTTGCCGGCTCCGTTGGGCCCCAGCAAGCCGAAACACTCTCCGGTCTGGACCACCAGGTTCAGCCCGTCGACCGCAACCACTGGGCCGTACGTCTTCCGGAGGTTCTGGATGGTCAGCGCTGCAGTGGAGTCTGTCATGGCGGGTGGAATCTATGCGCCTGGCTTCGTTCGTCGAGCCCCCCCCACCGCTGAATCCGGAACCATCGAAGGGATTCGCTTGTCGGCGAGGAGGCGTTCCGCAAAGTCGAGCCGGTTTTCCAGCTCTGCTACTCGCTCCGAAAGAACATCGATTTCGTCGGTGCGCATTTCGACATCATGGGTGAGTTCGTCGATTCGTCGTTGACTGGCGGCGGAGAGTTCCCGCGATCCTCGTCCATTTCCTCTCCGTGAGCTGGAGTAGATGACCAAAAAAAGGAAGAGGATAACGATCGTCGACATGGGTCCTAGAGGCTCCCTGTGAGAGGAAGGTGCGCGTTATGAGGCCTTCGCTTCATCCTGGAGCCGCCGGATGTCTTCGGTGGCCTGTTGAAGAATCGCGATCATCTGCTTGGTGACCTCGTCGTGCGGCCCGCGG
>JAJCZW010000022.1 GCA_029262155.1 Gemmatimonadota bacterium
GATGTCGCCTGCCCCGGGACGGCGATGTATCGGTCCACCTCAGCGGTCACACTCGAGCGGGACTCCGCGGTGTTTTCCAACATGTACGTAATCGCCTGGTCGCGGCTCCAGCCCAGCCCATGCATCCCGGCGTCGACCACGAGCCGAGCGGCACGGAGGGCTTCGTTGGAGAGCAGGCCCATGCGGTCGACGTCGCCGGTGTAGAGCCCCATCTCGTCTGCCAGCCGCTCGGTGTAGAGGGCCCACCCCTCCCCAAACCCTGACAGATAGAGGTACCGGGAGATCGGGTGCAATCCCTCTCGTTCAAGGGCGATCGCCCCCTGCAGGTGATGCCCCGGGAAGGTCTCGTGAAAGGCAGTGGCTTCGACGCCGGCCCGCGGTTTAGTCTCTCCCTCGTTCAGATTGATGGTGTAGATACCGGGCCGGCTCCCGTCTTCTGCCGGCAGGTTGTAGAACCCACCTGGTGCGGAGGCTTCGGCGAAGGGAGGCACCGGCTCGACGACGACCTCGGCCTTCGGGAGGATGCCGAACCAATTCGGCACTGCCGCCTTACTTCGAGCCACCGCGTCGCGCGTGACTTGCAGCAACGCGTCTCGGCTTCCCATCAGGTACTGCGGTTCGGTCCGCAGTCGACGTAACGCCGCAGCGACGTCCCCATTGCCGAACAACCGATCGGCGATCTCTTCCATCTCACCTCGGATGACAGCCATCTGATCCAGACCGGTCTGGTGGACCTCTTCGGCGGTCAGCGGGACGGTGGCATAGTAGTTGATCGCCGCGCGGTAGCAGGCGGCCCCGTTGGGGTTGGCCGAGACACCGACCTCGGTCCGTGCGGTCGGAAGATATTCATCGCGGAGATAGTCGCGGTAGGTGGTGATGGCTGGTCGGATCGCTTCGACCTCCAGCCTCTCCAGCTGACTCCGAAACTCGGGCACAGAGTCGTCGGCCATCGCCACCCAGGGGGAGCTACTCACCGGTGCGGCCAGAAGGGCGTCGGCTTGACGGATGACCGACTCCACGTTGTGTCGAGGTGCGGTATAGCCCAAGCTCACTCCTTCTCGGAGGTTGGCGATCTCCTGATCGACGTAGCGCGGGAGTTCGCCGAACCGTGCCAGCGCCGCGGCCCGACCCGCTGCCGTACCCACCGGTTGCAGCTCGGCGAGCGACGCGAACTCGCTCAACCAGCCGGTCCAGGTCGGGCTCACATTCCACAACTCCATCCGACAGGCCCGAAAGGCGACCGCGTTCTGGATCGTCGAGTGGAGGAACCCGTAGGTCACCGTCGCGGGATCGGAGGGAGCAAGCTCGGTGGCATCGAGTCCCTCCAGGGCAGCCAAAATCGAGTCTTCGGTGCCTGCCCAAGCGTTCCGGGTTGGGGCTGAGATATCGGGTAACCGGTCGTGAGGGGCATCGGTGATCCCGGAGGCGGTGGCGGAATGGGGGAAGGCCTCGATCCACCGTTCGATGTAACGATCGGCGAGGGATGTCACCGTCGTGGCGGTGTCGGTGCCGGTCGCGCAGGCAGTGGAGAGCAGGATTGGAAGCCAGAATATGCGCGAGGACTTCATGGGCAGACTCCAAAGCGAAGATTCACAGATGGAACAATCATGGTACAGGTGATCGGGAGTAGTACAGTACTCCACCGCCGACGCCGCCCACCAAGAGGTCGAGCTGGCCGTCGCCGTTGAGGTCGGCAGCGGTGGGGGTGGCGAGGGCGGGAGCATCGATGGCGAACGCTGTGTCTCGTACAAAACGAGCTGCGGAGGGCCTACCCTCATTGCGATAGAGGGATACGCCATCGATCTCCGATCCGATGAGGAGATCGAGATCGCCGTCGCGATCGACATCGACCAGGAACGGCGCGCTCCGCCGACCGATATCGATCGCTTCCCAGGTGTCGCTCACCAGCACGAATGCCGGGGCCCGAACGGTACCGTCATTCCGATAGTAGTTGAGGGTACCGGACGATTCGCCGATGATCAGATCGAGATCGCCGTCGCCATCCAAGTCCCCCAACGTTGGGGTGGTGTTGCTCCCCCGGGTGATCGTGATCAAGGCGGTATCGACCACCTTGAAGGTGGCGTTGGTGCTTCCGGTGTGGCGGTACCATCCGAGCCGCGGTCCCCACGAGCCCAGAATCATGTCGGGGAACCCATCGCCATCGAGATCACCGAAGGCAGGGGCAAAGTGGTACCCGATGCCCAAGGGGAGCGCATCCCGAAGGCGAAACGAAGGCTGCGTAGTGGTGCCGGTGTTCTCAAAACGATAGATGCGCGACGTGGTGAGCGAGTCGGGATCGATCTTATTGGCCAGCAGCAGGTCGAGATCGCCATCCCGATCCCAATCGACCAGGGCCGGTATGCTCTCACTCCCGACGTCGATGGTCCCGACCGCCTGTCGGGTCTGTTGGGTCCACCCGCCATCCGCATCGCGGGTGAGTGCAAAGAGGTTCCCGACGGTGGTCCGATTGGGGTTGTAGGCCCCGCCGAGCACTCCGACTAACACATCGTCGGGTCCGACTCCGTCGAGCCCGCCGAACGCGGGGGCGTTGTAGCCGCTGGTGAGGATCGGCGACCCGGCGGGGAACTGTATCGGAGCGCTCCGATAGTTGAACGCCTGGCAGCTACCGGTGTTCTGGATCAGCAGGAGGCCTCGTTCGAAAAAATCTCCCCAGAAGAGGTCGAGGTCTCCATCGCCATCGGCATCGGCCAGCGCCATCGTGTTGGCACCGTGGAGACTGCCGAATTGCGCGACGATCGAGATATCCTCGAACCGCTCGGTCACCAGACGGAAACGAGGAACCGGATCGGACCCGGCGACGACCTCGAACCGGCTCGCCGTACCGTCGACCTTTCCGACCAACAGATCGAGCAGACCATTGCAATCGATGTCGGCGAGTTGAGGAATATTCTGGCGATCGGAGAAGAGCGGTTTGCCATCGACGAGGAAGAGCGTGTCCGCTCCTACGACGAATCGGGCGTGAGCCCTGGTCCCTTCGTTCCGATAATATCGAATGTGGCTGAACGGCTGTTCGGCGAGGAGATCGAAGTCCCCATCGCCATCGAAATCGGCGAAGCGATACCACTCGCCGATATCGAGACCTTGATAGGCCCGGTCTCGCACCACGAAACGGGGGAGCCGGCCCGCCTCAAATCCATCCCGTTCCAGGAAGATCAGGCGTCCCGTCGTCTCCTGCAGAAAGAGATCATCGTCGCCATCGCTATCGATATCGATGAGTTGGGGACGGGGGGCGTTCAGCCCACCAAGGAAAGGCGCCTCAAGGAGGCGCCCGGTAGAGTCGGTGACGGCGAAGGGGTTGATGACGGCGAGCCAGGCACGCGGCCGCGGGACCACCCCCTCTGGGGGGAAACGGCTGGTCCCACTGCATCCTGCGATCAGACATCCACTCACAACCCAGCGCAGTGCCCTTAGGGACATGGCGATGGACGATCCGAGCCCGACACTCCAGAGGCCATACTCATCCCCGCGGCATACTCTCCAACCGGCACGACTGTAGCAACCGCCTTGGTCGCTCGGCAGATCGCCACGATCGTCCCCGGACCGGAAGCCTCACCCTCATCTCCGTGGGTTGCACTCGGTTGATGCCGGTTCCCAATCCAGACGGTCCGCCCATCGGGGGCGATGGCAATTCCGTGAGGCTGCCCGAACGCGTTGTGTTCGATGACATCGGTCACAGCCCACCGCCCGGTCTCGATGACAGAGACGACGTTGGCATCGAGATTGGTCACCCAGAGTTCTTTGCCGTCAGGGGTGAACGCCGACTCGAACGGGCCCTTCTTGGTCGTGATAGACCGTGCCAGCTTCGGCGCCCCGGGATTGCTGATATCGAAAATGTGCACCTGTGCTGTCGCTTGGGCGGTTAACGAGAGCCAGTGCGCATCGGGTGAAATCGCCAGTTGGACGAAGGCGCCGGCGGGTCCGGGCACATCGACCAGGGTGACCTCTCCCCCCTCCCCTTCGGCGTCGACCGTGGCGAGTTGATTCACCCCCAGGCTCGCGGTGTAGAACCGTCCCCCCCGGGGGTCGCTCACCAGGGCGTGGGGTCGGGGAAAGAAAACGTCGATCTCGTCCAGCAGGTCCATATCTTGTCGTCGGATCACGGCGACTTTCGAGGGCGGGTTGACCGCAGCCATCGATCGACCGACGAAGAGCACGTCGAGCGTCGGGTGGAGGCTCATCAATCCCGGCACCGCCATGTCAGCCGAGCCTATCACTCGATTGTTTCGGTCGAACTTGAGCACCTTGCCGGCCCCGATCATCGTGAGGTACCAGACACTCCCGTCCGGCTCCACTTGGGTATGATGGGGCTTGGCATTCGCGGCGAATCCGAGTTGCTGCAGGTCGATGGTTTCGACCACCCGTTGGGTACTAGCATCGATGACGCTGACGGTCGCGGCGGATTGGTTGGCCACGTAGATGTACTGCTGGGCTCTAACGGCATCGGTCGGCACCAGGAGGGCACCGGTCACCATCACCACGCTACAGAGGGCGCCAATCGGTGGCACGATCGGCATCATGGCACCGGGTTCCGCGGCCGATAGCGAACCAAGAAGAGCCCCTCCCGCATGCTGGACACCGCGATCACCCCGCTCTTGAAGTAGGGATAGTTACTCCACGTGCCGGCGAACCCGGGGGTATTCTCGCCGTAGGGCATGGTGTCGAAGCTCCCTACCTCTACCGGCCGGGCGGGATCGGCGATATCGATGACCCGAAGGCCAGCGACGTAGTTGGACTGGTACATGTACCGGCCTTTGACGTAGAGGTTGTGATCGGATGCACCGGTCGTGCCCATGAATTGGGTCTGGAGCACCGGATCTTCCAGGTTGGTGATATCCCACACCAAGGTTCGGGTCTTCGACGTCGTGCCCGCTAATTCATCGAGCTCGTCGTCCAAGAAGAAGTATCTGTGATCATCGCTCAACCACCCTTGATGGGAGTATCCCACGTTGGGGTACGACGCGGATGACACCGCCTTCGGGTTCTTCTTATCGGTGACGTCGGCGATCCCCAGTGCCGTCTCCGACGCGTTGAAACACATCTGGTGTCCCTTGTATCGTGAGTCAGGACCACGATAGACGGTACACTGTGCGTCGTGAGTGTATCCCGTCCGAGCCCTGCCGGTCGCCGGATCGGCAAAACATCCCGCAAAGGTGGGATGCACCGGATCGCGAATGTCGATCATATGAAGTGCGCCACCGCAGGTCTCCCCACCCATGCTATTCCCCACCGTATAGGCGAAGCCCGATTGGTCATCGATCACGATGTTGTGGGCGCTGGCAATCTTGTCGTAGTGGGCCGTCTCGGTGAAGGTCGCGGGTCCGCCACGCACATCCCGGAGTTGGGTCAGGTCGAACACCTGCATTCCGTGGGGGCCGGCGCCGTCGGAGACGATGAAGGCATGATTCTGATAGACCTTGATGTCGCGCCAGATGTTGGGGGATGCACCCTCGTGAAGGGGCAAGTCTCCCAGGAACACGGGGTTAGACGGATCCGAGATATCGACAAAGGATGTCCCATCGAACCGACCCAGGAGCACGAACTCCCTATCGGTCTCGGGATCGGTCCATCCCCAAATATCGCTGACCATGATCCCGCGTTTGGCGCCGAGCGCGCTGGTGGGCAGGAAGGAGACCAGGTCGACATCCTGACAGGCGAAGAGTTCGATCTTGCCCTCTTCGCAGGTGCGGTCGTTCCCGGTGATCGCCTGGAGTCCAGGGGTGTGATCCACCACGCGGCCCCGCTCGGTCCAGGTACCATCCTCCCCTCGGGCGAAGAGGTAGCCGGTCCCTTCGAAGAAATCGGAAAAAGGTCCACCGATCGCGGCGAGCCCGTCCCCACCACCCACCGCAAGACCAAACAGCGTCCCCAGCCCAACAGTTGGCACACTCAACTGCTGCACATCGGTCCAGGCGCCATCAACTTGGCGCATCACATGGACAGCACCGGCAGCACCACCAGTGGCGGGTGCACCCACCAGGAGGTCGGCGCCGGCGCGAGCCAGCGAGGAGCCAAAGCCGGCGGGCCGCGCAATCGTTCCCTGCTGGAGGGTTCCGACCACCTGCCAGACCCCGTCGCCCCCCAACGCGAGGGCGAAGACCCGACCGGAGCCACCATCGGTGCTCGGTGCCCCGACAAACGCTTGAGTGCCATCGAGGAGAATGGAGCCTCCGAATGCCTTGACCGAGGTGTCGCGGGGGGCCATCCCGGTGGCCGCCGACCAGGTACCTCCTGCGCTTCGAAGGAACGTGAAAATTCCGCCGGTCCGAGGAGGCTGGCCCCCACCAGCAATCCCACCCGGCGCAGGACCAGGCGCTCCGACCAGGGCGTGGCCACCTCCAAACGCGATCGCCGCGCCAAAGCGATCACCCGCCGTGGTACCGTCCAGCCTCCCCGCCGGACTCCAGGATCCATCGGCCGCTCGGCTGTAGGCCAGGACAGCTCCGATCCCCCCAGCATGGGTCGGGGCACCCACCAGCACCAGTCCATCACTGATCGCGACAGCACTGCCGAATCCGGCACCCTTGTCGAGGCCGGTTCCCGCTACCTTGGCCCGCTGGACCCAACCATCTCCGCCACTCCGCTGAAAGATGTAGGCGGCACCGGCCTCACCTGCTCCAGAGGCACCGATCACCAACCAGTCCCCGTTGACCGCGAGCGTACCCCCGAACCCATCGCCGACCGCCGCATCGTCATTCGAGATCGACCCTATCTCGGTCCAGGCCCCACCGCGATCGGCAAAGATATGGACGGCACCGGTTTGCGCGGCTGGCATCGGAAAACCGGGCACCGAGCCGGTCCGCCCGATCAAGACGCTGTTCCCGGATACCGCCACCGACATACCGAACCCGAGAACTGGGTAGCCGGGAGGAATCGGGGACGCCGAACGGACGGTCTGGGCTGAGACAGTGGTGGCCAAGCTTCCGACGGCGAGCGCAGCAAGGAAAAGTCGGACAGGTCGCATCATTCAGCTCCAATGCGGGTGAGGGCTGGTCACAGATTCATTGAGGACACGGAATGTACGGGCGGGTGGCCTACCAGCGCCAGCGACGGGCGCACCCTCCCTTTCATCGAAACGGGAGAGTGCGGGGCAGGGTTTCACCGTTGCAACCAAATCACCCCAAATCGCGTCTCACCGGTGTCGGGCCAACCGGGTAAACCGTCCTAGATTGCGGCACCCTTCACCCAGAGCACCATGAGCGAACAGCGTACCCGTCTCGATACCGCACTACAGGAACGCTATCGCCTCATTCGAGAGCTCGGTCGAGGGGGGATGGCTACGGTGTATCTGGCGAACGACGTCCGGCACGATCGCCAGGTGGCGATCAAGGTCCTTCATCCTGAACTTGCGGAGGTCATCGGCGCGGATCGGTTTCTCCAGGAGATCCGGGTTACGGCACAACTCCAACACCCTCACATTCTCCCACTGTTCGACTCGGGTGAAGCCGACGGTCTTCTCTATTACGTCATGCCCTATATCGAGGGGGAGTCGCTTCGCGACCGTCTCACCCGTACCGACGCACTCCCGGTCGACGAGGCGGTCACCATCATGCAGGATATGGCCGATGCGTTGGGTGAGGCCCACCGTCGGGGCATCGTCCATCGAGACATCAAACCGGAAAATGTGATGTTGACCGGTCGACACGCCGTGGTCATGGACTTCGGTGTGGCCAAGGCCGTTGCCGAGAGTCAGCGACCCCAGACACACCGCGACGACCCTGGCCCCGCGCTGACCTCTGCTGGAATGGCGATCGGCACCCCAGCCTACATGGCGCCCGAACAGGTTGCCGCCGACCCCGATGTCGATGGCCGTGCCGATCTGTACGCGCTCGGCCTCGTGGCCTATGAGATGGTGACTGGAAAAACCCCGTTCACCGGCGACACACCCTATCGTGTCCTTGCGGCGCAACTCACTGAGCCCCCTCGACCGATCACCGAACTGAAACCACACCTTCCGCGTGGCCTTGCCAAGACCATCATGCGGTGTCTCGCCAAAGATGTCGCCAATCGATGGCAGTCGGCCGAGGAACTTCTGGCCCATCTTCGAGACGAGAAACAGCTCGTGGGCCGGCGGCCCCCGACGGTGTTGCAGGTCGCTGGCTTACTTGCTGTGTTGCTAGCGGCGGCATTTGGACTGTCCCGGTTGGTTCCGTCATCGGTCGGAGGGGGAGATCCTTCAACAGCGTCCATAGCGGTCCTGCCGTTTGCCAACCTGAGCAACAACCCCGACAACGAGTACTTGGGAGACGGGATCACTGAGGAGATCCTGAACGCACTGGCCCAGCTCCCAGGGCTCCGTGTCGCCGCTCGGACCTCTGCGTTCCAATTCAAGGGCCAGAACCTTGACCTGCGAGAGGTTGGCAAGCTGCTAGGCGTTCAGCACCTGCTCGAAGGGAGCGTACAGCGATCCCAAGCCCGGGTGAGGATCACGGCCCAGCTGATCGATGCCTCCAGCGGTTTTCATCTCTGGTCCGGGCGATTCGATCGAGGAATGGAAGATCTCTTTGCAGTCGAAGATGAGATTGCCCGCCTCATCGCCGATACCCTGCAGGTCTCGCTCGGCCTCGCGCCCGATGTCCCGATGGTCGGCGGAGGAACGACCGACCCGGAAGCGAATGAGCTCTATCTGCGGGGCCGCCACCTCATTCGTGAGCGGGGACCCGGCTTGGTGCGGGCGGTGGATCTGTTACAACAGGCCCTCGTCCTCGATCCGAACTTCGCCGCCGGTTACGGCGCGCTCGCCGAAGCCCAGGCCCTCCTCCCCCACTACAACCTCGCCCCGTGGCCTGACGCACTAGACCAGGCTGAGCGTTCCGCTCGGCGTGCGCTCTCCCTGGACAGCTCCCTGGTCCGCGCTCACACCGCGATGGGCAACATCCTCCGCGACCGATGGGTGCTCGACAGTGCCGCGATCGAATACGAGCGAGCGCTTGTCTTGAGCCCTAACGACGCCGAGACACTCCAACAGTTCGCTCAATACCTGGGAATGGCGGGCGACCTTCCGCGCACCCTGACGCTGCTGACACGTGCGCGTGCGCTCGACCCCCTCTCGCCGGTGGTGCTGGCCTCCAGCGGAAGAGCGTTGACCTATCTCAAGCGCCATCGAGAGGCGATCACGATGTTGGAAGAGACGGTGCGCCTTTCTCCCGATTTTCTTCTGGGACACTACTTCTTGATGTGGGCCTACGTCGCGGCAGAGGAGTACTCCGAATCGGAACGAGTGATGGGCCAGGTCGCGCGGCTGGCAGGGGCCGACAGTGTGACGTCACTGGCACTCGTGCGGGGTGTGGCGGAGGTGGGGGCGAGAAGTAGGGCGCGGGCGATCCTCGATTCGCTCCCGGCCGACGGAGCTTGGAGTTTTGCCCCTGATGCCCGGGTTCGTTGGTACACCTTGATGGGCGACACTGATCGGGCGCTGGATGAATTCGAAGGGCTGATCGGAGGCGGCTACGGATTCCTCGACATCTTGGCCGACCCGATGATCGATCCCCTTCGGGCCATCCCCAGGTTCGGGGAGATCATGGCAGCCGCTGGTCTGCCAGTCACGACTCAGGCGACAGCCCGGTGACGGAGTTCGAACCCAACTAGGGGATGTACATGATGTGCGCCTTCGGCGTCCCCGGAAACATCAACCAGGGAACTCCCCGCGATGGTTTGGCGGGAATACCGGTGCTCTGCTCCGTCGCATAGGCGAGGTAGACCACATAGAGTGGTCGTACGTTCTTGGTCTCGTTGGTTTCCGGGTCCCAACTTCCAGCTGGTCCGGTGAGCGAATAGAGCGCAGCGGGGCCCATCGGCATCGGGAGTTTCTTTTCCTGTACCTCGCGGAATCTCACCGTATCGACGTCCCCTCCCTCAACACCCTCCGCCCGAAGGGCTCGGCCACGCGCCATGAAGGGCTCCAGGTCGGCGTGGTAACAGGTGACATGGAAGCTGGGGACGGCGGGATCGTCGGCGAGGCAAACCATCTCGTTACTCCCCTTCCGCAATTCGACGAACGCTGCTCCCGGCCGATAGCCCAACACCCGCGCTCCAGCTTGGAGGTCGGTCGGGAGCGGCAGAACCGCGCTCGCGATCTGTTGGGCCGGGGTTGGGATGGCTGGGGCGGCCTGGGCCATGAGGGAAGCGGGCGCGAGGAGTGTGAGTAGGCCGAGTCGAAGGAGGGAGGGCACGGAGACTCCTGGGTATGGAAGGTTCGAGCGAAGATACCGGTCTGACCCACCATTGGCCACCGAAACCTGTTTGATTCCTAGGGACATAATGCTCTGAACCTTGCGGATTCAGGATAGGGACCATCGGGGCCGCCTAGGCAAGCCGTTTGCGTGGTCCGTGTCATCATCTCACAAGCTCGATCCGGAGGCTGAGGCCCAGGACGTGCGCCGCAGCCGTCATGGTGTCAAGGCGGATATGATCGTTGTTCGGATCCAGAATGCGATCCAACTGACTCCGACTGGTATTCATCGCGGCCGCCATCGCCCGCTTGCTGAGCTGCTGCTTTTCCATGGCCTGCTCCAGTTGCCAGGCCAGGACGCGTTTCACTGCTGCGGCATTGGTCTCTTCAAGGGTCCCCTGCTTCTTCAGACAATCTTCAAAGGCTGAACCGATACGTCCGTCTTTCTTCTTCATGATGTGATCTCCTTCGCTCTTTTCTTCGCCATGTCGAGATCCTCCGTAGGCGTCTTCTGAGACTTCTTCACGAAGCCGTGAAGCAACACCATCCAACCGTCATGGCTGACGAAGATCACGCCTGTGGCATAGGATGCTGCCGGGGTGTCTTTTCAGCCTTTTCGACACTGTACTCTACAAGGTACATGGTACGATATATAGTACACTCTAGTCAACCTCTGCAGGCGTCGGGATTGCTGGAGCGGCCTGCGCCATGAGGGAAACTGGCATGAGGGCTGTGAGCAGGCCAAGACGAAGGGTCGAGAGCGCGGGGACTCCTGGAGTATGAAAGGGTTCAAGCGAAGGTAGTGGTCTGACCCACGCCACCAAATCCAGAGTGATTCATAGGGGCCTTGCGGCAGGCAGGGCAAATATGTAAGTTTTTATTAACATGTTTACGGAACCCCTATCCGGATGGAGGCGATGACCCCTCTGGACGATATGGGCCTCGTCTTCGATGCCCTCGGCAGCGCCACCCGACGCACGATTCTCGACCTGGTGAAGGCCCACCCCGGTTGCTCGGTGGGAGCGGTGGCGAGTCATTTCGATACCACGCGAGTCGCGGTGATGCACCACCTCCGACAGTTGGAGGAAGCGGATCTGATCGTTTCGCGGAAAGAGGGACGCACCCGCCGGCTGTGGCACAACCCCGTCCCCATCCAACTCATCTACGACCGTTGGACCACCGAGTACAGCGGGTTCTGGGCGAGCAAGATGGTGGACGTCAAATATGCGGTCGAGCAGCAATCCACCAGGAGAGGCACGCATGGCACAGGGCGTACGACTGATATCGAAGATCTTCATCCAGGGTCGGATCGAGGATGTGTGGCGTGAGATTACCAAGACCGACGAGCCGCAGCTCGCGATGTTCGGCGCTCAGATGCACCGGCTCGGGCTGGGCCCGGGATCGCCGATTCGGATGCGCACGCCGGACGGCAAGTACACCTCGGTGGTCGGCGAGATCGTAGAAGCAACGCCACCGTTTCGATTCTCCCATACGATGAAGTTTACCGGGTACGACGATCCGTACTGTACAGTGACCTACCTCTTGGAGGAGGTGCCCGGTGGCGTCGAGTTCACGCTGCTCTCTGAAGACATTCCGGGAGGAACGAAGACCGAGAGTGCGATGCGCCGCGGTGGTGATTTCATCGTGAAGACACTCAAGGCGATCGTCGAAACCGGCAAACCTTCCCTTGGCACTCGGTTTCTGTATCGCGTATTCGCACTCCTCACCCCGTTCATCACACCGGCCAAGAGCCGGACCGAACACTGGCCCTTGGAGAACACAACGCATGGCTGATATGACGAAGGCGACTCAAACGATGGTCAAGAACATCGAGGCCAAGACCGGGATGACGCTGGCGAAGTTGGCCACGGTCATCGCGAAGAGCGGCCTTACCAAACATGGCGAACTTCGCACGATGTTGATGGAACGATTCGACCTGGGTTACGGTGCTGCGAACACCGCGGTCCACCTCGCATTGAAGAGTGACGGGGAAAGCGCCGCGACCCTCAAGGGACTCTCTGGCACCGACGTACTGGCAGAGATCTATTCGGGCAAGAAGGCTGCCCTGCGGCCGATCCACGACAAGGTGCTCACGATCCTCGCCGCCCTTGGCGATTACGAACCGGCACCCAAGAAGGGGTATGTGAGCTACCGGCGCAAGAAACAGTTCGCGATGGTGGGGCCCAAGACGAACACCGCGGTGGAGATCGGCCTGGCTGCCAAGGACCTCAAGCAACACGCTCGGCTGAAAGCGATGCCACCTAACAGCATGTGCCGGTACACGACCCGGGTGAGCGACCCATCCGAAGTCGATGGGTTGATCGGGGAGTGGCTCAAGACCTCGTATGACGAAGCGGGATGACCCTCAGGCCGATGCCAGCGCCATCCCCACCACACCAACCAGCACCATGAGGCCGAGTCCGGGAAGCACAAACCGAACCCAACGTTGATACGGCACACCCGCGGCCAGCAGAATCGCCATCAACGCGCCGTTGGTTGGCGTCAGCATATCCATCAACCCACCCCCGGTCTGATAGGCGAGCACCGCCACCTGCCGGGAGAATCCCAGCAGGTCGGCGAGTGGCGCCATGATCGGCATGGTGAGCACCGCCTGGCCGCTGACCGACGGTACCGCGACATGGATCAAGGCATGGAACGGCACCATGAGGAGGCCCGCCGTCATCGGCGACGCGCCACTCATCGGTTCGGCCAGACCGTGCAGGATGGTGTCGATCACCCTGCCATCGGCCAGGACAACCGAGATGCTTCGAGCGAGTCCTACCAGGAGAGCGGCCGGAATCAGACCCTTCATCCCGTCCAGATAGGCAACCGTGGTGCCGGTGGCTCCCATCCCCGCCACCAGTCCGACGACGATCCCCGCAATCAGAAACGCAGCAGACAGTTCGTTAAACCCCCAGCCAAGGGAGAGGGCGCCGTAGACGTAGGCCACGAAGGGGGCGACGATCGTGGCCAGGATGATCCCATCCTTCCCGGTCAACGCCTCCAGATCATCAGCGTTTCCGCTCGTCTCTTCGGCGATCCGATTCCGTTTGGCGTACCACATCGTCCATCCGATCCAGAGCACAACCCCGCCGACGAACATCCCCAGGCGGAGCCCACCGGCCGACAGCGGTGGAAGGCCGGCGATCTTCTGGGCGATCCCGGTTTGGAACGGATTGGTCGGGCCGAAGGCGGACCCCACCACCGCCGCGCCCGCACTCATCGCAACGACCGTGATGGCGTCGAACCCTAGCCCACGTCCCAACAGCAGGAGTACCGGCACCAACGGGATGATCTCTTCCTGCATATTTTCCAATCCGCCCATCGTGGCGAAGAGGACGGTGAGCACCGGGATGGCCCAGAAGGAGCGTCCTTTGAGCCGTCGCACCAGGGTACCTGCCAGCCGCCCGAGGGTACCGGCTCGTTCCACCAGCACCCAGGCACCACCCACCAACAGGATCACGACGACAACCTCCGCCGCCTCGATGATCCCGCGGGGCACGCCGAGCGCTGCACCGAAGGGTCCTACCGGGGCGGCAGACACCGTGTGATAGGTTCCCGCCACGACCACTTCGCGACCGGTTGCCGGATTGACCTGGCGATCGTATTCGCCCGGGGGGAGCACCCAGGTCAGCAGCGCGGCGATGACGACTCCGCCGAGCAGGAGGACGATCGGGTGCGGAAGACGTAGTGACATGTCGGACGCTCCGGGATGCGGGCGGCTGGCTTAGGGCTCGAGATGCAGTCCAAGATGGAGGGTACTCCCCAGTGGAGGGGAGAGATTGTCGCGCACCACGGGACTCGAGTTCCCGGGGTTATCGAATTGGAGGTGGGCCGACAATCCGTTCCCCAGGTCGACCGTGCCTCCGATGGACGGCCGTACCAGGAACGGATAACGGAACCAGTAGTCGCGTCCGCGTTGTCTCACTGGTTCGTCCCCTCGGGTCGCGCGGGCGATGGCGAACCAATCGTAACCAGTCCAGGGGCCGAGCGCTGTCGCACCCACGGTGAAGCGGAAGCGTCCAACATAGTATTGCAGCGATGCGGCAGCCGAGACCTCAGGCACATCGATCAGACGGTCCCCCACCCGCAGTTCGCCGGTGTAGCTCGGGGAGAGCGCGGCGACTCGGCTGGAGACCAGATGGACATTGGCCTGGGCCACGATCGCACGGGATGCCACACCGGCCGACAATTCGGCGCCGCGGTTGGTGATTGCCCCGATGTTTTGGAATTGGTAGATCCGGATCTGATCTTCCGGGCGCCGCCGATCGACCGATTCAATCAGGTCGGTCGCACGTTGGGAAAAGCCGGTCGCCGTGATCCACGCCCCCGAGGGAAAATAGAGTTCGACACCGGCCTCCAATCCGCGCTGGCGTTCCGGTTCCAGCGAATGGTTGGCCAGTTGCCGGACCGTGGGCGTCTCCGCGGCGTCGGATGTCCCAACCTCTGGCGGCCGAATCCCTCTGCCCCACGCACCCCGGAGCCGGAGCGCCACTGGGCCGAGGTCCCGGCTCCAACTCACCCCAGCGGTCGAGGCCCAGACCGTTCCGATCGCGGGTCCCACACTCGACAACCGCTCCCCGCGCACTCCGCCGCTCAAGACGAGACCCGGATGGGGCCGAAGCCGCACCTGGACAAAACCACCACCCGATCGCTGAGTGTCGTCGGACAACGCCGAGAGGTTGCCGGTGGAGACGGCATCCCGTACCGAGCGTTCCACCCGACGGCGACTCAGTTCTCCACCGAGGGACACCGTCGCGACGGCACGCCTCTGGCCGAGATCGAGGGTGGTGGCGTAGCGAAGTGAGGTGCGACTGGCACGCTCGTCGGTTGCGGCCAATTGACGGATAGGCGGCAGCAGCGGCGATTGCAATCCCTGTCGGGTGCCACCCGCCCAACTATGCCCGAACACCAGCGTCTGGCTCCAGCGCGACGTCAACTGATGCACCAGGTTGATTCCGGTCCCCCACTCTTCCACCCGTCTGGGGGCCGAGATCACTGCTTCGGCGTTCAGGAGGGTCCGCTCCGCTCGATAGTCATATCGTGTCGCTCGACTGGTCACCTGGATCGTCACTGGGCCGGCGATGGTTTGTGACCCGCCATGAACATGCCAACTCCGGGTCCAGGGAGCCAGGCCGGCGCCGCTCAATTGGGAGAATGACACGCCAAGATCGATCCCGGTCGACGCCGATCCTCCCGTAACCCCAACGCTGTGTTCCTGCAACAGGGCAGTCCCATTGAGGTCGGATCGGTCATGTGTGGCGAAGGAGGAGACTCCGCGAGCTCGCATCCGTCGAGCGCCAGGTTCCCCGGTGCGGGTACTGATCTGCAGGATCCCACCGACCGCATCGGGGCCGTAGAGTGCGGCGCCCTGGGGCCCGCCGATGAACTCGAGGCGGTCGACACTCCACCCGTCGATCAGGGTGAACAGCTCCGGTTCGGCGAGTTCAACACCGTCGACATAGGTCTTGGGTGCCCGTATCCCGAAGGAACTCTGGCCACGCACCGAGGCCACCGCCGGAGGGGGGCCAATCGGTCCGCGATCCCAGAGAACCACACCGGGAAGTGCTTGGCGGATCAAGTCTCCCATCCGCTGTTCCCCGACTTCTCGGATACCGTTCCGATCGACTACCTGCACACCGGTTGGCTGTTCCCGTTGGGGACCTGCACCCACCGCCGACCCCATGGTGACGATGTCGTCGAGTTCGGCGATCCCGGTGGCGGCAATGGTGGATCGGAGTCGATCGGGGTCCACCATGCCGTCTGTCGTATCCGATCGCGTCTCCGTCGGCTCTTCGTTCTCCACGATCACCACTGTTCCGCCGGATGTCACCACAAATTGCAGGTTGGTCCCTTGGAGGAGTTGGTGCAGGGTCTCTCCCAGCGGTTGGTCTTGCACATCGAGCGTCACCCGACGGCGGCTGGGCAGGCGATCGCCACTGAACGCCAGGGCCACCCCTTGGGTATGCCGGAGCAGCAGCAGCGCTTCGGCGAGGCGGACTCCATCGACCTGGAGGGTGACTGGCCGCTCGAGCACTGCTTGCGCTATCCCCTGCTGGGCTGAGGCCACCTGGGTAGCACCGAGGAGGATACCCACGAGAAGTCTCACGCGAGTGTGTGGTCGCATCTACTAGCGGAGCAGCACCGTGTCGGCCACCTGGGTGACGCTGAGGCCGAGCGTGAGACCGATGATCGAGAGGGCCTCGTCGAGATCGGTCAGGGAGAGAGTCGCGGTAAAACGACGCGAGGCCTGAGTGGTATCGGCGAGCCGGACCACCCGCTTCGACCAGCGATTCAGTTCGATCAGCGCAGAATCGAGTCGGGCGTTCTCGGCGACGAAGCGACCGGGTCGCATCGCGTCGAGGGTGGTGGCAGGAACCTGACGGGTCACCGCAACCGCGGAATCGCCATCGGTCAGAACGGCGATATCCTGGGGACCGAGTTCGACCGCAGTCGACGGTTCGGTGCCTTCTGATCGGAACGAGGCTGCCCCTTCGACCAGCACCAAGCGCACTGCCCGCTCACTCTCTACGGCACGGATGACGAATGTCGTCCCCAAATCTTCTGTTACCGTGCCGCGAGCGCGGACTCGGAACGGTTTGGTCTCGTCATGGGCAACGGTAAACGTTCCCTCACCGGTAAAGGTGAGGGTTCTCGTCTCCAGGCCATAGCCCACATCCAGCGTAACGGTGGATTGGGGTGCCAACTCGACCTGGGTGCCATCAGGCAGAGTGACCGTCCGGGTCTCCGCCAAAGCGGTCAGGTAGGTAATAGGGTCATCGGCGTGGGGACGGAAGATCCGCCAGGCGAAGCCGAGCCCGATGATCACCGTCACTGCCGCGGCCATCTGGAGGGCCCATCGAAAGGTCGGCCGGCTGGGGAAAGCCAGAACCGGGGTCGGTGTGGCTGCTTCGGGGGACGCGATTCGGGACGCCACCTTCCGCCACGCCTGATCGACATCCCACGTCTCGGTGGAAGGATTTTCTTTCCAGCTTTGGCGAAGGCTCTCGAACTCAGCCTGATTGGCAGGCCCTTGGGCCAGCCAGGTGTCGACCGCGGCTTGGTCATCCGGCGAGGCCTGTCCGGAGAGTACCCGGGCGAGGAGTTCGGAGGATATCGGTTGGTCCGTCATCGTTGGCAATCCCGAGGGGAGTCATGATAGTGACACGCGAGGGCCCCCATCCCCCTGACACCGAGGTACCGGTCCCCCTTAATATGTGATAGTCTCGCGCGACTCGCTCGGTGCAAGTCGCGGTCTCCCCACCACCTCCGACCAGGACGACGATGGCCGACGCCGGCGTCGATAGCACGCTGAGAGCGATCCGTGCGGGAGATCAGGCAGCCTTCGAGCGGCTGTTCCGGGAGTGGTACCCCCGGCTCGCCAGTTACGCCAAGACGATCCTCGGAAGCCCGGAGGCGGCAGAAGATGTGGTGCAGGAGATGTTCATCGCGCTCTGGGAGCGCCGGGAGAAGCTCCCCGATGTCTCCCAGTTAGCTGGATACCTTCATCGGGCGGTTCGGAACCGAGCGCTGAACCAGATCCGAGGGGCTCGCACGGCTGAACGGGCAGTCACGAACCTGGATACGGCGCGGATGGTGGCACCGATCGGGCAGAGTATCCTCGAAGCGGAAGAACTGGAGCATTCGCTTCAAGCGGCATTAGACCAGGTGGCACCCCGAGGACGGGAGGTCTTTCTCCTGAGCCGCAGGCAAGGTCTTACCTATCCGCAGATCGCCGAAACCTTGGAGATTTCGGTGAAAACGGTGGAGACTCTCATGGGGAGAACGCTCAAGGCGTTACGGGACCAGCTGTCAGCGAAATAGACCCGCCGCTGCCCTTCAGGGCAGATCTACGAAGTGGCCGAGCGCCGGTTTCAACCGGCGAACGAGGGGGCGGTCGGATTCCAGAATTGGCCTTCCAGATGGACCAACATCTGTGTGTTCGCGAGATGAATCTCGCGCTCGGCGCCTGCGGCGACATGCGCTAAAGCGCATACAATCCGAGCTCCAGCGCTGCCCTTCAGGGCGGATCCACGAAGTGGCCGAGCGCCGGTTTCAACCGGCGAACGAGGGGGCGGTCGGATTCCAGAATTGGCCTTCCAGATGGACCAACATCTGTGTGTTCGCGAGATG
>JAJCZW010000023.1 GCA_029262155.1 Gemmatimonadota bacterium
GTAGCGTTCTTCCGGGTCCTTGTGCAGGGCCTTGAGAACGACGTTCTCGAGGTCGCCGGTAAGTCGCCGCCGAAGCTCACCGGGGGTCGTAGCTCGTCGACCAGCTATCTCCTCAGCTAGCTGGACCGCCTCGTCGTTTCGCTGTCCGTGTGCATGACGATCGACGGCCGTACTGGGTTTCTCGGGCTCCTCCTCACGCAGGGCGTCGACCGCCTCAGCCAGCGTCCGACCCTTGATCTCTAACGGCTTTCGACCGGCAAGTAGCTCATAGAGCAGCACGCCGAGCGAGTAGACGTCGCTCGCCGTCGTGACACGTCCTCCCATGACCTGCTCGGGGCTGGCATAGTCGGGGGTCAGGGCCTGCATGGCAGTGAGCGTAGGATCTCCGACCCCGGGCTCTTCTTTGAGGAGCTTTGCGATACCGAAGTCGAGCAGCTTCGGCGTACCGGCTAAGGTGACAAGAATGTTGCCCGGCTTCAGATCGCGGTGCACGATCAAGTGCTGGTGAGCATAGTGAACCGCCTCGCAGACCTTGCAAAAGAGGGCGACGCGCTCGGCGAGCGACAGACGATGTTCGTCGCAATAGCGGTCGATACGAGTGCCCTCGACATACTCCATCGCGAAGTAGGGACGGCCATCCTCGGTCGACCCGCCGTCGAACACCTTCGCGATGTAGGGGTGGTTCAGGCCGGCGAGAACCTCCCTTTCGAGCCGGAAGCGCTCGATAACGACGTCCCCTCCGAGCGAGCGTCGCACAACCTTCAGTGCCACGGGCACACGAAGCTCTCCGTCTGCCCGCCGGGCCAGGTAGACGCTTCCCATGCCGCCTTGCCCCAACTCTCGGAGAACTTCGAACGGGCCTATGCGCTCGACTGGACCGTCTTCCGCCGTCGCCACGAGGCGGAGTGCTTCGTCCAACGGGGAGTCGTCAAGCGCCAGCCTCTCGCCTCCCGACGCCTCCAGTAGGCTTTCCACCTCTTCCCGGAGCTTCGAGTCACCACCGCAGGCGGACTCCACGAAGGCACACCGCTGGCCCTCATCGAGCTCGAGAGCATCACCAACGAGGGTCTTCACCTGCTGCCAGCGCTCGGGTTCCATTGGACTCTCCGGAAGCCCCGGCAGAGTAGCAGAGCTTTGTGCGGAGTAAGCTCCTCGCCGTTCACTTCGCCGGCGGTGCCCGCACCGGCGCGAAGCTGTTGGTACATGGCCCTGAGAGCCTCATCCGGTGCCATCCCAAGCTCGCGCTGGAGCACCTCGGCGTAACGCTGGTAGCAGCGCAGAGCTGCGGCTCTGTCGCACAGCGTGTCCGGACGACGCACAAACGCGTCACACGCTGACCAACTTGTACCGGCTTGCGTCGCAAGCCTAGGCTACTGATGGAGTTGCAGCTTGGAGTCTGAAAGCTGGCTGGGACGCAGGGAGTCTCAGCCCGCCGCCAAGGCCCGCTCCAGCAGCGCCTGGATCCCAAGATCCTCTGCCCACCGGCGAAGGTAATCCTGGTCGAGCCTGTCTCCCTGAACTCGAAGCACGCCGAGCACGTCCCTCCACTGGCGATCCGAGTGGCCTCCTCCGAGCTCATACCACTGCAACTTGCGCAGGATCGTGTCCTCGGCCGACTTGACCCAGACCTCTCGTGGGGGCTCCTCGCGGATTCGCTGGCGGCTGGCGCGCTCGATCTCACTGAGATCGAACGGCTCACCGCCCGGCACGAAAACGTCGATCTTGAAGCCGGTGCCGAGATGCAGCACGTTGAAACTCCCACGTCGCCGGATGGCCTCAAGGACCATTTCGGGCTCGATGTAGAAGTGTTCGATCAGCCGCTCGACAAGGGCTTCTACCTGCTGAGGGAGAATCTCCGCAACGAGGTCGGCATCCAGAGTCTGCCGTGGAACGCCGTGAATCGTACTCGCGAGCGAGCCGCCTACATGGTACCGAACGCCGAGGCTCTCCAGCGCATCGACGACCTCCAGCGCCGCGTCGAGACTAGGAGTCTCCATCCGCCGACCCGTCCACGGCCTCGATCAGGGGTCCGAACGCGCGGCGGGCCGTTTCCGGGCCGAGCAGGAGATCCATCAGCCGTCGCTGGATCTCGGCATCCGAAGCCTCGGGATGGCGGGCTCTGAGGCCGGCGAGCGCGAACAGCCGTGTCGTCCGGTTGCCGTCCTCAACCCGCTCGAGCTTCTTCCAGGCCGGCAGACCCCGATAGAAGTCGAGCTGGATCTTCTCTATCTCGGGGTGAGTGTCCCGGGCAAGCGGTCTAACCTGCGACATGCTCACCAAAAGATAACACGCGGCAATCAGCCCAAAAAGGCTGATCAGGGCTGCGAGATTCTCCTCAGGGTCAGCAAAGCGTGTTGGCCGGGAACGCAGGGAGTCCCAGCCCGACGGCGAGCCAGCAGCCCCCTTCGGGAACGTGTTCAGACTTGCGATCTGATCATAGGCGGATTATTAAGAGCGGGCTTCCTTACAGGAGGTCTGCATGAACGAGCAGCTCATCCTTGACGCGGCGGTCGCGCCGATCGAGGCCGGCCTCGGTAAGCTCCGGGCCAAGCCCGAGATCGCCGAGATCCCGACGGTCTGCCCCGGGCTCGAGGAGCATGGCGGCTAGAATCACCCAAGCGCAGATCCTATGAGCGGCATGATCGGCAGAAAACTCGCCCACTACGAGATCCTCGGACTGCTCGGCGCCGGAGGCATGGGCGAGGTCTATCTGGCCAAGGACAACAAGCTGGGCCGCCAGGTCGCGCTGAAGGTGCTCCCGCCGGACATGTCCTCTGATCCAGAGCGACTCGAGCGTTTTCAGCGGGAGGCCCGAGC
>JAJCZW010000024.1 GCA_029262155.1 Gemmatimonadota bacterium
CAGTTCCGCGGCAATCGCTGCCGAAGTTGGCTCATCAACACACCGTTCCGCAGCCCGAGAAGTACTTGGCATTTCTCCCACGGAAATATTGGGTAAGTGGGTATCTAACCAATTCCGGCATTGGGCCAAGGCCTGAGGGTGTGAGTACACCTTGGTAATGTCCTCCAAGGAATTGGCTTTAGACATTAAATGGTGGGACACTTCCTGTTCGACTTCGCCATAAATCATCAAATTCGAATCGATAAACATATCCAGGGTGTAATTGACCACCCCCTCTGTTGAATTTTCGATAGGCACCACCCCATAAATCGCCCGTCCGCGTTCCACTTCATCAAAGACTTCCTTGATGCCACTCACCGGCACATACTTGGCGGATTCCCCAAACTTTCCTAATGCCGCAATATGGGTAAACGTGGCTGGGGGGCCGAGATAGGCGACGGTTTGTGTGCCTTCAAGGGAAAGAGATGCCGACATGATTTCTCGGTATAAGGGCCGGATGGCGTCGTTGGGAAAGGGGCCGGTATTGGCGTTCGCCAACCGTTCAATAATCGCTGATTCGCGTCCGGGGGTATGCAGCAAGGCATTGGGGTCAGCTTGGCGCTTGGCTTTGCCAATAGTAATGACATGATGAGATCGCTCGTTTAGGAGTTTCAAGATCTCATCATCCAGCCGATCAATTTCCTGGCGGGATTTCTCTATTTGATTTTGTTCACTCATACAAATTTTGTAGGCATCATGCAGGGCAAGAGTTGATCGCGAAGCATACGCAGAATCATAGCTCTTTGCAAGAAAGTGGGGAGGAATTGGACTGTCTTTCACGGTTTTTCCGCTTTACATAAGGTCGTCCGATGATAAGCTAATGTTCTGAATCTCCAGGGCATTCCTGAGAGACGGTGGGGGCGAATTGTACGTATGCATTTGACTGTCGCGAATCAACTTAAGGCGGGGATCGCCTTCCTCTTATTCATTGGCCTGGCTTCTCTTGCCATTATTTTCTATGCGATGGAGTCTGTGACGGACGACCTTGGCGAAGTCACCAATCATGCTCAACCACTGAGTGCTGCGTCATATGAGATGGAAATCAATGTCGTGGAAATAGGATTGAGTACCTTAAAATATCTCCATTCCGTGGATCCGAAGTTGCGCGACCATATTGCCAGGGATGAAGTGGAGTTCTTGCATTTTCAACAAGAATTTGACCGACTGATTGAGGAGGAAGAGTTCCGACCTTTAAAGGAAAAGTTGGACGACAAGTACGAGGAGTTTCAAGCACTCGGCCATGCCTTGACTAAGACGAAAGATCAACAAGTGTTGTTGTATCAGAAGATCAGCAACGGGTTCCAAGAGATGGATGTTCTTCTGGACACAGAGTTAATGCCCTTGCTCCGGAGGGGGCCACTTGCCGAGTTGTTGGAGATAGATCTCCATATCCAGGAGATAGGTAACTGGCTGGGAGATTATATCCATACGTTTTCAGATAAATCGTTTCAGTCGATCAGAAAGAAGTCTGTTGAGGTAGAAGGCGACTTCCGGAAGCTGAAAACCCTCTCGTTCACGCTTGAGGAACAGGTACTGGTGGAGGAGCTCGCATCAATCTTTCAAATCACAAACAGCGGCATTGACGAATTTCTTCTTTCACATCAAACATTCCCTCATGACCTCGCTCGGTATCGAAGCCTTCGTGACGAATTAGACCACATTCTCGATCAGGAAATTCAAATTGGCACAAACAGACAACTTCACATGGTGGCCTTGTCCGCAAGCAATACCTTACACCAAACCTTCATATTGTTGTTGATGCTCACTCTCCTCTTCTTGCTTGTTGGTTTGGGAATGGCCTGGCGATTGATTCGGGAGATCATTCCGCCCTTACAAGACCTCACGAAAGGCACGCAGGCTATCCGTCAAGGTGACTTTCAGTGCCAACTTATCCCCAAGGGCCATAACGAGTTTACCGAACTCATTAACAACTTTAATTCGATGGTCAGGCAGCTTGACGATACGACCGTGTCGAAACGGGTGTTAGAGGTCAGTCAATCAAAATTGGAATCTGTCAATGAGGATTTATACAAGGAAATTCAAGAGCGAAAGGCAATCGAAGAATCATTGCGTGAGAGCAAAGATCAGTTGCAACAGTTAGTCGATCTCCGAAATCGACTGAGCCAAGACCTGCATGATGGTACGCTGCAAAGTCTCTATTGCGTTGGTCTGGTCTTGAGTGCGTCACAAAAATGGATAACCGAATCGCGCCATTTGCCAAAAGCTTCCGAGTTTATGGGGCAGGCGGTGTTGCAACTCAATGCAGTGATTGCCGAGATTCGAAAATTCATTAATGGATTGGAATCCGATGCGTTGGAATTTCCGGATCTGGAGGGAGCACTCGAAAGCGTTGTCCAAACCATAAATGTGTCAGATACCATACCTTGCACCCTGCAGGTTGCCCCCGAATCGGTCGACCATTTTTCCCAAGGCGACAAAGTACAGATTATTAATATTGTGCGGGAAGCCCTGAGCAACAGCATTCGTCACGGGAAACCCCAGTCTGTCAAGGTGTTGTTGCATGAAGAGGAGGGGCTCGTCCGGTTGGCCATCGTCGACGATGGCGCTGGATTCGATCTGCAATAT
>JAJCZW010000025.1 GCA_029262155.1 Gemmatimonadota bacterium
GCATGCTCGTGGCGAAGACGACGCTCGAATTGTTCCTCCCCAATCGCCATCGCCTGCGCTTCGGGATGGGCGGAGATGTCTGTGTTCAACTCGGTCTGGAACCGTCGCAACGCCTCCAGGGCACTCGCGCCTTCAGTCCCAACCTCCGCGTCTACCAGATCAAACCGCGCGATAGCCGATTGGATCGCCTGCCCGACGCCTGGCAAGAGGGCAAAAGCGGTATCGAGAAAGAGCGACGGCGGATCGTCCAAGGTTTGGCATGCGGCTGTGAGGAATCGATCAACCCCCATGAGGCGTTGCCGGAGGGCGGTCGCCGAGGTCGCGTCAGACGGCCACGAGAGGGAGTCCAGGAAGGCGCGTCCCAGATGCCAGAGCCAGAAGGCCGGATTCCGGAGGTGGGGAGCTTCGTGTTCCATGCCAAAGACATAGGTTCGGATCGCGTCGAGCAATGCAGTTCGGTCAATCTCGTCGTCCATCGACATTACGTCGAGCTCTTCGATGGCACCCAGGATCGATCGACATGCGGCAAGATGTTCCCCTACCGATTCGGCATCGTAGGCGCCGAGTTGGCCGTCGAACGCAAGAACACCAGCGTGGCTGGCGGCCGCTGGATCAGCCTGCCAACGGAGATCTTGATACGAACGAGAGAGCGCGTCAGTCAGAGGCGCCGGCGACATCGGCATCATCTCCGAGACTGACGGTCCCGTGGACTCCGGCGAGGTGAACCCGGTTCCCCACCATGCTCCGAGTAAGGTCCACCCTTTCGAGGCGACAATCCGCTCCAATGATGCTCTCGTTCACCGTTGCACTCCGTATCCGCGTGCCTCGCTCAATAGTGACGTTCGGTCCGACCGTGCTACCCTCAATCGCCACACCCTCTTCGATCAGGACCGGCTCGATCACCGTGCTTCCTGGAAAACGGTCGGGCGCTGTCGGGCTAGCGTGTTGAGCCAATAAGATGGCATTGGTATCCAGTAGTGTTTCAAGCTTTCCGCAATCATACCACCCACCAACCTCGGCGGTCAGTATTCGGCGCCCATGCTCGATCATATGTTGAAACGCATCCGTCAGATAGTATTCCCCGCGATTCGCCGGGGCCTGCAGCGTGTGATCGAGGCCAGCCCAGAGCGCCTCGGTATCCCGGATGAAGTAGAGACCGATGTTGGCCAACTTGGAAATCGGGGTTGATGGTTTTTCGACGATCTGGGTCATGTAGCCATCGGCGTCGGTCACCACGACCCCGAACCGCTGATAGTCCTCCACCTCCTTGGCCCAGATCACACCGTCGGCGTCGGTCCGTGACACAATCGAGAGGTCGGCCTCGAACACCGTATCGACAAAGACGATCAGCATCGGTTCACGCACGTGGGGCCGGGCGAGGTTGACCGCGCCGGCGGTCCCATCCTGCACCTGCTGTTCGAGAAACCGACAAGGGTACCGATAGCGGGTCCGGGCGTAGGCCTCGACCTGCTCCTTCAGATGCCCGGTGATGAAAATGAGTTCGCTGACATCGAGGCCATCCAGGCGATCCATCACCCAGTCCATGACCGGACGGCCAGCAACCTTGAGCATCGGTTTGGGGACCAGATGGGTGTGGGGTCTGAGTCGGGTCCCCTTGCCGGCGAGCGGGATAATGACCTGCACGTCAACTCCTTCCGTAACGGTCGTTCAGGCGCACGAGGTCATCGAGTTCTGCAGTGGACGCCTCCAACACGTCGGTATCGACGACGGCCTCGATCTGGTGGATCGTCCCGGCGGGGATGTGCACCGACTCTCCCGCGCGGAAGGAACGCTCCTCCAACGTGGGCCCTTCGCCCAGCCGAAGGATCAACTCGCCCTGCAAGACATGCATCGTCTCATCCTTGGTACGGTGGTACTGGCAACTCAGCGTATGCCCGGCATTGACATGCAAGATCTTCCCGGCGTAGCGATCGGTGCGGGCCCAGATGAGTTCATACCCCCACGGTTTCTCCACCCGGTAGGGAATCGGTGGCGTCATACCCGCTCCACGGGATGGAAGGTGAACGCAGCCGGGCTCGCGATACAGTCGTGGACGCAGACCCCACACCCGACACATCCCTCCGCCTTGAGCACCGGATGGCCGCCGGTGTCGAGTGCCAGCGCCTTCTCTCCCACCGGACAGTGATCGACGCACACCCGACACGCGGTACCCCGGAACGTTACGCATCGTTCGTGGAGGAATTCTACCCGCCCGAGGCGGTACCCCGCCCACCCCCGTGGGAGTGCGGAAAGGGCATCGGTCGGGCAGGCCGCGACACACGGCATATCGGTACAAGCCACACAGGGTTGCACCGACACTTTGATTTCGGGTGTGCCCGCCGCCAACCCACCACGCGTCGGTACCTTGACGATGGCATCGGCGGGACAGACAGGCAGGCAGTCTCCACATCGAGTACAGGCGGCGAGGAACGCAACCTCCGGGAGCGCGCCGGGAGGCCTAAGGTACCGCTCATGGACGATACGTTCTTCCGTGGCAGCCATGACCCGGTCGACCCACTCACCCAGGCTACTGCGGAAAAATTGACGACGATCGCCCGGTCCGAATCGCATCATGCCCTCAGAGGACGGCCCGAATCCATCCACCATCCACCGCGATCGACGATCCGGTGATATAGCTGGCGCGTTCCGACGCCAGAAACGCCGCTAACGCGCCAAACTCCTCAGGGTTGGCAATCCGACCCATCGGGATCTCCGCCTCCCAGGTCGCGATGACTTGGTCAGGCGTGATGCCCTGGCGCGCCGCCATCGTTTCAGCCAGCTCCACCACCCGTTCGGTCCGGGTATATCCCGGCATCAAATTGTTTACCGTCACCCGGTAAGGCGCCACCTCATTCGCCAGAGTCCGAGCAAAAGCGGTCACGGCACCCCGGAGGCTGTTGGAGAGCATCAGCCCGTCGACTGGCTGCTTCGCGGCAATCGAGGTGATGTTCAGGATCCGCCCCCACCGCCGTTCTTTCATGCCCGGGAGCACCGCTCGAGTGAAGGTGACCGCACTGGTCAGCAACACCCGCGTCGCCGTTTCCCAATCCTCGGCGCTCAAATCCTCAAACGTCCCGGCGCGCGGCCCGCCCGAGTTCGTCACCAGAATATCGACCGGTCCTGCGAGACGAACAGCCTCTTGCACCACCCGTTCGATATCCTCCACCCGGGAAACATCGGCCACCACTCCGTGCGCTCTGCCCCCCGAGGCGGTGATGCCGGCACAGGCACTGGTGAGCGCCTCCGCGCCCCGGGCACAGATCACGACCGTGGCCCCTTCGGCCGCTAACTCGGTGGCCACGGCAAGCCCTAACCCTTTACTACCGGCGGCGACGACCGCCACTCGGCCCTGTAGCCCTAGATCCATGTGTCGTTACCGGCGGAGGTAGGCGTCAGTCTTGTCGATCCAGTCCTGACGCGGCGGGCTAAAGATGTCGACGTCGAGGGTGTCTTCCAGCGCTTCGGCTTTGTGGAAGACCATCGAAGGGATATGGAGAACCTCCCCTGCCCGCACGGTGACCTCCTCCGACTCGTCCTCTCCAATCCAGAAGTGGAGGGCGCCCTCGAGAACATAGGTGAGTTGCTCGTTGTCGTGCTGATGCCGGGGGACGATACATCCGCGCTTGAGGTAGACGTGGGCCAACATCATCCGCTCCCCGGTAATCAGGCGACGGGACAGGGTCTCACTCAGTTCCTCCCGAGGCATCTCTTCCCAACAATGCTTGGTCACCGACGCAGCCATTCGAACTCCTTCGTGGGGATCATCGTCTCCAATGATCCGGTGGATTGCCTAAAAGTCGCCTCAAGGGGACCTCTCCGGTATGAGATAGTGCGTGAACCATTGGCGGAGACGCCCGAGCCGATCGACCAGCAACCAAGGCTCCCCGGTGCGCGACAGGTTGTGGGTGGATCGAGGATACCGAAGCCACTCGACGGGGGTCCCCTGCTTCTGGAGCCCCATGAACCACTGTTCGGCATCGGTCATCGGAGTCCGATGGTCCTCCTCTGACTGCACCATCAAGGTCGGGGTCCGGACCTGCCGGATGTACCGAATCGGGGAGAGTGAATCGTACATCGCGGGGTTGTCCCACGGTTTCCCAAAAAACTCGAACTCGGTCAGACCCTGGGCGTCGGACGAACCATACCACGACCACCAATCGCTAATCATCCGGTCCACCTGGGCCGCCTTGAATCGATTGGTCTTGACCGTCACCCACGCCGTCATCACGCCACCGTAGGAACCACCGGTTACCCCCATACGGGTCGAGTCGACATCCGGCCGCGCCGCCGCGATGTCGACTGCCCTCATCAAGTCTTGGTAATCCTCGGCGAACCACCGCCCCCGCGTCGCGTAGGTAAAGTCCGCGCCATACCCGGCAGATCCCCGGGGATTCGTAAAGAGGACGAACATGCCGACCCCAGCCAGGTTCTGGAACTCGTCAAACCAGTTTTCGCCGTAGGCGGAATGAGGACCGCCGTGAATATAGAGGGCGAGCGGATACCGTTTGCCGGGCTCGTAGCCGAATGGCTTCATCAGCCATCCTTCAATCTCGAGGTTATCAACCGAGCGATAGGTAAACCGATCGGCATCGGCCCAAGCGATCTCTTGATTGAGGGCATCGTTGAAATGACTCAGTTGTCGTTCGTTGCTGCCATCGGGTCGGGCAACGAAGAGCTCGGTTGGTTTGGTCAGACTGGTGGAGACATATGCCACGACCGATGAAGCATCATCGAAGCTGAATCCGCTCAGCCGGCGGCGCCCCCCGAGCGCTTCGGTTCGACGGCCCGAGCGGGGATCCACCGTGAACAACGCCGTCCGGCCTCCAATGGCGGCGCTGACAGCCAACAACCCGGTCCGAAGCCACGTCACGCTCCCAGGTTCATACCGCCAATCATCCAATAACGATCGGGCCATGCCGCCGCTCGCTTCGGCCACCATCAATTGCGCCTGGGAGGTACGTGTTGGACGTACGACATAGGCCAGCTGGCGGCTGTCCGGCGACCAGACCACCGCTCCTTCATTCCCGTTCCCGGTCGTCAACCGTCGGGGAGTCCCTCCCACGGCGGGAACCAGGAAGAGATCCGACGTATTGCGGGCCGCCTCGTTCCTCACCGCGTCATAGGGCAACTGACCGAGAGAATCTGCCTCCGCCCGAACCGCGGAGTCGGGACGGAGCTCGGGGTCGGCGGTGAAGGCGATCCACCGTCCGTCGGGCGATACCTGGGCCCCTCGATGAGAGTACGGCAGATCAGTGAGCTGCTTCGACTCCCCTCCCGGTGTTCGAACCCATACCTCGGTTGGTCTCCACTCCGGTGATTTGCTTGGGTTGGCCAGGAACCCACTATTGTTGCTCTTGTAGGGGAGATCGACGATGTGTCGCCCATCGAATCGGGTCGGCTCGACCGGAGCAGTGATTGCGCCGTACGGAGGTCGGGCACCCGGCGTCATCTTGGCAAACCGACTCGTGTCTTTCGCGGCCCGAGCGCTGTCGCGTGGGGCGGCCTCCGACCACACCATCAGCTGGCCGTCGGTGGAGACACTTACGCCCGGGGGAAGGGAGTCATACGCAAAGGCCTCCCCGCCGGCACCATCCATACGTAATGCCCACGACCGCGCGGTATTCCCCGGCCGGGTCGAACTGAAGACGAGCAACCGTCCGTCGGGGGACCACCGGGGTGAGGAGCTTTCTACCGATGAGGAGGTCAAACGACGGGGGCTGGCACTGCCATCCGAGGGAACAACCCAGATCTCGCTGTGCCGCCGGTTCTCCTTCTCCAGAACCGTGGTGACGGTGAAGGCAACCTGTCGACCGTCGGGCGACACCGCTGGTGAGGAAACCGTCGTGACCCGGTACCAATCTGCCGGGGTAAATGCGCGACCTTGTGCTCGCAGGGCCGTGGGAACCCAGAGGGAGAGCAAGGCCAAGACGATCGGGCGCATAGGGAACCTCATCACAGGAAGGTCATCAACTCGGGGAAGGTTCAAAGGTAACGCCGGGAGACGGGTCACCAAATGGGAGGGTGACGTCGGACGACCCGCCAGTCAGTGCTTTGGAACCGGTAGCAGCCGAGCGAAGCGGACCCGGTTGCCCGACGGACCTGGTTCGGCCCAGACCAGATTGGCCACCCCATCCCCCGAGAAGACGAGACCGAGATAATCACCCCCCGCCCTCCACCGCTGTCTCGCCCCCGCCGGGTCGTTGTTGTTCGGGCATCGGCCGCTGGCGGTGGTGCGCACTTCCCCACCCACCGGAGCCAGGTCCCTATCGAACCGGCGCAGGTACATGTCCCCACATGGTTGGACATTCCTCGGCTGAGTAGCATGCCGGGCATCATACCAGGCGACGGCGACGGTGCCAGAGGCCGACACCGCCACTTGCGGAATCGCACGAAACGCCGGCACGGAATCCGAATTGACCCGGAGGGGAGGGGACCAGTGTCGCCCTTCGTCATAGGACTGCATCAAGAATACGTTGAGCCCTCCCGCCGTATCCTCCTCAAGCCAGGTGGCGTAGAGCGGGGGAGGTCCCGATGGTGTCGGCGTGCCGGAGGCGAGCATCGGGAACCCCCACGGTGTGATATGCTCTCGGAGCAGAGTCCGCTCGTTCCCATTCGGAGTGACCCGAACGGCGTACATCGGCCGGGGTGGGTTCCGCATCGTGAAATAGGTAAACACCACTCGTTCATCGGGCAGGGCCACGATGGATCCGAAGTTGTTGTTGACTTGCTCCGGCGGGAGATAGCTCTGAAGCGGCAGGAACCGATGACGGTCGGGTTGGTACCGCGCGATGGCAAACCCGTCCGGTCCCACGCGCGACCGGGTTCCGGCCACCACGATGTCTCCATTGGGCGCCAGCCGAGCCACCGGGTGATCCCAACTTCCGCGTACCTCATCGTCTGGGATCAACAGCGGTGCGCGCCAGTGCACACCTCCATCATCACTTCGATAGAAAAGGAGGGCGGCGTCCCAGTCATCCCGCCCTGGCACCGGACGCTGGGTGATGCAGACGAGGTACACCGCTTCCCGTTCGCCCCAAACGACCCAAGGGTCCCCAAAGCAGACCAACCTCCCGAGCGGCGGGAGGTCGCGCTGGTGCCAACTCCTCCCCCCGTCGCGGCTCTGAAAGGCAAGGACGGTCCACGACATGCCGGAGGACACAGCGATCGTTCCCACGACGATCTGGTCCGGATTCCGAGGATGCACCGCGAGGTGCGGTTCAGCGTACTGCCGGTCGGTCGGCCCGGTAGGCTCGATGACCGTCATGATCTGCGCTTGCTGAGCGCCCGATCCAAACATCGAGTGCCCATCGGCGACCGCAGTCAAAGCCGGCCGAGATCCGACATCGCCAAGCCCAATGGTCCTCATCGGGGGGCCGAGCCCCGCGATCAGGAGAAGAACACTCAATCCGATCAACACACCGCTCCTCGGAACCCTCCCACCACACACCTCAGACTTCGCATCCTACTCGGCATTGGGAGTCGCACCATTCCTCCAGGCCACCGGTCGGTTGGTGAGTAGAGACCGTCCGTCCTGCGTAGCTCAACAGAAGCTCACTCAGTACGGGAGGGCGCAGGTGCCGGTTTCACAGGATGTCGCCCGGGTGTGGCCCCTGATGTGCTTATGAAGCGTGGCCTACAGGAGGAGCCGGAGTTGCTGCCGGGCGGGTCGAGCGGGTGGCGATCAGAAAACCGATAAACATCAGGATCAGAGAGCTCAATTCGGCGAGGTACAGGTAGACCAGCATCCCCCACCGACTAAAGGCGCTCGCCCCGCCACCAAGAATGGCAGCACCCGCGATCAGGACATTGCCTGCTGCCCGGTGGCCCAGGATACCCTTCCGCCAGAACACCCAGGCGGAATAGAGCGCGCCCCCGATCAACGTGATGATCCCGAAGATGTTGAAGAACGGCGTGAGGATACGGACGCCGCTGCTGACAATAACGTGACCACTAAACACCACCGGCTCCCGCAAAACTAATCGTCCGAGAACTCTTCCGTTCCGAGCCACCCACAACGACCACTTCTCCTCGTGGAGCCCGGATGTAGCCGCACCCGAGACGGCGCCATGTTGGGCAAGCCACGCCTCGGTGCCCAGCATCCATTGGGAGTCTCCCACGGTACCGACGAGGTTCAGGCTGTGCTCCGATTCGGTCAGCACGGCCGACGGGACGGACACTCCACGCCGACCGGCTGCACTCGCAACCGTTCGTGCCAATGGAGTCAGCCGGCGCCGGTCGGGTTGGCCCCGTTGATCAAGCCCAGTCGGCGCCAGGAGCGCTGCCGCTCCGGCCAACACCTCATCGGCGGTTGCATCAGCATCGGTCGCCATCGCGGTCACATCACTCGCGAGGAGCCGGGGTTCCAGTGTGGCGGTAAAGACCTGGTAGGCGGCGTACAGAGAGGCCACCGACAGCAGTGCGCCTATCATCCGGGCCCACCGGACAGGTGCCAACAGATGCACCGTCCCCTGCCCCATCCACGCTGCAATGAGAACCGCCCCAAAGAGATACCAGAATCGGAAGATGCTGTCGTGCCAACCCAAGAGCCCGTGGAGTGCCTCGGTAAAACTCCCGGTCGCGAAGAACACCAGACCGATTCCCCACACGAGAAGGTGGGTCCCACCTTTGGCCGCCCATCGGCGAAAGATGGCGATGATGAACACGGCGCCAACCAACGAAGAGCCGATCGGGAGTGCCTTATTGGCCAAGGTGAGAAAATCACTCCCCGACGCACCCGATTGCGGAGCCCAGGCGGGGACGAAATCGAAAATCACCCCGATCGCGACCACCACCATGGCGATGGTCAGCAGAGTCAAAACGAGAAGGGAGACTGGGACCCAGTGCGGCCGTGCGCCGCGGACACGGGGTCCCGGTCGGGTCACGAGGTCAGCAGATGGCGCCGGAGTCGACTCATCCGGCGCCGGAGGGAACCATCGAGCACGCGATCGCCCACCCGAATCACCGCACCACCCAAGAGTGAGGAATCGATCTGAAAATCAGCGATGACTTCTTTTCCGGTCGCATTTGCCAATGCGGCCACGATCGCATCCCGGAGCGCGGTATCGCCTTCGCGCACCATCGTGATGACGGCCCGCGTCCGATTGAACTTCGTGTCCAGCAGCGATTCATACTGAACAGCGATCTCGCTGAGCAATCCTTGCCGCCCTCGTTTGACTACCGCCCGCAGGAACAGCACAAACGGCGTTGGCGCCCCACGGAGGCTAGCGGCAAGGAGATCCGCCTTTGCACCCTTGGCGACCTTCGGCGACATCAGAATCGCCTGCACCTTCGGGGACAGGGCGACGGCTTCGGCCAACGCTTGGAACAACTCGCCGTACGCCACCGCGCGGTCTTCTTTCTCGCCGAGCGCAAAGAGCGCCTCAGCATAGTTGAGCGCGACCGATTCGGCTCTCACCGCGTGACCTCGAGTTGCTCCAAGTACTCGGAGACCAATTTCCGATCGGCGTCCGCATCGAGTCGCTGCTCGATCAACTTCCCGGCCGCGGCGAGTGCCAGATCGACCGCCTCCCGCCGGAGGGCCGCCACGGCACGCTCTTTCTCATCGACGATATCGCGACGGGCCCGATCCAACATCGCATCCTGTTCCTGTCGAAGCTTCTCGACGGCAGCGGTCCGCTCCTTCTCCGACGCCGCTCGCGCGTCGGCCAGAAGGGTTTGGGCCGAGGCCCTCGCATCGGCCGCCGCCTGCTGCGCGTCCGCGTGTGCCGTCTTGGCTTCGGCGTGAAGCCGCTCGGCGTCATCCAGCTGACCCCGGATCGTCCGCTCACGCTCCTCGGTCGTCTTCACGATCGCGGGCAGGGCAAACTTCGCCAACACCCAGAGCAGGATGAGGAAGACCAGCCAGGTCCAGAAGAAGAGCCCGAAATTGACCTCGAATGGGGAGGCCGGCCCTTCGGCGGCCTCCTCCGCGACTCGAAGCAGCAATGCGAACGACGAAATACCCATCGGACTACGCGACGAGCTTAAAGAGCAAGGCGAAGACCATCGCAATAATCGTGGCGCCTTCAAGAAGCACCGCGAAGAGAATCGCTGCGCCACGAATCTCGCCGCTCGCTTCAGGCTGCCGGGCAATCGCTTCGGCCGCCTGGCCACCGATCCGCCCAAGGCCGATCCCGGCGCCGACGATCGCTAACCCGATCCCGATGCCTGCCCCCAGCAACGCGTTGGTGTTCTTTGCCGCATCGACGATGGCCTGGTCAGATCCCTGCATGAACGCAAGCATGTTCAACATGGTGTGATACCCTTTACGCCAAGGGGAGATTCAGTGGATTATCGCGTCGGCTCCGGGTTGCTCAGGTCTCCCGCCCAAGCCGTCCGAAGACTCACCAGCGGCCCCTTCGGGCCAGTGAATATCCTCCATCATCCGATGGAGTACAGCTCCACGGCGTACCGGCGCCATCGGCCGTGAATCCTATCGTCCCACCGTCGTGCCCTAATGTTCGTGTTGCATCAGTCCGATAAAAACGGCCGTCAGCAACGCGAAGACATACGCCTGCAAGAAGGCCACGAACAACTCCAACAGCATGATCCCCACGACGAGGAGCATCGTGGTTATCCCAATCGCCCAACTCCAAATCCCCAGATTGCCAAACAAAAAGATGATGCCAAAGAGCGACAGAACCACAAAATGGCCTGCCGTCATGTTGCCGAAGAGTCGGACGGCGAGGGCGAACGGTTTGACCAATTTGCCCAAAATCTCGATCGGACCCATCGCCAGGGTCATCATGGTTGCCCCGACACCGGTCATCCCCGGAATCTTGGGGAAGATGGTCCGAAGGTAGCCCTTGAACCCCAGCGTCATGATACCGGAGATCTCAACCACCCCGAAGACGAGAAGGGCGAGGGCGCCCGTCACCGCCAGATTTCCCGTCGCGGTCGATCCATGGGGGAGCAGACCCAACAGATTGGCATACAGAATAAAGAAGAAGAGCGCGATCACGAGCGGAGCGAACCGCGCTCCGTTGGCGCCGATATTGGCGATCGCGACATCATTGCGGACGAAGAGTACGAACGCTTCCATCAGATTGGCGAGCCCACGCGGTGCCCGCGATCCGGCCTTCTGCTTGGCGAGGGCCCGTCCGGTGAGCCGCATGGTAAAGAACACCAGCGCGGCCGCCAGCACCAGAAAAAAAACGTGTTTGGTCGGAGTCAGATTGATCACCAACGACCCGATATGGATGTCGGGCCACCGTTCCCAATGCCACTCGAAAAACGGCTCGATACCGATCGCGTATGCGTCCGCCGTGTGGTGAAGAACGACTTCCCCGATATCTGGGCCTTGCATCATCGAAATGACCGCCATTCGAGAAACAGAAGGGGGAGAAGGACCCCCAGATAGCCAAATGCCGTCGGAAGCGGCGGAAACAGGTCTCGATTCACCACCACCGCCACCGCGATCAGTATCACACCACCGATCCGGTAGAGCATCCCTTTCCCATACTGGGCAACAAACCCTCCAAACGGGAGCGCATCCGCTCCGCGCAACGCGCTGCCGGACGCCAGCTGGATCGCGGTGGCAAGCCCACCAAACACCACCGTCGGGAGCACCGCCACTCTCCCCCAGATAGAGTGAAAGACGACGGCCAGCACAACGGTCAGACCAAGACCAACCAGCAACGTCTTCACCGCTGGCTCCCCGGTTCATCTCGGATCAGAGCCCAGTAGATGTTGAGGAAACTCAACACCGCCCCAACTACGGTTCCGACCAGCGTGAGGATGGGGGTCCACCCCAGCCAACGATCCAGGGCCAATCCGGCCAACATGAAGAAGACAATGCTGGCGGCGAACTTAAGCCCCAGGGCAAGATACTTCTGCCCTTCTGCCATACCCTTATCCTGCGTAGGGCCGTCAATCACGGGCCAAAACTAGGACTTTGTGAAAAGTTTCGCAAGCTCCGACCAAGCACCCGAATGACCAGGAAACGGGAGCCTCCAGACCATCCCCGTTGACACTGGCGGTGCCACCACATGTACGCACCAAGTAACTTCACGAGCCACCGCCGCGTATGGTCCCAGGGGCCGCCCACGGCTTGTTTTCTCTTCCTGAGAGTCAGATGACCACTGCCGATCGAACCAACCTCACTTCGCCCCACCCCAACGTTTCTGACGATGTCGCCCTGCTCGCCCACCTCGCCAGGTCAATTTCGGATCTTCGGAAACAGATCGGCCTCCGGATTGTCGGGCAGGATCGAGTGGTTGACGGCATTCTCACCGCCATCCTGGGTGGTGGACATGCCCTCCTGATCGGTGTCCCCGGTCTCGCCAAGACGCTGATGGTCCAGACCGTCGCCGAGGCGTTGGCACTTTCGTTCAACCGAGTGCAGTTCACCCCCGATTTGATGCCGGGAGACATTACCGGCACCGAGATCGTGGAGGAGGATCCTGCCACAGGGCACCGATCGTTTCGCTTCGTGCAGGGCCCCATCTTTGCCAATGTCGTACTGGCCGACGAGATCAACCGCACTCCACCGAAGACCCAGGCGGCGCTCCTCCAGGCGATGCAGGAGCACCAGGTGACGGCGGCGGGCACCACCTACCCACTCCCCGATCCGTTCTTCGTCTTGGCAACGCAGAACCCTATTGAGCAGGAGGGGACCTATCCCCTCCCTGAAGCTCAACTCGATCGCTTCATGTTGGAGCTCCGTATCGACTATCCGACCCGCGCGGAAGAGGAAGCGATCGTGGAGCAGACGACGGGATCACGCTCCGTTCAAATCCAATCGGCGCTGGATGCCGATACGCTCCGGACCATGCAATCGTTGGTGCGGCGGATTCCCGTGTCCCGGAGCCTCATCAAGGCGGCGGTCGCGCTCACCCGGATGACCCGCCCAACTGACGAAGATGCCCCACCCGAGGTCAAGGAGTTTGTCGAATGGGGTGCCGGTCCTCGTGCTTCCCAGTACCTGATCCTCGGTGCCAAGGCGCGGGCGGCGATGGATGGCCGCCCAATGGCGGATGTTGAAGATGTCGAGGCGGTGGCGAGTTCGGTATTACGGCACCGGGTCGTAACCAACTTTGCGGCGGAGGCGGCAGGCCGGAGCAGCGAAGACCTGTTGGCCGTGCTGGTGAGCGGGCGGCAGTGGCTTGAGACGCGCTGAGTCGAACAACCCGAAACCCTTACGGCGTTCCGGTCTCCCCGGCGAGGAACAGCACCTCGCCGGTCGCGAGTGAATACTCCGCACCGACAATCAACAATCCTTCCTCTTGCACCAGTCGCTCCACCAATTCCGAGCCATGCTGGAGTTGGCTCACCGAAGCGTGGATATTCGCTCGCACCGCTCGCTCGGCCAACACGTCGGGGGAGAGTCGGGGTTCGGCGTCAAGTAAGGGAAGCACGGTAAGGCGAATCCGATCGACGATGGATCGCAGATTCGGCGACCGCTCGCCGGATGGACGCGCCAGATCTTCTAGGGTCGCGAGGACGGCGCCGCATCGCGAATGTCCCAAGACCACGACCAGGCGAGTACCGAATCGATCGGCGGCAAACTCGACACTGCCGATTTGCGACCGCGCGACAATATTCCCAGCGACCCGGATGACGAAGAGATCGCCCAACCCTTGGTCGAACACGATTTCGGCGGGAACCCTGGAGTCAGAGCACCCCAGGATGATGGCGAATGGCTCCTGGCCTTCGATCAAGTCGCTCGGACGGATTCGGGACGCGCGTTCAGCGTGGCTCCGTACGTCGGCGACGAATCGGCGATTTCCCTCCTGCAGCCGAAGGAGTGCGTCGTGGGCGTGGATCATGTCACCGGGAAGCTAGCCCGGGACTGGTGGCCCCACCATGGCGAAGTACCGAATCCGGAAAGCGCGTTACTTCGGAACCGGGCCGAGCAGGTGGAGGATGATGGGGGCCATCGCACGGGCAATTTGCTCGTTCGCCGCTTCCGTCACGTGACCGATGGCGTCGACCCACACGGCGCTTGTGTCACGATTGAAAAGCGCTGATAGGTTGAGGAACCGACCGGGCACGTGGGCCTCCATGGCAGAGTCGACGACCACGGCGGCAGCGCGGCTCAGTGGCAACAAGAACCGCGAAAGCCCCGTAAGCGCGTCGGCCCTGAAGAGGGCAGATTCGTAGGGAGTCAGCACCTTGTCTGTTGTGGTCCCCGGGGTGGGTTGCCAGACATAGACGACGCGGAAATCATAGCGTTGTGCCAAAGCTTCGACCACGGCAGAGGTGCTGGCATAGCTCTCCACCACACGCTGGGCAAGATCACTTGCGGCATGGTCGCTCCTGAGCAACGTGTCTGCCGTCAATCCCAGAGGATGACGGTATCGAGCCACCCCGCTGGCCAGAACGTCCTGCATCTCACGCCAACCGCGCAGTGACAGCAACCGACCGATACTGAACTCCAAGGCCCGGCGGCTTTCGTTCTGGGGCAACCCACCCCTGTCATTCATCAACCCTGCGGCAAGATCGTTGATTCCGTCGTAGAAAACGACCACGTCGGGCCGGGCACCATCCCGCAGGGCCACCATGAGTTGGATGACCTCCTGGGTGAACACATACCCACTCTCTCCGTAGTTCACGATGTCCAATCCACGCCACCCCGCACTGTCGAGGTGCCGAGAGACCAGAGAGGGAATCGTATAGGCATCCCGTTGCCCCGTCCCCCACATCGTCGATCCGCCTAAGAAAAACACTGTGCCTACAATCGAGTCGCTGGTCCCGGGAATGACTGTTCTCCGCAAACCACGGGCATCCACATTGACATAGTCCCCCGTCACGAGTCGCCGCCGCCAGTACAGAAACGGCTCCCACCGCATGTGAAGGCTGTGTTCGAATTCCTCCGTAAACTGGGCCCCCCAGGGGGCGGACTCGATCGGGGACGGTGACAATGGTGGCTCGCTGGTCAATGCGCGAACCACGGTACGCCCCCCGACCCAGAGGAAGAGTCCGATGACGATCAAGATGAGCGTGAGGCCGAATCCGTCCCACAAGGTCCTCACCATACCAAGGATCGCCAGGATCCGGCGGAGCCCAGGAGAGCGAGGGGACGGAGGAGCTGTATCCATACAGTTAGAAGATCGTATAGATAAACGGAGCGAGTGCCGACCCTTCCGCAAATACCAGGAGGGCACCAAGAAACAACATGGCAAACAACAGCGGGATAAGCCACCACTTCCGGCGCGTCCGCATATACTGCCAGAGTTCACCGATCAGACCTGTTCTGCTCATCGTGTTCTCCTTAGCCTAGAACTGCCGGTTCATATCCCGACGCTGCCGCTGACCTTCGGCGCGCCGATGCCAGTAGCCATACTGCCCGGCTTGGTGTCGGAGGGGATTCTTTCCGGCAAGACGGAGAATCACACCAATGGGCGTCAGCACCCCAAAGTAGAGTATCCCGAGAAGGATCGGTGTCGTCACCCGAGAGAGCGCATGGGAGAAAGCAAACCAGCCCTTGTGAAACGGGCGTAGCAGGCCCCAACCCGCCAACCCACCGACCACCAGAAAAGCACCAAGGCCCCCGAGCGCCCAGGCACCGATCGGGTGCTCTCGCCAGAACATAAGCCCACCGAGGACAAGAAAGGCTCCTCCGGTCTTGAGCCCGAAATCGCGCAGATCTCTGGTGGTCAGTCGGGCTGAATCGTGGTGCGCCAATCGACTGCCTCCTTCCAAACCGGTTGATCCTTCTTGTGTAAGAGGAACGGCCAGAGCACCAAGGCATCCATATCTGTACGCATAAAGCACTGGTAGGCATCTTCCGGCGTACACACGATGGGCTCACCCCGCACGTTGAACGACGTATTGATCACAACCGGGCACCCGGTCAGACGATCGAACGCGGCGATGAGGTCGTAGTAAGGTCGACATGTGTCTCGCTCCACGGTTTGCACCCGGGCCGAATAGTCGATATGCGTCACCGCGGGGATGTCAGACCGGGGAACATTGAGTTGTTCAATCCCCCACAATCGTTGTTGTCCTTCGGTCATCGGAATCTGACGTTCGGTCTTCACTGGAGCAACGAGGAGCATATAGGGAGACGCCTGATCCAACTCAAACCACTCGGCGACCCGTTCACGCAACACGCTCGGGGCAAACGGACGGAACCCCTCCCTGAATTTGATCTTGAGATTCATTTGCGCCTGCATGGTGGTGCTGCGCGGATCGCCCAAGATGCTCCGCGCGCCAAGGGCACGGGGGCCAAATTCCATGCGCCCTTCGAACCACCCGACCACCTTCTCGTCCGCCAGTAAGGCCGCGGTCTGTTCGGCCAGAGGAGACGGGTCCAACCGCACATAGGATGCGCCGAACGTGCGGAGACTGGCCTCGATCTCATCCGGCGAGAAGGACGGCCCCAAACGAGCACCCTGCATCTGGTCTCGCCCAGTGGTAGGTGTAGCTCTTGGTTTGTCGAGCCATCGATGCCATGCGAGTTGGGCGACCCCGAGCGCACCACCGGCGTCGCCCGCGGCCGGTTGAATCCACAACTCCTCGAAGGGACCCTCCCGGAGGACGCGACCATTCCCCACACAGTTCAGTGCGACACCACCGGCGAGGCAGAGTCTGGGAAGTCCCGTTTCCTGGTGAGCCGTACGCGCCATCCTGAGCATCACCTCTTCGCATACAACCTGCACCGACCGAGCTAGGTCCATCTCCCGCGTCGTCAATTTGCTTTCCGGCCGTCTGGGCGCACCGCCAAAGAGTGTGTGAAAGGCCTCACTCGTCATCGTGAGCCCGTCCACGTAGTTGAAGTACTGTTGGTCAAGGCGGAACGAACCGTCGTCCCGAAGGTCCATCAGTTTATCCAGAATCAGATCGACGTACTTCGGCGTACCGTACGGTGCCAGCCCCATCACCTTGTATTCACCAGAGTTCACCTTGAACCCGGTGTAATAGGTGAACGCGGAGTAGAGGAGACCGAGTGAATCCGGCCAGTGCATCTCCTGCAGAATCTCAATCTCGCTGCCGTGACCAACTCCAAGAGACGTCGTCGCCCACTCCCCCACACCATCAATGGTCAGGATCGCCGCGTCCTCGAACGGTGAAGGGTAAAAGGCACTTGCGGCGTGCGATTCGTGGTGCTCAGCGTATGCGATATCGCCGTCCCACGTGAGTGCTCGCCGAACCTGACGATCGAGAAAGAGCTTTTCGGTTGCCCAGAGCGGCGCGGCCAAGCGAAACGAACCGAACCCAGATGGTGCCGCGCTTAGATAGGACTCGAGAATTCGCTCGAATTTGAGTATCGGCTTGTCGTAGAACCCAACCACCTGGAGATCGGGAACATCGATCCCGGCGGTGTCGAGACAGTATCTCACAGCATGGTCGGGGAAGGAAGCATCACCCTTGACCCTGGTGAAGCGTTCTTCCTGCGCAGCAGCAACGATCTCGCCGTCGGCGAGCAGGGCCGCAGCGCTATCGTGATAATAGGCGGAGATGCCGAGTACATAACCGGTCACACCAACTCCATGACTGCCCAACTCCGTACGATGTGTCCGGAGAGAGGATCGTTGGGGCCTACGAATAAATCGCTACCGGGACGGGTACCGAGGGCATCGTGTTGCGCCGTCACAACATCGGGGGCCGCCCGCGTCGGATCGTGCAAGAAACGGGCTAGCCTGCGCCGTCCTCCAATCGTCTCAATACCCGCGCGGCCAGCCACAAGTGAACGTCTATGGGCGTTGTGGGTCAACCGGATCGATCATCGCCTGCGTCCGCTCGGCGACGGCCCTCGTATAGGCCGGTACATCATGTTCATCGAGATGGTCGAGGTCAGCGCAGCGCCATTCCCTATCGAGCGCGGGATCGGTGTCATCAAGGAACACAGCATCGATCGTCTGACGAGCCACCTCCCAGTAATCGACCCGGGGATACCGGATCTCCTCTAGATCGCGAACCTCTCCGCAGGTCGGTATGAGCAGGAACACAACCTTGCCACCGCGCAAGTGAATCGCATTCACGTCCTCGCGAAGACCAGCCAGAATACTATCCCGTTCCGCGACGGTATCGTCCGCTCCCTCATTCAGGTAGGTGTCGCGAAGATCTTTCGAGAAGGGGTTTCGCGGGCTGAACCGATGGGCATGGAATCGGTCGTCGCGGGCAGTGGAATTGGGAACACGCGGGAGCCTACCTCGCAGTGCCGCGGAGAGGAGACCAGGCCAATTCAAGTCCGGGTGTCGGAGCGGAAGGCGTGGGGCACGACGACGAAGCCATCCCTCCCAACGACGCGACGGGCTGCTCTGGAGTGTCTTCCAGGCATCCTGCGCAGCAGCAAAGTTTTGGTTTCCGAGCCGTGCGTTCCGTCGGAGATTGAAGATCCAATACGGTGCGAAATCCACCAGCACCGTACCAACGAAGGACGGGTCATGGGCCAGCAGATCCAGCGTTTGTTCGGGCGAGACACCGAGGAGTCCGAGGTGAATCAGTGGGTGTCCCGATGTCACTTTCCACACCGATGGATCCAGCGCGGACAACGACCTGGATGTACCGACCACCACGGTGGAGTGGGAGGTCACGGTCATCTTGGCCAAAGCCCATCGTTCCGGTGTGTCGCGGACACCTGATTGGAACCCGCGTCTGCTCCAGCCGGCAGTCCAGAGGCCGGCGAGGACAACCACGATCACCAGGCCCCCGAGCCATACCGGCCCAGGATCGTGAACCGGTGTCCGGCGTCTAGAACTGGAAGTAGATGAAGGCACGATCGTCCACCGTGGTGACAGCGAGTAGAAATGCCATGAACCCTACGAGACCAACCCGGAGCCAAACAGGAAACTGTTGCCAGCGCTCCTCAAAACTGGAATCACGCAGCCATGCGTGCCACCCGAGGAGGCCGATGGTGACCCCGACGACGAGGAGGACGTTCGCCGGCCCGATCACGATTGCCGAGTTCGTCACGAACCCCATCATCCCCAACGAAAGACTGAGCGCATCGCCCCACGTTTCCGCCCGGAAAAAGACCCAGGTCAAGCACACACCGGCGTAGGTCGCCAGCATGATAAGCGGTCTCGCGCCCTTCCATCCCCCGAGGCGAACCAGTCGTGGGATGTTCCGAAGGTGGCGCTCAAGAAGGAGATACAGGCCATGTAACGCCCCCCAGATGACGAACCGCCATGCCGCCCCGTGCCAGAGACCGCCAAGCAACATCGTTACCATCAGATTGACGTCGGTACGACGCGGGCCCCGTCGATTCCCCCCCAAAGGGATGTAGAGATAATCCTTGAGCCACGACGACAGTGAGATGTGCCATCGCTTCCAAAAATCTGAGAACCCTCGGGCGGCGTAGGGTGCCCGAAAGTTATCCGGCAGCTCGAACCCTAACATAAGAGCCACCCCAATCGCGCAGGTCGAGTACCCTGCGAAATCAAAGAGGATCTGGGCGGAGAACGCGAGCGTCCCGATCCACGCATCAAGGAACCCGGCGCGCCCCGCATCGGCGTACACGAGATCCGCAATCGGTGCCATCAACGCGTCGGCCAGAATCACCTTTTGAAAGAGCCCAACCAGGAGGAGTGTCGCGCCCCAACTGATCTCGCGACTGGTTGCCCGACGCGGAGTCAGGCATTGGGGCAGGAAATGGGAGGCACGCACAATCGGCCCGGCGACCAATTGGGGAAAGAAGGAGACGAAGAGGGCGAAATCGAGGAAGGAGTGCCACGGTTCAATCTTCTGTCGATAGACATCGATCGTGTACGATAAGGTCTGAAACGTATAGAAGGAAATGCCAACGGGCAGCACCACATTCCATGACATCGGCTCGAACGGTACCCCCAATGCATCCATGGCCAGGCTAAAGTTGTGAATCAGAAAGTTGCCATACTTGAATGCCGCCAACACGCCCAGGTTGGATGTGAGGCTGGTGATCAGCAGGAGCTTGCGTCGCCCTGCAGTTGAGCCTGGCATGGCACGGCCAACGCTCCAATCGATTACCGTGGATCCGACGAGGAGGAGAGCGAAGGGGGGATTCCATGCTGCGTAGAAGAGGTATGATCCTGCCAAGAGCGCAAACTTCCGAACCGACCAGGGCGCCCGCGTCCGGTGGAAACCGAACACGATGGCAAAAAAGACGAAGAAGGTTAGGGATTGAAAAATCAATGCAGCCCCGAGAGGAGGATTCCGAAAGGCGGAACAGCGCTACGACAACGCAACCTTCCCCTCAAGGAAGGCATCCCGCGAGACCCTATAGGAAGGACTAGAAAAGCAAGATCTAGGCCAATTCGGGGCGGACGAAGAGCACCAGGGCGCCTGAGAACGGACCGCCCGAGTAGGACTCAGCCGAGCCGTTGGGTTCCGGTGTGGCGTCCCCGCCCAAGGCTGGATTCTACCCAGCCTCGGGTCGGGGCACCATCACTCCTTGGCCGGAGGAGCCCTATCCCAGATCTCCACCGGACTTGGCACTCGAGGTAACGACGAGTTGGAGGAGTTTGGCGTTGGGCACGTGTAGCTGCTCTCCACTCCCCTTCCGAAGGGTCGTCGTGACCGCACCCACCTCGGCGAGCATCCCCGAGTTCTCCTCCACGGTAACCTGACACCCTGGCTCAAGGAGATCGCGGGCGTAGATCCCAGCGATCAGGTTGTGGACCACTTCCCGGGTTCCAAGACCCACGGTGATGGCCAGGGCGGCTCCAACCGTAATCAGGACCACCAAGAGCACTGCGTTGAGGAGTTGAGTCTCGATCCGAAGCTGAGTCACGGCAACGCTTGCAATAATCACAATGAGGAGACCATGCACCAGACTCGACACGACGTTGGCATGGTCCACGCCCAGCCCGGCGGCGCCAGCCCGGACCACATCGCGAACCAGCCGTGCAACCAACAAACCAACCACTGTCACCACGGTGGCCCCGATGACGTTCGGGAGATACCCGACCATCCCCGTGATCGTCTGGGAGACGACGGTCAGGCCAAGAGTCTCCGCTGCCGAAACCAAGAACGTCAACATCAGGATCCAAAACACTAACCGTCCCACAAACTCAGACGGCGCACCACTAATCTGGGCCCGCTGCAGGACGGTCTGAACACCGGCTCGCTCCAACGCCCGGTCAAGGCCTATCCGCCGAAGGAGGACCGAAGCAATCCGCTGCACCAGTTTGGCCACCAAGTAGCCGACGCCGAGCAAAAGCAGCATGCCGACGAAGTCGGGGATGAAGGCGATGACCCGCGTCACCATCTGGGACATTGCCTCTAGGATCGTGTCAGTCCAATTCCAGGTCATGTGGATCTCTCCCTGTGAGGGTCGGTCGGGGAGCCGCGCCGGATCCTCCGAGCAACGGCAAACCCCAGGAGGCCGAGTGCGAGCGCCAAGACGCCAAATCGGCCGAGTCCGAGATTCAAGAGATCTCGGGCGGCAACCCGTCTCCGGGTGCGCCGCAGAATCCGATTCAATCGCCTGTCATGACCTGCCGGATCGGGAAACGCCTCCCGGTCGCGATCAAAAAGCTCTTTCATACGCCTCCATAATCATGGACCGGGGGAAACCGCGAAAAAGTCACAATGGGGGATCCGCGATCCCACGAAAACGTTCTTCTGCCCGGTACAGGCGCATCTTGGCCGCACTCAGGCTGACGCCCAAGACCTCAGCGAGTTCGTCAAAGGAGAGTTCAGCGACGTGGCGGAGAATCAAAACCTCACGGTCCGATTCTCCCAGCTGATCCAACACCTGTCCCACCACCCCGTGGTATCCACTGTCGATACCAACCGGTTCGACAACAGAGGGTGGCCCCTGTCGTTCTGCGTCGGCGTAGGTCTGGCCTCGTTCCTGCCGGACCTTGAGCTTGCGGTAGCGCGTGGCTGACTCATTCCGGGCGATCCGGAAGAGCCAGGTCCGGAATGACGAACGCCCTTCGAACCGTGGAAGGCCATGGAACACCCTCAGGAAGACGTCCTGCGTGACCTCTTCCGCATCATAGGGGGAGTTGAGGTATTGCGCGCACATCCGATAGACGGTGGGTTCATAGCGGCGCACCAGGAGTGCAAACGCCGTCGCATCATAGGGAAGTTGTTGCTGGGCTTGGGCCACAAGCCGTGCGTCTGCCTCTGGCTCATCGATCGGGATGGCATGGTTCGCCGGTTGTGGAGTAGTGGACCCCATGGCTCAAGAGGGTAGTGCCCGACGAGGGCCGCCGCCAGCGCTTCCGATTCCTCTCCGATGTGAAGCGTCAGTCGGCATCGGTGCCGGGAGCGGCTGTACGGACACTGCAGGCCGTGTCCGTACAGTTCAAAGTAAGGAGACCGCGCTAATTCGATGCGGGCGGGGGAAGCGGCATCGATGCATGGTCCAGGAGATAGACCCACCTCCCGTCGCGCTCGGCCTTAACGTCGGTGTAGCGACCAATCAACTCCACCGGCTCGCCATCGGCGGTGGGAATGGAGATCCTCCACAAACCCCATCCAATCACGACGTCACCGGCCGCCATCAGATGCTTTTCGGTCAACTCCAGCTGGGCACCCGGCGCGGCGGCGAAAGAGAGGGCGTTGGCTTCCCGTATCGCGTCGTGACCACGGACCTCGAGCACATCGGGCAGATAGGAGACGACGTCGGGGCTATTCCAATAGAGGCCCGCCATCGCGTTGGCGTCGCCCTGGTTGAAGGCGGTGACAAAGGCTTCGTCCAACGCCTCAGCGGCGACCAACATCTCATCGGTCGATTGAGTTGGCTCGGCGGTGCTGCAGGCAAGCGAAAGCACCATAACCGAACCAGCGAGTAGGCGGAGTGGGAGGGATCGCACGACAAACTCCTTTGCAAAAGGGTGCACACGGGCCAAGGAGAGATGGTACCGACAGGCCTGCCTATCGGGAAGGGACAAGACCCGCATCTCGGCACTGAAGCATCCGGGACAAACCGGTCTTGCTTCCACGGCGTATACCCTCACCGGGCACGTCACCGCGGCGTGTGTCGAAGATATTTGTTCGCCAAGAAGGAGTTTCACGGTGCGGAAGGACACGCTTGCTTGGGTACTCAGCCTGCTTCAGATACTGGTCGTCTTCATCTTCCTCTGGCATGGCATTCCCAAGGCGTTCAACCCCGCCGGTGCAATCACCAAGTTTGAAGGCTGGGGCCTTCCCGGCATCCTTGGCCCGATCACCGGGTGGGTCGAAGTCGTGGCAACCACGCTGCTCTTCGTCCGCAAGACGCATCGGGTGGCTGTGGCGACTCTGGCTGGCGTGATCATGGGCGCTCTCATCACCGTGCAACTCCCCGGCGGGATGAAACCTGGGCTCGAACGGGATCTCCTGGTCCTCGGAATCCTTACCCTGCTCGCGGTGCAGGGCCCCGGGCGTCTCGCTCTGGGCAAGGAAGCTACTTCGGACCACTAAAGCTCAAGCGACACGCCTTCAGGACGCGTCGCCCGGGACTCTAGCCTACCCCGCCGGAGCGGGCTACCATAAGGAGAATCCCGCACCACTGCCGAGGAGATCACCCATGCGCTTGTCTCGAGGAGTAGGCGCCCTTCTGATATTGTTCGTGTACACCGCCATCGCTCCGACTCCAGGATACGGCCAAGTCGGTCGACTCAAGAAGGCGGTCAAGAAGGCCGAAGACACCGTCGTCGACAAGCTCGACAAAGCCGTGCGCTGTACCATTGAGGACACTGCGTGCGTGGAGAAGGCTAAGAAGGATGGAGACAAGGTTGTCATCGTGGGGACGGATGGCGAGCCCATCACCGACGAGAAGGGCAACCCAATCTCCGACCCGGAGAAAGCCAAGGCACGCACTGAGCAACCGGGCGAAGGGGTGTGGCGTAACTATGACTTCGTGCCGGGGCGCGATGTGTGGAAGGCCACCGATTTCTCGGATGAACCCGTCGGACGTTTCCCCGGCAGTCAGCTTGAGTTTGTGAACGGCAACATGCAGTTGGTGGAGCAGAACGGGAAGAAAGTGCTCGAAGTCTCAAGCGCGAGCACCTTCCGCGTTCTCTTGCCCGAGACACTCCCGGAAGACTTCACCGTCGAATTCTCGCTCCAGCTGGGCGCACCCAACATGGTGACCAGGGTGTTTACCGGACCGATGGAAACGGCGACCAGCAAATACGAGCATCACTACCTCAACCTCTATCAACAGTCGGGCATCTTCCTCCAGGGGGCGTCCGTTTCCCACCTCGGGGGATTCTGGAGCATGGCGGAGGAACTCACGCCCGTAAAGCTGCAGGTAGATGGACAGAATGCGATTCTGTATGTCGGCACCGAGCGCGCGGCCCTGATTCCGAACGCCAACTTCGACGCCGGGAACTTCATCGAGTTTCGGATGACCGGCAACCGGAACCGGCATACGTACATCAGCGATATCACTGTGGCCGTCGGGCTCGACAAGCTCTATGAATCCTTGATGGAGACGGGAACCTTCACCACCCGCGGCATCTTCTTCGACTTCAATGCCGCTGGGCTCCGTCCGGAATCCACCCCGGTCCTCGCGGAGATGCTCCGCACCCTGGGCGATCACCCCGAACTCAGCATCGTCATTGAAGGACACACCGATAGTGTTGGCGAGGATGGGTATAACCAGGAACTGTCGGAGCGACGCGCGGCAGCGGTCGTCGCCTACTTGGTAGCGAACGGCATCGACCAAGCGCGACTCTCGTCGGCGGGGAAAGGTGAAGCGGTACCGGTGGGAGACAACACGACGCCGGAGGGACGTCAGGAGAATCGACGGGTGGTGATTCGGGTCGCGCCGTAACTCCGACGAGGGACTCGGTTACCGCCCGAGCACCTGACCAAGGTGGGGGGTATGGACTACCAGATTCGAGCCGTGGGCCACCGGGCGTAGAGCCAACGATCAACTCCGAATCGTCGGGCCGAGTGGAAGAACACCGGGATGATGACGAGGGCGATCATGATTCCGTGGGACAGCATTCCCGTCGGTCCTCCAAGCAACCCGTAGTTCACAAACTGGAAGGTGATGACAGCCGCACCCAAACGATGCCCCGCACCAAACAGGATCGAGAGGCCGCTCAGGAACTCACCCACGGTCACCAGTGCCGCGAAAAGACCGAAGTGGGGCACAACCACAGCACGCAAGAACCCCTGGTAGAATCCGAACGGCGTTCCGGCCGCGAGGGCCTTGTTGATTTGCTCCGCAAGCCATCCGGCCAAGTCCGGGCGGTGGAGTCCGGTCCAGCCCGAGAAGAGAAGCATCACTCCAAACAAGAGCCGGAGGACGGTTGGGAGGAACGCCACGATGGCCTTCACCTTTGCGGTCAAAGCATCTCCCAAATAATAGTACCTCGTGGAGTGGTAACACTCAGCCGGACGATGTACGGCGCTTGCTCCGCCAACCAGAAGGTCAGTGTGCGCCTCCCCCCCCGAGGGACCACCACCCGCGTCGCCTCCAGTTCCCCCAGCGATCCCGCTCGTACCGACTCGGCGGCGTGGGCCACGGCGGTGATCGATTCGGAGACGACCCGCATACCCTTCGGGAGGCCTGCATCGGTCATACCGGTCGGTTCGAGTGTGTAGGAGGGAAACTCTACCGTGTCACCCGGCTGGAGGTATAGTGCGACCAGGAATACACCTGCGATCTCGAAGTCGAACGCCGGCGCGGGGCTCTCCGTCCGGACCTCCATGGCGGGAGCACCGGGGACGAAGGAGACCGATCCTACGATCGCCTGGGGACCAAACGCTAACTGCTTCGTCCTCCCTTGCGCGTCGGTATGGCTTTGGTGCGGGACCATGCTGGCCCGATTGACGATATGCACCTGCCGGTTCTGCACCCCCCCCTCGCGATCGAGCGACGTCTGGATCCGCCGGAGGTACTCCACTCCGCCGAGAAGGACCACATCCACCGAATCGAGCCAGCTGCCGATCGGCTGCACGGTGCCGTCGGGCCGACGCTGGATCATTCGCCATGCATTGGTGTAGGGCTCTATCCGGCTCCCCTGCACCGACACGTCACCCGGCACCACATGCCGCCGCTGCGAGTGGAGTGAGGCGGTCGGAGCGAGGAGGGCGGCGGCGGCAATCGCCAGGACCATGCGGAGAGTTACCATGTCTTCATTCCGGGAAAAGGTTGCCATCATACATTGCGCTGCTATGCATTCTATCGACCGTTGATATACCTGTCAATGCTATGTATAGTAAAGCGTGGTACCTGCCACCAAAGGAGAACTCTGTGCCCCCGAAGGAATTGGTCGCGGCCTCCAGTCGCCCCCTGATCCTCGCCGTGTTGTGTCGGGGAGAGACCTACGGCTACGCCCTCTTGGGCCAGGTTCGTGAGATGTCGCACGGTGACATCACCTGGTCGGATGGAATGCTCTATCCGGTGCTTCGCCGCCTGGAACGCGATGGGCTGGTGACCTCCCGATGGGGGGTCTCCGACGAGGGCCGGCGACGGCGCTATTACCAACTCAGCCGTCGGGGACGTGAAGCCGCCGAGGAGGAGCGAGAACAGTGGACCGTGGTAGACCGCACGTTGAGGAGAGCATGGCACCTGGCCGATCGCACTGCGTAGACGAGGCCGTCGCCACGTGGCGCCGCGACTTCGACGAGATCGACGCGATCCGTCCGGACGATGTCCACGAACTCTGCGAGCATTTTCGAGATATCGTCTCGGCCCGGCTCGAGGACGGTGACGCGCTGGCCGCGGCCGTGTCGGTGGCACGATCGCAGGTGGGCCAACCCACTGTGCTCGCCCAAGAGATGAGTCAAGCGCACCGTCCGCCCCGATTCTACCGCCGCTGGTGTGTTGCGTTAGTGGGTTACGCTATCGCCCACACCACCCTCATTCTGATTCGCGTGATGGGCTTAAGTCTCTCGGCCTACCGTACCGACATGCCTGCACCCGCGCGTGCAGGAGACGCCTTGCAATACTCCGTGGTCAGTGTGCTCGTCGGTGTCCTCCTCATCTGGAGCATCACCCGACGATTCGACCTGTTATCCGCAGGGCGGCGGATGATCCGTGCCCGGTCGGTTCTCGGATCGATCGGCCCTATCGTCAGCCTGGGTGTCGTGCTGCTGTTCGGCTCGATCTTCGCCGACTACTGGCAGTGGCTTCTCCGAGCAGGGGCCCAGACACCGAGCCATTCATGGGGAGGTGTTCCATGGGCCCTCCTGATCGGGATTGGTACCCCAGTCCTCGCCCTCACTGGAGCGACGATCCTCCATCGGTGGCACCCTGCCCTTCACCATGAGTTCTCCTGAGAACAAAGTGGCGTGTCCCACCTCACCGGCTGGGGAGTCGACCTTCGACCGCTCCATCAGTCCCATAGAACGTGAGTGACCCGGCAGCATCCTTGAGATAGAGCACCGCTGCTCCTTTGGACTTCTCTCCATGAAGCGCCACGCCACCACCCCCATGGGCGAACTGGGCAACGCCAACCCGTGTGGTGCCTACTGTATCCATGAAGTAGAGCGCGGTCCCATCGGGCCCGTGCTCCAACGTCGCTCGGACGACACCCTCTCCGTCCAGGAAGTGCAACTCGGGCCCGGCTGCGGTCGCCGCCAGTCGAGCCTGTACCTTACCGGCCGCATCCACCACCTCAACCGCCTGAGTCCGAACCACTGTCGAGACACCCTGCCTCCCCACCCGACTCGCCCCAAGCAGAATGAGCCCGCTCCCAATGGCGAGGGCGGTCAACAGTCTCCGATTCGTCGTCTCGAGGCGGCGAAGCCTGGGCTCAAGGGGGTTGGGCAGGATCGGTTCACACATTCCGGTGTCTCCCTGGGTGTGTTTTGTGATGCAGGCTCGTGTTCAACAGAGGTCCAACGGCAGACTCAACTCAACTTGAGGACAGATCATATCCCCTCCGAGTGTGGAGGCCAATTCCAAGACCACTCGGTCGGAGCGTAGTAGCCCCTTATTACCCGGATAATATTGACAACTAATATTATACGGATAATATTATATCTATGCCAAGCTCAAGCCCGCCGCCGTCCACCGAATCGGCCCACCATGCCATCGCGTTCGACGGGCACCGCTGCATCGCGAAGGGCCGCCTCCCGGAGGTGGCCCGCCAGGCTAAGAAGGCGGTCGACCAAGGGAGCCCGTCGATCCTCGTGCTCGACGCCGAGACGAGTCAGCCGATCGAGATCGACCTTCGGGGCACCGTGCTGGAGGTTGTGCGACGGGTCCGGGGCACGGTCCATTCTCCCCCCTCCTCCCCACCCCCCGCCGCTAAGCGAGGGCCGGGGCGGCCCCGTCTCGGCGTTGTGGGCCATGAGGTGACATTGCTGCCCCGACATTGGGATTGGCTCAGCCGACAACCCGGTGGCGCAAGCGTCACCCTTCGGAAACTGGTCGATGAGGCCCGCCGGAGCGACAGGGGGGGGACGCGCACGCGGCGGGCGCGCGAAAACGTCTACCGCTTCATGTTGGCGTTAGGGGGCGACCTGCCAGGATTCGAAGAGGCAACCCGTGGGCTCTTTGCCGGAGATCGTGGGAAGTTTGAAACCCACTTGGCAGGATGGCCAACCGATGTGCGGGCCCACGCGTTGGATCTCGCAGAGTCAGCTTGGTAGGGTCCGTAGCTCGAGGACCCCGGGGGAGAGTTAACGCGCACTCCAGGTGGGTGTTGATGCCGATTCCGGCACCCTTTCCAACTGTATCATAGCACTACGCATCTGGCCAAATCGACACCATCGCCCCAAGTTATACGTTAAGTAGTGTACCCATCGCTGCACCTCACTCCCCCTACTGGCCTACCGGTATTTGAGAGGTGTAGGACGCTATCGCGCGCCCTCGGAAGGTGAACGAGCATCCATCTCAGGAGGTTGACACTATGGAGACTGGCACCCCACAGTCCCCGACGCATCGAATCGGCATCCGCTTAAGCGCTGCACTCCTGGTTGGTACCCTGCTCAGTTCGTGTGGTGGCGGGTCGACTGCTCCGCCCCCACCCCCCCCACCACCGCCGCCGCCACCCCCAGCTCCGGTGAGTGTCACCCTGGCACCCGCCACCTTGTCGTTGTTCGTCGGGGAGAATGGCACCTTGACGGCCACCGTGGTCAACTCGACCGCGGCACCGACGTTTACATCGTCGGCAGCGGCCATCGCCACCGTGAGCAACGCCGGTGTCGTGACCGGGGTGGCGGATGGCAGCGCCACTATCACCGCCACGGTTGGGGGGGCGAGCGCAACCGCCCAGGTGACCGTCACAAGCCCCTCGCTGGTGATCAATCAGATCACCCAGAACGGCCAGCCGATTGATCCCGGCAACGTGTCGGGGGTGATCACCGTCGACGCGACCTTGAGTGCCGGTGCCAACTTCGTTGGAGTGGTGGAAGCACAGATGGATGGGGTGGTGATTGGAAGCACCGATATCGGGGCCCCGGGTGCCCTGCGGTCGGCGGAGTCGGAAACAGGCTCGGCCCTGTTGGTGGACACCCCGATCATGGTCCAAGCATCGACTCAGGCGACCAGTACGTTGAACGGGGAATTGGTTGCCGCCCTTCCCAACGGCTCCCGCGACCTCACCCTGCTTCTGAAGACGGTCCCGGGTGTTGTGATTAGCAGCACGACATCCAGCACACCTCTTACCCTGAACAACCCCGACCTCGTGGCGGTCGATCAACTCGGGGGAGCTGCGTCCTTCACCGACGCCAACGGCGTCAGCTGGCTCCGGGGCGACCTCGGCGGCCGAGCCACTGTCATCGAACGGGGGACTCCGGGCGCGAACCTGGTTTCCGTGAGAGGCCGGTTCACCGGGTCGGGAGTCGACCAGGAACTCACCATTCCGTTCGGTAGTGGACGCTCTGGCACCTTCCTGATCCCGGCAAACCAACCCCCGCCGGGTGGGGTCGGGAACTTCGAAGGCGAACTCACCTTCCTCGATGCGATCGTGACGCCGGCTGGTGGCGGGCCAAACGTCACCCTCGGCCTCGCCAACACCCCGGCGGGAAGCCCGGATCTTCCCTCCTCCGTTGCCTGGCCCGACAACCGGGCCTCCGATCCGGGCGTTCCCATTCGGTCAAACTCATTCTACGTCAACGATAGCTGGCAATTGAACGACCACTGGTCGTTCAATATCGGATTCCGATTCCAGGATGACGCCAACGGCGCCGCATCGGTCACCGATGGCGGGTCGGGATTCAAGGCGGGAAGTTGGCGGGCCACCCGGGGAGGAACGGTCATCAACAATGTCCTCACGGGGGCCGATCTCCCCGAGACCGGCGCCCAAGACATCTTCTTTGACTTGATCCTCGAAGACAACGTCGGGAACATGGCAACCCAACCGCTCCTCGATCCCTTGGGCTCGTCCCCTGCGGGGGTCGGGAAGGAGAATACCTCACCCTTCTTTGCTTTCGGCACCAGTCCCGGGCTTCTCGGCGATGTGGCCGTCAACCCCACGACCTCGAACTTCTGGGAGTTGCAGATCACCGATCCGCCCAACTCGCTCGGTGCGTCGAGCGGTGGAAACCCCAACCGGGCCATGCTCGGTGTGGAGCGGTTCATCAGCGGCGCCGGCAGCTGTGTCGAGGGCGATGGGACCGGCGGGGGCTGTGCCGTCGCACCGCTCGCTCTCAGCAACAACCGGTTCCAAGTCAAGGTGGACTGGACCACCCCTGGCAAGTACCGGGGAACCCTCACGGCGGAAGACAACGCCGGGAACCAGAGTGCGCCATCCATCTTCTGGTTCTTCCAGGACCCCAATCCTGCCGCGATCTCCAATATTTTCGGCCCCCCCACCATTACCCCGGGCCAACCGGCTACCTTCGGAGCCACCTTCACCGACGATGTCGATCTCTTTGACGCGCAAGGGTCCATCGAATTCTCCGGAGCCACCTTCCGGATCGGCGCCGATCCGACCCGGATCGGCACCCCGACGGACCCCAACGCGATCACCACCTTCGACGCGACCACGACCTACCCGAACCTCATCACCAGCCTGGAGGGTGTGGGATCGAGTTCCCCCGCCCCCACCGGTGTCATTCGCCCCCTGACGGAGTATTACACTGCCACTCGCGATGTCGGTTTGAACGTGAGCGGTCAGGCCCTCGACCTGGCCGGGCAGGTCACACCGACCACCGTCTCCTTTGGCGGAACCGGGCAGGACTGGTGGGTCGTGTTTGCCAACCAGACCAACGTCTGTCGCTCGCTGCAGGTCCAGGACTGTAACGGGATTCCCAACACGGCGCAGTTCACCGCCCAAGGATTCATCCCGGCGAACGGGAATCAGATTCCCTTTACCCGGGTTCAACTCTACGGTGTCCAGCGTGGTATCGATGGGGTGGATATTGCGGTGCCGTTCGGCCCGCTCGGCGTCCGGACCATCAATACCAACCCGGGGTTCTCCGAGTATCTCTGGCCCTTCACGATCAACGGCAATGAGATTCCGAAGTGTACCACGTCGATCGTGGTGATCGGCGCGGATGACACTGGGGCCGCGCTGGCCAGCAATCCGCTCCCGATCTCGACCTTCGACCCAATCGTCGACACCGATGCGTTCGCGACCTGTCCCTAGATCGGGGGATGCTAGGGGACGCCGAACGGTGGGGCACGGGACGCTGTGCCCCGACAATGCTCCTGGGGAGAGAGTCGAATGAAGTGGACGCCATGGCAACGCGCCATCGTCGGATGGGCCTTCCGCCCGGGAAGTGCGATCGACCTTCTCGTAGGGCTCGGTGTGATCATTGGCCTCGCGATGCTCGTCACCGGCCGGGCCTCATTCTCCAGCCTCATCGAATCGGGAGTCATCCTCGTCATTCTGTGGAGGATCGGGCGATTCGTCAGCAAGGGGAAAGAGCAGGAATCCCCGTAGCGTCCGAGCGTGGTAGTCCTGATATTCTTCCGTTCGTCTTGATATCCTGCGGCCCGAACCGATCGGGCCGTTGATCCTCTTTTCATCGGTCTCCATACCGTTCCGCCCGAGACCCCTCGCCAGAGATCCGCGACCGAGCACCTAACAACACGAGAGGCGCAAAAAGCACAATGGACAACACCTGGGTCCAGATCGCATCGCCGCCGGGTTGGACGATGAGTGATACGACCCCTGCCAAGGCCATGACACCGGCCACCAGCGCGGCCTCGCGCATCCGATGTCGAGCGGCGATCGCCGCGGTGACGTAGCCGGCCAGGAACCCGAACGATGCTCCGTACACGGTTCCAAACCCACGGAACCCCAGGCTCGAGGGACCATGCGGATCGACACCCGCTACTTGGAACAACAGGACGGAGGGAATTGCAAACACCACGTAGCCCCCAATGACCGCAGCGATTGATCGCACCATCGTTGTCTCCCTGGGTGGGTGGGTAGCTGGGTTGCCTTGGAGAGAGGACTACCGCGACGACAGGACGAAGAGATTTCCCTCTGGATCTTTGAACACCGCCGCAGTGCCCCAGTCCGCCTCCTGAGGTTCCTGTACGAACTCGACGCCCCGCGCGGCAAGCTCCTCATAGGTCGCCTGGACGCTGTTGGTCAGGAAAGACACCCCGGTCATCTTCCCTTCCGGATCCATCTCCTTGCTCATGCTGAACAGCACGAGCCGGGTTTCCGCGCTCGGGATGCGAAGCTCGATCCAGCGCTGCTCGTCGGTAAACGGTTGATCGGTAGCGATAGCGAAACCGAGCTTCTCGGTGAAGTACGCGAGAGAGCGGTCCTGATCTTTCGCAGGGACGGTGACGAACTTGACGGCTTTGATCACGAGGTACCTCCGGGAGTGATGGGGTCCCTCAAATTGGAACCTGGTGATCGCAATGCAAGGCGTGCATTCTTCACTATGGCAACCATTACCATAGGAGGTTCCGGTGGGCCGAGCCTCGACGAAGGCGATAGGCATTGACCCCTACGTCGTCGATAGCCTGATGCCGGATCTGACAGGCCACGACCGTCGACCGACGGCGTTCCTCATTTACTTGTTTCTATGGCGGCGCACACACGACGCATTGGGCGGGTGGACTGCGGTTCGCCTCCGGGAGATGGCCGAGGGGACTGGCTTATCGAAGCGGGCCGTCCAAGATGCTATCACCCATCTGATCCAGCGAAGGCTGGTCCGGGTGCGGCGTGCCGGCCTCACCGCTGTCGGCGAGTACCGGGTGGAACGTCCCTGGAGAGAGCGGACGAGGCGGTAGCGGTTCGCCCCGCCTCCGCCGCGGTCGGTCAATACTGGGTTGAGTGCCCCTGGAGCGTGCGAGGGCCAACGGTGCGCAGGTGCTTCGGTTCGGGTCGCATGAGACCGATCACGTCTGCCGGATGCCGTCTGCGCACCACTGGCAATGATCTCGCCTATTCCTCCCGCAATGTCACCATCGGGTCAACACCCGCAGCGTACCACGCAGGCAGTAACCCCGCCGTCACCGCGACCACCGCAAGCGCCAGTGCCGAGAGCGAGAGCGTCATCGGATCCGACGGGGTGACACCGTACAGGAACGAAGCGACAACGCGCATGGCAGCCAGCGCGAGGAGAGCCCCCAGCGCCACGCCGATCGCGACCACCTTGCTGGTCTCACCCACGACCATGCGCAGGATGCCCGCGCGCCCGGCACCGAGCGCGAGACGAACGCCGATCTCATTGCGACGCCGCGCCACGCTGTAGGACATCGTGCCGTACAACCCGACAATCGCGAGCAAGAGGGCCAGCGCACCAAAGAAGCCCGAGAGTGTCGCCAACAGTCGCGGCCGCGCGAGAGACGCCCCCACCTGGTCTCGCAGGGTGTTGAATACCAGTGCGATCGCGGGGTTCACCTCGCGTATCGTCTCGGTCACCGCCGGTATCAAGGTACCCGGGGCGCCATCGGTGCGGACCACCAGTTGAATCGACCCGCGCCTCAGCCCGGCCTGATCCAGCGGAACGTACGCCGTGGCGAGCGTCTCCTCGTCTACCCGCCTGTACTTGGCGTCCTCCACCACGCCAACGATCTCCATCGGGGGACCGATGCGGTCGTGTTCATTGATGCGGATCTGTTTCCCCAGAGGGCTGGCATCGCCGAAGAAGTGATGCGCCAACGTCTGGTTTACCAGCACCACCGGCGGGGCACCAGCGCCATCCTGGGGGGTGAGGTCACGTCCGGCGATCAGGCCAGTACCCAACGCGTCCAGATAGCCATCCGTCACGCCGTTGAACCACACCAGCGCATCATTTACGCTCTGTGGCGTAAAGCCATCCACCACCACGTAGTCGTTCCAGGCGTCTCCGCTAATCGGGGGTGACGACGGACGCACTCGCCTGGCGTACCCCGGGCGTCCCGCGTAACCGGTCAAGCAACTCGCGGACGAAGGTCAGGTGTTGCTCATCGGGAAGACCCAGGTTGGACCAGTTCGCATCGACCACAACCACGCCCTCAGCGCGAAAGCCAGGGTCGATCGTTGCAAGTCGGCGAAAGCTCCCGACGAGGAGGCCTGCCGCCATCACCAACACCAGTGACAGTGCCAACTGGCCGACCACGATCCCCTTCGCAAACCGTTGGCGCGATTCCCCCATGATGCCGCGGCCTGCACCACGCATGGCAGCGTGCGGGTTCACCCGGGTAGAGCGCCACGCGGGCGCGAGCCCGAACAAGATACCAACAACCGTGGCCACCGCGAGCGTGAACCCGAGGACACGAAGGTCAAGCGAGAGGTCGAGAGAGACCGTGCGCCCGCCTTGGGAAAGGAACCCGACCAGGAGCCTACTGGACCAGCGGGCGAAGAACACCCCAACCATCGCACCCAGTAGCGCCAGTAAGACACTCTCGGTCAGGAGCTGCCGCACCAAGCGCGCGTGCCCAGAGCCCAGCGCGAGCCGGACGGCAATTTCATGCTGCCGACCGGTGGCGCGGGCAAGGAGAAGCTGGGCCACATTGGCGCATGCGATGAGGAGCACCACGCCCACCACCATGAGCAGCGTGAACAGCGCGCCCTGGTACTGCCCTCGGATTGTAGAGAGGCCGTTGGTGGCAGGCTGGGCGCTCAGCGTGCCCTCTTTGTACTCTGCCTGCTCGTCGGCGGTCCAATGTCCTGGAACCGTCGTCTCATACACGCCGCGCGCTACCACCGCGAGGCCCGCCTGCGCTTCGGCCAAGGTGCCGCCCGGGTGTATCCGGCCGAAGATGCTCAGAAACCACGAACTCCGCGCATCGAGCGCACCCCGGTTTTCCCGCAAAATGTCCAAGCTGCAAAGCGGCACGAACACCCCGGCGGCCCGACCAACGTGAATACCGGAAAACCCTGGTGCCGTGACGCCAACGACCTCGAACGGATGGCTGTCGAGCGAGATCGTGCGACCGATCACGTCGGTGGCCCCACCGTACTCCCTCTGCCAGAAACCGTGGCTCAGCACCGCCGTGCCGGGGCAGCCGCGCATGTCGTCGACCGATGTCAGCACACGGCCGGCCACCGGAGCGACACCCAACACATTGAAGTAACTGCCACTCACCAACGTGCCGGCGGCACGTCGGACTACACCACCGGTCGCGAGGTTGAACGAGCCTTCGGCGAACGCAAGGACGCCGGCCATGGCGCCCTGCCGGTCGCGGATCTGCTCCCAGAGTGGGTTGGTGAACGTCGCTCGGCCCCCTCCCATGGTGACTCGCACCAATTCCTCGGGATGGGTGACCGGAAGCGATCGCAGCATCACGGCGTTGATGAGACTGAAGATGCCGGTATTGGCTCCGATCCCAAGACCGAGCGAGAGCACTGCAACCATGGTGAACCCGGGAGTTGCCCGTAGCGCACGGACGGCGTACCGCAGGTCAGCGTACAACGACTCCAGCCAGGTCAGGATATCGACGTCGCGCACACGTTCCCGCACTATCGTTCTGTTGCCGAACCGCCGCTGCGCCTCCCACCGTGCCTCGGCTTCGTCCATGCCGCCCGCGATCAATTCGTCTACCCGCTCGGCGAAGTGCAACGCCATCTCGCGATCGATGTCGTGCGCAAGCCGATTGGGGCGCATCAGGTTCACAAGGCGGCGAAACCAGGAGTATACGGACCTCCACAGGAAGCGAACCGGCTCAGGCATAGCGCAACACGCGCTCTACCCCTTCGGTGAGTCGAGCCCAGGTCTTCCGTTCCCGGGCCAACTGCGTGCGGCCCATGCGTGTGATCTCGTAGAAGCGTGCTTCCCGGTTCTTTTCGGTGATGCCCCATGTGGCCTTGAGCCACCCCTGTTGCTCCATCCGGTGGAGCGCGGGATAGAGCGAGCCTTCCTCGACCCGCAATAACTCCGCGGAAGACCGCTGGATGGCCCCGGTGACGGCATATCCGTGGAGCGGCCCCTGGGTGGCGAGGGTACGGAGTACAAGTAGGGCCAGCGTTCCTTGCAAGATGTCGTTCCGGTGCTTGGCCATGGGTTCCAATCGGTATACCTATCTAGCTATGTATACGGCCCCTCCGCACCTGTCAAGTGCAGAATGAGGGCTGCACCTCCCCCCCTCACCGTTGTGTAGTTGGAGCCCCACCGCGGAAGGTGTAACACCACGCCTCTCCCTCCAGCACCACTTCACCGTCTCCCCGCCGAACTTCTATCTGGAGTTGGCAGACCGGTTTCGTCGGGTGCACACTCCGCACCTCTGCTCGCGCCGAGATGGTATCGCCGATGTAGACCGGAGCGGTGAACTTCCAGTTCTGGCTCAGAAACACCGTCCCCGGACCCGGCATATCCATCGCGACTAACGCATGGAGGAGACCGGTGGTGAGACCCCCCTGGGCTACGAGCCTCCCGAACTTGGTGCTGGCGGCAAAGGCTTCATCGAAATGGAGCGGGTTATAGTCGCCGGTGAGTTCGGCAAAGGTTCGGACGCTCAGAGCGGTGATGGTGAGGCTCCGGGTGGCGGTCTGTCCTTGCAATAAGGTCATCGGATCCTCATGGTGGATGGGCGATGGTGACCGGCGCACGAGGCAATCCCGGCCGGACATCGGTGGAGGTAGGGGAGGTACCGACACACTCCCCCTGGGGAC
>JAJCZW010000026.1 GCA_029262155.1 Gemmatimonadota bacterium
TTGGCCGAAGGGAACCCGGTATCGAATAATCAGAGTGTGGCAGGGGCGGCGGTGTATCGATACATGGGGGTGGCGGTTGGTGCCTCGGGTCGCTACCTGAGCCAGGAGCGGCTCACCGGTGAGACCGCCTCGGCATTTACGTCCGATCTTGGGCTGACCTTGGCCTTCTTCGATATCGCCGCCCTGGCGTTTACGGTGCAGAATGTCGCCATGGCACAGGGTGACGGGGCTGGACTCATGCTGCCGACCACGACGCACTTGGGTTTCAGTATGAACCTGCTCGACACCTTTTCGAACGGACGGCTTCTCGCGACCGTGGAAACCATCTGGACCGACAATGCCGACCGACGCACGATTCTCGGGCTTGAAGCCGGCGTGGTACTTGGAGGGATTGGCTTGGTCGGGCGGGTGGGGACGGGGGCCCAAGCGGGCGGACCGACCCTCTCGGAGACGAACGTCGGGGGTGGTTTGGTGTTAGGGCGTGCGACCATCGATTACGCCTATCAGCGACGAAGCCCGCTGGGTGACAAACTCCACCTCGTCGGAATTCGCTGGACGCCGTGAACTGGAGGAGAGTCAGGATGGGAGTACTGTTGGTCGCCGTCGGGCTCTTCGTCGGCTATGGTGGCGCCTATCTGGCGTCGAGCGATGTACGCTATCTGACGCGGGCCGGGCTGGAGGAGACCCGGATCCTGACCCACGCCCGTCCCCTCGAAGATTTGATCGAAGACGAGTCGATCCCGGCAGCGCGGCGGGACCTCCTCCGACTCGTCACGGCTGTTCGATCCTATGCCGGCACCCTCGGCCTGAAGGCTGGAAAGACCTACACCACCTTCAGTGATATTGGACGGGACACGCTGCTGCTGGTGCTGTCCGGGGCGCCCAAGGATTGTATCTGCCCGGTAACGTGGAAGTATCCCATCGTGGGGCGGATTCCATATAAAGGGTTCTTCGATCCGAAGATGGCCGAGCGGGAGCGGCAGAAGATTGCCGACCGAGGGTATGACACCTACCTCCGACCCTCTGCGGCGTTCTCTACGTTGGGATGGTTCAACGATCCCCTGTTGTCGACCGCGTTGTTCCCCGATTCGGTCGAGATGGCCGCGCTCGTGTTCCATGAGATCGCCCACAACACCGTCTTTGTGAAGAGTGCAACGGCCTTCAACGAGAGCTTCGCCCAGATGGTCGGGTACCGAGCGGCAGAGACCTTTTTTACCGCGCATGGTGACAGCGTCCTGGCCCGCCGTGCTGCCGCCAGGTGGCGAGATGAGATGGTCCTTGGAAGGTACTATGCGGCGTTGCTCGAACAGTTGAACGGTCTGTACGATTCCAAACCGACTGCTGCGGAACTCGACTCTGGACGGACTGCCATTGCGGCCTGGGGAAGGGCACTTCTTCGAGACTCGTTGGCGAAGGAACTCTCCTTCTCCGTTGGGAGGCTCGCGGAACGACCGATCAATAACGCGGCGTTGATCGGGGTACAGATCTACCGGACCAACCTCGATCTCTTCGATCGGTTCGACCGAGCGTCGGGACAGAACATCGGACGGACCGTGGCTGGCCTCGCCGAGTTAGTGGGCGGTGTGGAGGGTGACAGTGCGTTTGGCCGGCTCCGAGAACGGGTGGGGGTCGAAACACCCGATGCCCCCACTTAGGGTTAGCGTCAACGGAGCCCGGGCGCGATCACGATGTGAACAGGATGCCACGGAGTACGGTTCCCCCCTCGCGTGGGCATTGCACCTCCACCACGTCAGATGCTTATCGGCATCTCACGGAGTCCTGCCACAATGCAGTGACTACGTCGCGCGTGGGCGAGCCGATAGATGTTGGGCACCGAGCCCGAACAGCACGGCCAGCAGGGCGTGGATTGTGGCGTGCCACGGCTCCGCCGGTTCGGCGGCGTACCAGACAGAACCAAGATTGACGAGACACAGAAGCCATGAGACGGCAATCCATGCGCGGTGTTTGAACCACATCGGTACCTCCAGGTCTTCGGTAGGTTACCCAGGCGAGCCGAAACGCGCTACACACCTGAAACCCGACGACACTACCCCTAGGTCAGTCCTCTCCTTCACCCCTCCGACCAGACCGCCAGTCGTTCCCGCTGGGGTCGTGAAAGTGAAACCGACGGCCACCGGGAAAATCGAACGGCTCCGTCGCGATCTGTCCACCGCCTCGACGACCTTCGAAAGGGTGCGGTCCAAATCGTTGGAGTAGAGGATCACTAAGGGGCTGCCGGTGCTGACCTGTGGCGCAGCTCGGAGTCCACCAGCCTCGCCCCCGTCCTTCTGGATTCCGGCGTAGTCCGGCCCGTAATCGTTGAACGTCCAACCGAAGGCCGTTTCATAAAAGCGCTTGGCTTTGGTCATACTCGTGACCGAGATCTCGATGTAGTCAATCCCGTGGTGCGTGTGGCGTGTCTTTCCCATCTCAGCGCCTCCCCTGGGCGTGCATGGTCGTGGTTTTGTCGTCCAGTCTGATCCGCAACATATCAGGTCGAGAAATGCGAAACCATGGCCGCATTGCACGAGGCAGATACTCTCGCCGGGGTGTTGAACTCGGACCCACGGAACGCAAAAATATTGCTGCGGGGCAGTCGATCGAGATCGTGCCCTCCGCGAAGGGTGCGACCGTTGCGACATGGACGGCTCACCCCGAAATGTCGGCCTGTGCCGCAGAGAGTAAGGAGAAGCCGGTGGGGTCGATGGGAACCCGCCCCGGCCCTCGGAACCGACCGACCTCAGATTGGCCAGCAGCTGAAACCCAAGGATGTGGGACCACGTCGGGGAAAGGGTCATATCTCACTTCGACATCTTCTCACGGAGCCATCATGATGTTTCGCCTCCGAACCCTGGGTTATCTCCTCCTTGTCCCCTCCGTTCTGGCAGCCCAGGCGCCAGCCACGCCCGAGGGAGGCGCCGCGAAGCCGAAGAGTCCTTACAAAGACTTCGCCGAGTTGACCAAAGACGCCGTTCCCCACCTCGGTTTCCTCGATCTCTACGCCAAGGGCGACAAACTCTACCTTGCCATCCCCCAGGCTCAGCTCGGCGCGCCGTTCTTGATGGAAGCCAAGATTGCCCAGGGGATCGGCGCGAACGGCTTGTTCGGCGGCACGATGCTCAACCTATTCGAGGGCGACCTCGTGGCGTTGGAACGACATGGCGAGAAGGTATTCCTCGTCCAGCGACCTCACCGATTTGGTGCCCCAACCGATGCCGCCGCAGCGAAGGCGGTGAATCTGACCTTCGGTGCCTCCGTGCTGGAGAGCGCTAAAATCGAGTCGTTCCGAGAGGACTCGGCCGTCGTGGTGGAGGTGGCGGGATGGTTCGTGTCGGACCTCATTGGGATTCGCCAGCGGGTACGGCGGGCGTTTGGGACCAACGGTCGTCCCGCAACCGTCTCGTTCGACCGCAGCCGAAGTTGGCTGGAACAGGTCAAGGCGTTCCCCCAAAACGTCAACGTCCGCGCGAAACTGACCTTCCATCCCTCCGAACCGGTCAACCTCTCTTCGGTGCCGGATGGGCGGTATGTGCCCATCGTCATCCACTACACTCTTGCGGCACTGCCTGCCCAGCCGATGACAACCCGGATCGGTGATGACCGGGTCGGTAACTTCTGGACGGTCCACAAGGACTTTAGTCAGGAAGACACCACGTTCTTCGTGCGCTACGTCAATCGCTGGCGGCTCGAGCGGGGCGAGCGCGTGGGTGACAAGTGGCGTCCCCGGAGGCCGATTACCTATTACATCGATCCCAACGTTCCGCTCGAATACCGGCCCGCGTTCAAAGCGGGCGTCGAGGCCTGGAACGCTGCGTTCGAAGCCGCCGGGTGGGTCGGAGCCATCCGCGCTCTCGATCTCCCGGCCGATGCCGACCCCGAGGATATCCGGTACGCCACCCTCCGCTGGAATGTCTCGGATCGGGTAGGATACGGCGCGATCGGCCCGTCGACCGTCGACCCGCGCACCGGCGAAGTCCTCGACGCAGATATTCTCTTCGAAGCCAATATGTTCCTCGGGTATCGTCGCACCTGGCAGAACCTCGCCTCGCCGACCACTCCTGCTGAAGCGCTCGAACAGGCGCTCGGCGTAGGTCCCTTCACTCCGGTCGAGGGTGCCCTCGAACTCGCCGGGTTCGCCGAGTCCTTTGCCGCCCAGGGCGGTCTCCTCCGGACGGCGCTCGTCGCTCGCGGAGATCTTGCCCCCGGGGACCCGATGCCGAAGGAGTTCCTCGAAGCAGCCACCAAGGATGTGGTCATGCACGAGGTCGGCCACACGCTGGGTCTCCAGCATAACTTCCGGAGTTCGGCGAGCACACCGAATAACAAGCTGCATGATCGTGCCTGGGCCGAGGAGAATGGCATCTACGGGTCGGTGATGGAGTACAACGCGTTGAATCTCGCTCCCAAGGGTCAGCCGAATGGGTACTTCTACAACCCCGGGATCGGCTCCTACGACCGTTGGGCTATTTCCTATGCCTACATGGTCGATGCGTCTCGCGCGGCCGCGCTCGCTCGGGAAGTGGCCAATCCGCGCTACCTCTTCGGCACGAACGCAGAGTCTGGCGGCCCCGGCGCGCTCGATCCGACCATCACAACACGCGATCTTGGCGAAGACCCGCTGGCCTGGAGCATCGAACGGGCCGGCATGCTCCGCGACTTCATGCATGATCTGCCGGCCACGGTGCTGACCAACAACACCGGCTACTTCAACCTCACTTCCGCCTACCTCGGCATCATGGGTCAGTATGCCCAAGCGGTTGCACCGGCTATCAAGTATCTCGGCGGGGCCTACATCAATCGGGATCACGCGGGCGACCCCGACGGGCGGCTGCCGTTCGTCGCGATTCCGAAAGCGAAACAGCGTGCGGCGCTGGCGTTCCTCGTGGAGCGCGTCTTTGACGAGGGCGCGCTGACCCTGACGCCGGACATGCTTCAGCGCATGGGGGCGAACCGGATGCTCCATTGGGGAAGCAACGGCACCTTCAATGGTCGGATTGATTACCCCTACCATGAACAGGTGCTGCGCTTCCAGAGCACCGTGCTGAACCAGCTCACCGAGCCCAATAGGCTGAGCCGGATTCGCGATGGAGAGACCCGATACGGGGCCGGGACCCAGGTCACGATTCCCGAACTCTTTTCCGCCCTGTCGGGGGCGGTATGGAGCGAGGTGCGTGGCCCCGCAGCGCGCAATATCAGCGCTACCCGCCGTGATCTCCAGCGAGCATGGCTCGACCGGATGACGACATTGGTGGTCGATCCACCCGCGCGGACTCCGGCCGATGCCCGCGCGGTGGCCCGGATGGAACTCGCGCGGCTTGGGGGTACCCTTGAGGCCATCGCTATTGGGTCGCTCGACGCGTACTCGCAGGCGCATGTAGCCGAGAGCCGGGCGCGGATCGCGAAGGCGCTGGAAGCGGGGCTCGAGGCCGAGAAGAGCTGACTCGGCAGCGGAGAGTGGAGCGGCTCGTCCCGGATTTCGCGGGGCGAGCCCTCTGCTATCCAAGCTCTGGACGAGCGTTCAGAGGTTAGGCTCGCCAGGGTCGAGGTCCTGTGATGGGAGATGCACGATATCATCTGTTGGCACGCCGTCGGGAGGCCCCAGGGTTGCCCAGCGCCCGCTGGGACTTGATGTGCAGTCGCACCATGCCACATCCCTCGTGGCATCGGGTGCTGAGCCTCAGGGCGCCGATCGGAGTCGGCGAAACGTGACGATACGTTCGGCGGCGGCACCGTTCTCTTCCACCTCCTGCCAGACCAGGAACGGTGGTCGGGAGGTAACGCAGGTTCGGAAGTCGGTCGTCCCCTGCCGCATCGACACGATCCAACACTCAAGCTCCTGCCCATCGGCGTCTCGGAAGACGTCGCGTCCGGAAATCTCAAACGGCGGCGTCGTACGCTGATTGATGCTATCTGGTGTCAGGGTCCATACCCCGAGGGTGCCTTTGAGACCGGGTTCAAGGGGGAGAAGCCCCAGCGCCCAGAAGACGAAGGTACCGTCGAACACCGGCGCGTCGAGGGGTACCGTCACGTAGGTCACGACGGAGTCGCCGCCCGATTCCAGCGACATCCGCCGGAGGTGGGCGACGGTGTCCTCGATCCGGATATCGACGTATTCGTTGCGGTAGGCGCCCACGGCATAGCGGCGGTAGGCGAAGCCGAGGTCATCCACTCGATGTCCCACATGGTCAATGCCGACACCGGTAGGCCCGTCGGTGACCATCACGAAGCTCCACACCGGGTGGTCTCCCAGCGTTCGCTGAAGCCGGACCACGAATCGGTAGCCTAACTGGTCGTATTCCGCCTCAAAGGGCACGAGGCGCCCCAGATCGAGACGCGAATCGCCGGGGCGGATGATAACGGCGTCCTGTGCCGAGGCGGCGCTCACGTCCCAGCCCCAGAACTGGACACTAAGAATTAGAACAAACATCCCCAGGATTCGTCGCATGGTTCTCCGTTCCCACGAGAACATTGGCGGTTCAGAAAGGGCTGACCTCAGCAAACGAAGAAGCTGTACTCCTCGTTCTCCACCTGATGAGCGGTTTCGGACAATCGACCAATCATTTTACTAGGACAGCAGCGCAAACGTCAACGCCGCGATGGCTGCGCTGACCGGAATCGTTAGGAACCACGCCCACACGATCCGCCCCGCTACGCCCCACCGCACCGCGTTGATCCGACGGCTCGCCCCGACCCCCACAATCGCGCCGGTGATCGTATGCGTCGTACTCACCGGGACGCCGAGGAAAGACGCGATCATGATGGTGGTGCCTCCACCCGCTTCCGCACAAAACCCACCGAAGGGGGTGAGCTTCGTGATTCTCGTGCCCATGGTCTTGACGATCCGCCATCCCCCGGTCGCGGTACCGGCCGCGATCGCTGCATGTGCCGCGAGAATGACCCAGAGGGGGATGTGGTCAGCTGAGGTAAGATGGAACTTCGCTAGAATCCCAGTTTGATTGGCGAACAGCGCCTGGGAAGAGACCAGCAGAGTCACGATGAGACCCATCGTCTTTTGCGCGTCGTTGGCCCCATGACTGAGGGAGTACCACGCCGCGGACAACAATTGAAGACGTCTGTAGGCATGGTCCATGACCGCGGGGCGCGCAGTTCGAAAAAGCCAGGAATTGCCGACATACAGGATCAATCCCAGGAGCATCCCCAACAACGGCGATGCAAAGATCGCAGCGACCGGCTTGATCCAACCTGAGAAGATGAGAGACTTGAAGCCGAAGTGGGCGATGGCCGCCCCGGCAAACCCTCCGAGGAGCGCATGAGAAGAGCTGCTCGGCAATCCGAAGTACCAGGTAACGAGGTTCCAGGCGATCGCACCGACTAACGCCGCCAGGATGACACTCGGGTTAACCGCCTCGGGCACGATCAGCCCTTTGCTGATCGTCTTCGCCACCGCCGTCCCCATGACGAAGGCTGCGACGAAGTTGAAGAAGGCCGCCCACAACACCGCCACCGCAGGAGAGAGCACCCGGGTGGAAACGACGGTGGCGATGGAATTGGCGCTGTCGTGGAATCCGTTGATGAAATCGAAGGCCAACGCGACGCCGACGATAACCATGACGAAGACGAGAGATTGATCCACGGCTCACCCGTTCTTGATGGCGACAGACTCCAACACATTGGCCACATCCTCGGCACTGTCGAGCGTGTCTTCTAGTGCATCGTAGATCCACTTCCACTTGAGGACGTGAAGGGCCTCAGCCGGCTCGACGAAGAGTTGGCCAAGGCAGGCCTGATAGAGGTCGTCCCCATCCTTCTCGAACTGAGCAACCTTGTCGCAGGCTTCCATCACAGCTTTGGGCTTCCGGTTCCCCAGGAGCCGCACCCCGGCCAGCAGTGCTTCCACAGCGCCCTGGACCACCGCGACCAGCTCCAGGGTACGCGGGGGAGGTTCCTCGACCCGGAAGATGACCACGCGCTGGGCAATCCCGTTCATGTGGTCGAGGATGTCGTCCAACTTCGTCGCCAAGGCGTGGATGTCCTCTCGGTCGAGGGGCGTTACGAACGAGCGGTCGATGCGGGTCACCACATCGTGGGTGATGTCGTCGGCTCGGTGTTCCAGGGCTTTGATGATCCCGACGAGCGTGTCGCGCTCCTCAGGTTGCGCCTCAAAAAGCAGCTTCAGATGACCGGCGGCCTCGGCGGTGAGGCGAGACAGGTCAATGAGCAGTTCGAAGAAACGCTCGTCGCGCGGGAGAAGACGCATGCTCAGACTCGGGAAGAGGAGTCGGCAAACATGCGTCCAGGTTTGCCCCCTCGCAAGTGGTCCCGGAATGAGGAGGCCAGGGGATCACCCAGCGTTGGCGCGCGTACACACGTGGACGAAAGTTAGGAGCGCTTGTTGAGTGGCGCTACTGGATCGGAACTATGGCCAGCACCGTCCTAGGCTCCGCTGGCTTCGGCTCCGCTCAGCCAGCGGCATCGCCCCGCTCCCTGAGTTGGTTTCGGCTCCGCTCAGCCAGCGGCTTCGTCCCGCTCCCTGAGTTGGCTTCGGCTCCTCTCAGCCAGCGACATGGATCCGCACC
>JAJCZW010000027.1 GCA_029262155.1 Gemmatimonadota bacterium
ACCGCATTGCGTGAGAAAGTCGGGTACGTCTTTCAGTTTGCGGCCCTCTTCGATTCGATGAGTGTGGGGGAGAACCTGCGGCTGGGCCTCGTGCGCCGGGGACTCGACGAGGCGACGATCGCTCAACGGGTCAGCGAGAGCTTGGCGTTGGTGGATTTGGAGGGTCAGGAGGAGCGTTTTCCAGCCGAACTGAGTGGGGGGATGCGGAAGCGCGTTGGCATTGCGCGGGCGATCGCTCTCCATCCTCGCTACATTCTGTACGACGAACCCACGACCGGTCTCGATCCGGTCACCAGCACCACGATCAACCTGTTGATGATTCGCGCCCGGGAGGAGTTGGGAGCCACCAGCGTCGTGGTGACCCACGACATGCGGAGTGCCTATGCCATCGGCGATCGCATCGCCATGTTGCACGAGGGGCGGGTGCGGCAGGTCGGCTCGGCGGAGGAGATTCGCAGTTCCACCGATCAGGTGGTTCGAGAATTCGTCGAGGGGCGATTGCCCGACCAAACCGCTGCCTTGCCGTCGGAGGTCGTGTGAAGCGACAGAATGAATTTGCGGTAGGCCTCTCCATCCTTGTTGCCATCGCGTTGGTGGTTGCCGGCGCGCTTTGGCTGTCCGAGACCAAGTTAGGCGGTGCCGACCTCGTCCACACCGCCCGATTCCGCACGGTTGGGGGGTTGGGGGTTGGTGCCCCGGTGGCGTTGCGAGGGGTGAAGGTGGGGCGAGTCGAGGCCATTCGTCTGGCCGATGCCGGGTGGGTCGAAGCCGATCTTCGAATCACGGAGTTGGTGGAGTTTCCCGACAAACCTGCGGTCGTCGCTGCGTCGGCGAGTCTCTTTGGTGAATGGCGGGCCCTTATCGTTCCCTACGCCGCCGCCTCGAACGACCCTGGGGTCATTGCGCAATTGGCCGAAGCGGAGGCGGTTGGAGGCGCCCAGTGGCCCGGAGTGACCCTGCCGGATGTGGGGCAGTTGACGGCGGAAGCGAGTCGGATCGCCAGCGACGTCGGTCTCATCACCAATCGAATCGGCGGGGCGCTCGATTCGACTGCGGTGAGCAACGTGCGTCAGAGTCTGTTGGAATTGCGCCGCGCCGCCGACAATCTGGCTCAATTCACGGCGGCCCAGACCGACAACTTCGACCGTGTCGCCACGAATGTCACGACGACCTCCGACCTGGTGACCACGGCGTCCGGGCGGCTCAACAACACGCTCGGTCGGGTGGATTCTGCCACCGCTCACGGTGAACTTCAGGACTTCCTCAAAAACGCTCAGACGACTGGGGCCAATGTCTCAGCTGCCACCAGCGACCTTAAGGAGTTGAGTGCGGCCATCCGCGCAAATCAGGCCGGCATCATCCGGGTAATCCAGGCGATGGACTCGCTCATGAGTCAGATTCAGCGGGGGGAAGGGACCCTCTCTCTCCTCGCCAGTGACTCGACGCTCTACCGAGAGACCACCAAGACGATCGTGGAGATGCGGCAACTGATGGCTGATATCAAGGAGAATCCTCGGAAGTACTTCAAGTTCTCGGTCTTTTAGGTGAAGAGAGGAAAGCTGCGCCCCGAGCGCGAGGTGAGCGCTGGGGGGATTGTGTTCCGAAAGAACGGCTCCGAGGAGCAAGCCTGCTACCTGCTCATTAAGGACTGCTACAACCACTGGGGGTTCCCCAAGGGGCACCTCGAACCAGGTGAAACACCAGCGAAAGCGGCGTTGCGGGAGACCAGAGAGGAAACCGGCCTCGTCTCGCTCACTCTTCAAGGTCCGATTCGGATTATTGATTGGCACTTCCGTTTTCGAGGCCGCTACATCCACAAGTTCTGCCATTTCTTTCTCTTCGAGTCCCCCGAAGGAGATCCCTGCCCTCAGCAGGAAGAGGGGATTACAAGCTGCCAGTGGTGCTCCTTCGAGGAGGCCCTGGCCGCGATTAGCTACGACAATGCCCGCGGAGTCCTCAAGCGGGCCGGCGACATGGTGAGGACGCTGTATGCTATCGGCGAAGGGCGCCCCGCCCCTCGTCGACCTCCGCCCCTCGTGCCCCCCGCGTAGGGCGGCGATGTCCACCGTTGCGACGCTGCTCGACTCACGGCCAGCCGTGGTCACCCTTCGGCGGGCCTGCTCTCGCCAGGGCGGACGGGGAGGAGGGGGGGGAACAGTGGTGGCGTGCCGGAGTGTGGCAGGATTATATCGGGTGCTCGCCGAACGCATGGTCGATGCCATCGTGCTCGGCCTCAAGGCGATCGAACACGCCGACCTGTCTCCACTGACGGATCGCTTTCCCGCGATCCCGGTGGTCGTCTACGCGAGTTTCCGGAGTAAACATGCGGAACGGCTGTTGGCGCTTCGGCAATCTGGCGTGGCCGGTGTAGTGGTCGAAGGGGTGGATGACGCCGTTGCCGGGGCGATGGTCGACCGGCACTCGCTCACCGGGCAGCGGATCGTGGCACTCCGAGCGGGTCCGCGCCAGCTGCGCCTGGTCGATCCGCTGCAGTTGGAAGTGTGGACCTATCTGGTCCACGCCGGCGGTAGCACCCTCCGGATCCACGACCTGGCGCACGAACGCGGAGTGAGCCGAGAGTATCTCTCACGCCAGTTTGCTGCAGGCGGTGCGCCGAATCTCAAACGCGTGATCGATCTGACGCGCATCTGCTGCGCCGCCCAACTCCTCGCCAACCCCGGCTACGGGAGCGGGGATGTGGCGGCGTTGCTTGGGTTTGCGTCGGCAAGCCACCTGAGTGCAATGGCCCGACGGATTGCCAACGTGTCCGTGGGTCCGCTCAAGAAGCTCGGACCCAGTGGGGTGCTCTCCCGGTTCGTTCGGGTGGGCACCCGAAGCCGCTCGTCCGACTAGCCGGACCCCGAAGCGCGCGGGACCTAGCTCGTCTCTCGCTCGTATGCCGCCCACACCTCCGCTCGCCCGATCACCCCGACCAGCCGATTCCCGCCGTCGGGATCGAGCACCGGCAACACCTGGGAGCCCCGAAGCCCAAGTCGGTGGAGCACCGTGAGAAGCGAATCAGAGAGGGTCACCGTTTCATATGACGGCTGGGCCAGATCCATGATGGGGATGGAGTGAGAAACCGATGGGTCGGCGAGGGCCATCTTGAGCGCGTCCCACGTCAGGACGCCAAGCACAAGGCCATCTCCATCGACCACAGGGAACTCGAGCTGGCTGGATCGGCGGAGCACCGGCAGTACGGACTCAAGGGTGGCGTCGGGGTAGACCACGGCCGGATCTGTTCGGTAGGCGTCGGCAACACGCAGGGCGCTGAGCACCGATTCATCGGTGCCGTGGGAAATCCGCTCTCCCCGTCGCGCCAACCACTCGGTGTAGATCGATTCGGTGCACAGTCGTTTCCCAACGACGTAGCTCAAGCTGGCGGCAAGCATCAACGGCAGGACCAAACCGTAGTCGTTCGTCATCTCCAACACCATGAACATCGCCGTCAGAGGGGCGTGCATCGCCGACGATACTACCGCCGTCATCCCGATCAGCCCGGCGGGCACAGGATCGATACCGGCATTGGGAAAGAGTTGGGCGATGGCAGCGCCTGCCGAGGCGCCGAACGCACCCCCAATAACCAAGGCCGGGGTGAAGACACCACCGACTCCACCACCGCTGAAGGTGAGTCCCGTCGCCAGAATCTTGGCAGTCCCGAGCAGTGCGAGGAGGAGCGGTCCCTCCCGGCGGACCAAGCCAAGGTCGAGTCCTTGGTGCCCCCGACCCCAGATCTCAGGTTCAAAAAGTGCAGCGAGTGAGCCGATGACGATCGCTGCGATGGCCACTCTGGCCCACGTCGGGAGTCGGGCCAACCGGTCCTGGATTCCCCAAACTCCGCGGGTGTACATCGCGCCGATCACACCACCAAGGAGTCCCAGGCCAGCATATAGGAGGAGTTCGTGGGTTGTGCGGGGGGCGTATTCCCGCGGAATGCGGATCACCTGATCGTCGCCGAGCCCAATGCGGGTAACAGCTGCAGCCGACACGCTGGCCAGGACAAGCGGGGCCAGGGCGACGCTTCGGAAACCACCGACCAACTTCTCCAGGGCGAAGAAGAGCCCAGCGATAGGGGCACCGAACGCGCCTGAAATTCCGGCGGCCGCACCGCAACCAACCAAGAGGCGCAGCCGCTCCGGTCGGAATCGGAAGTAACGCCCCGCCCGGCTGCCGACTGCGGCGCCAAGGACCGCGACGGGGCCTTCGGCCCCAACCGACCCGCCGCTTCCAAGCGTAATCGCCGCACCGAGTGTCTTCCAGAGAACGGGTGTCGCCCGCAGCACTCCCCCCCGCCGGGCAACCGCATGCATCACGTCAGGAATGTTCTCACCGGGGGAGTCGTTGGTGGCGTAGCGCACCAAGATCCGAACAACCGTCAATCCGATGGCGAGCATCGTGATCGAAACGAGCGCCAAGGGAACATTGAGCCAGCCAATCACCCACGTTGCCAGGGCGGCAGCGATGTCGATCAATCGGTAGAATAGGAGGATGCTTAACCCGGCGAGCACCCCAACCAGGGTGGAGAAAACCAGTAGGAGAGGGACCTCACCGACACCGCGTCGCTGCAGAAATTGGATGCACCGGTCGCCCACCCGGCTCGTCTGGATGGCGAGGTAGCGGGGCAGGCCTTGAACCGGGCTAGCGATTCCGAGGCGTTCAGCCCAGATTTTGGGGCCCCCCGGTTGTCCTTGTCCCGGCACAGTCATTGTGATTAAATTCACAAGCTTGGTTTGATAACACAACCCTCACCCGACTCCGAGACCCATGGCCACTGATTCCATTCTTCGTCCCGGCGAGTTGAAAGATATCCTCCTCAAGGAAATCGAGTCTGCCAATCTCACGGCCAGCGATGTCTCCCAAGTCGGCACGGTGCTTGAAGTGCGTGACGGCGTCGCCCGGATTTACGGACTGTCCCAGGCACTCGCGGGTGAGATGCTCGAGTTTACAGTGCAAGAGACAGGTGAGACCATTGCCGGGTTGGTCCTGAACCTGGAAGCGGACAACGTCGGTGCCGCCATCATGGGCAACTACCTACGTCTCAAGGAAGGTGACGAGGTTCGTTGTACCGGGCACCTCCTTGAAGTTCCGACCGGCGATGCCATGCTCGGGCGGGTGGTGGATGCCCTTGGCCGACCGATTGATGGGCGGGGGCCGATTCAAACCACCCACCACCGGCCAGTGGAGATGATTGCTCCCGGCATCATTGTGCGTCAGCCGGTCAACGAACCGCTCCAGACAGGGATCAAGGCGATCGACGCGATGATTCCGATTGGGCGGGGCCAGCGCGAGTTGATCATCGGCGACCGCGGCACCGGCAAGACAGCAATCGCCATCGATACGATCATAAACCAAAAGGGCAATGGCGTCCTCTGCGTGTATGTCGCCATCGGGCAGAAGGCCTCGACGGTCGCCACGGTGGTGGAGCGGCTCCGCGAAGCGGGAGCGCTGGAGTACACGATTGTGGTCGCCGCGTCCGCCTCCGATCCGGCCCCATTGCAGTTCATTGCTCCCTATACCGGCTGCGCGCTCGCGGAGCATTTCGTCTACGAGGACGGGAAGGCAACGCTCTGTATCTACGACGATCTGTCGAAGCAGGCTGCAGCCTATCGCCAGATGTCGCTGATCCTTCGGCGACCTCCCGGTCGGGAAGCATATCCGGGCGACGTGTTCTATCTCCACAGCCGGTTACTGGAGCGGGCTGCCAAGATTTCGAACGAGCCAGATGTGGTGAAGCTCGATCCTCGGATCAAGAAGCCAGGCGGGTCGCTAACTGCGCTTCCCATCATCGAAACTCAAGCTGGCGATGTCTCGGCCTACATTCCAACCAACGTCATCTCCATCACAGACGGGCAGATCTTCCTGACCACCGACCTCTTCTATTCCAACGTCCGCCCCGCGGTCGACGCCGGAATCAGTGTCAGTCGGGTGGGAGGGAACGCCCAGATCAAGGCGATGAAGAAGGTGGCAGGTCCGCTCCGGCTGTCGTTGGCACAATTCCGTGAATTGGAGGCCTTTGCCCAGTTCGGGTCCGATCTTGACGCCGCAACGCAGCGCCAGCTGGCGCGGGGAGCGCGACTCGTCGAGGTGCTGAAGCAACCGCAGTATCAACCGGTCCCGGTCGAGCGTCAGGTCGCCATCATCTACGCCGTGACCAATGGGTATTTGGACGACGTCGAGGTGGGCCATATTCGACAGTGGGAACGCGACCTCCTGTCCTATCTCGATACGAACCGCACCAAGGTGCTCGAAGATATCCGATCGAAACGGGTCCTGGATGACGATGTCGTTGCGGGGTTACAGGCGGGTATCGAGGCGTTCAAACCGTTGTTCCGGCCCGAGTAGATGGCGAAGTCCAAGGCGCTCAAGGGGCGCATTCGGTCGGTCCAGAATACCCGGAAGATCACCCGGACGATGGAACTCGTGGCGACTTCCAAGCTCAAACGATCGCAGGATCGGGTCGTGTCCGCTCGGCCCTATGCCCTGGCGCTCCATGAGGTGATCGCCGGGTTAGTCACTCCCGAGTTGTCGCAGCAATTCCCGCTGCTCCGTCGCCCAGCCCTTCCAGCCGGTGGCGGGCCGGCTCGAGCCGCCGTCATTCTCCTGACCAGTAATCGTGGTCTGTGCGGCGCGTTCAATAGCAACCTGATCAAGGAAGCCCGTCGACGGATCGAGCGCCTCGAAGGCGAAGGCTACACCGTAGATCTGCATTGCATCGGACGGAAGGGTGCCGGATTCTTCCGCTACCTCGGACGAGCCATCGCGACCGAGCGCCAGGATGTCGGCGACCGGCCGACCCAGGAACACGCCGGGTCGATTATTGAACCGCTCATGGCCGAGTTTGAGGCCGGGCACCTCGGCCGGGTGGAGTTGATCTATGCGCGCTTCGAGAGCGCACTGTCTGCTCCACCGACCACCCTTGCGGTGCTCCCGGTAGAGCCGCCCGCCCGAGGCGGCCGACTCCCGGATTACCTCCTCAAACCTGACGCCGCTGGCATCCTCGACAAACTGCTCCCACTCTATGTCCGCAACAGTCTCTACCGAGGGTTGGTGGAAACGGTTGCCGGCGAGCACGGTGCCCGGCGAACGGCGATGAAGAACGCGACAGATAATGCTGGGGAGTTGATCGAAAACCTCCAGCGGACCTACAACCGGCAGCGCCAAGCACAGATCACCCAGGAGATTGCGGAGATCGTCGGCGGTGCGGCGGCGTTACAAGGCTGATCTCCTATGCTGACACTCTCCCTTACCGAGGAACGACTGGTATGACGACGGCTGCCACACCTGTCACCAGCACCGGAACCATTGTACAGATCATCGGACCGGTGCTCGATATCGAATTCGCTCCCGATCATCTCCCCGAGATTTATAACGCACTGGTGGTCGAGGATGACTCGGGGCCGATGGCGGTCAAGCTGGTCGCCGAAGTCCAGCAACATATCGGACAAAACCAAGTCCGGGCCGTGGCGATGAGCAGCACCGACGGCGTGGTGCGTGGCATGAAGGCCCAGAACACCGGTGGACCCATCACTGTCCCGGTCGGCGATGCTCCCCTGGGGCGTATCCTGAATGTGCTCGGCGAACCGGTCGATGGTGGGGACCCCATTCCTGCCAGCGTCGAACGGTGGCCGATTCATCGCGAGACGCCGAAATTCACCGATCTCGAACCCAAGACCGAAGTCTTCGAAACCGGGATCAAAGTGATCGACCTGATTGCTCCCTTCGTGAAGGGCGGAAAGATCGGGCTGTTCGGTGGAGCCGGGGTCGGGAAGACCGTTGTGATCATGGAACTCATCAACAATGTGGCCCGGGGACATGGTGGCAAATCGGTCTTCTGCGGCGTTGGCGAACGGACCCGGGAAGGCAATGACCTCTATAACGAGATGACCGAGAGCGGAGTCATCAAGTCGACCGCGCTCGTCTATGGCCAGATGAACGAGCCGCCAGGTGCGCGTCTCCGGGTCGGATTGAGTGGGCTGACGGTCGCGGAATACTTCCGGGATATGGAGGGCCAGGACGTCCTCCTCTTCATCGACAACATCTTCCGGTTTACCCAGGCTGGATCCGAGGTGTCGGCACTCCTCGGCCGGATGCCAAGCGCCGTCGGATATCAGCCGACTCTGGCCACTGAGATGGGTGATTTGCAGGAACGGATCACCTCGACCAAGAAGGGTTCCATCACCTCGGTACAGGCCATCTACGTTCCCGCAGACGACCTGACCGACCCCGCTCCCGCGACCGCCTTCTCGCATCTCGATGCCACGGTCGTCCTCAACCGGTCCATAGCGGAATTGGGCATTTACCCCGCGGTGGATCCATTGGATAGTTCCAGCCGAATTCTGGACTCGCAATACCTCGGTGAGCGGCACTACGCCGTGGCGGTTGGGGTCCAGCGCACCCTGCAGCGATACAAGGCGTTGCAGGACATTATCGCGATCCTTGGCATGGATGAACTCTCGGAAGAGGATAAGCTCGTCGTGGCACGGGCCAGGCGGGTGCAGCGGTTCCTCTCGCAGCCATTCTTTGTCGCCGAGCAGTTTACCGGATTCTCCGGGAAGTACGTGAAACTGGAGGACACGATCGCGAGCTTCGAACGCGTCCTCGCCGGTGAGTTCGATCACCTGCCGGAACAGGCGTTCTACATGCAGGGCGGCATCGATGACGTGATTGCCCGGGCAGAAGAGATGGCCGCCTCCTAATGCATGTAACGATCATCGCCCCTGAAGCGTCCTTGTACGAAGGGGAGGCCGACGCGTTGGTGGTGCCGGCCTACGATGGCCATGTTGGGATTCTCCCCAACCACGCCCCCTTTATGACTCTGCTCGGCCGGGGCATCTTGACTCTCCGGCTTGCGGGCAAAGCGCAGACCTATGCCGTGGATGGTGGTTTCCTGCAAGTCCTAGACAATACGGTTCGGGTTGTTGCGGAAAACGTCGAAGGAGAGAGCGATGCGGAGTAGATCACTCGCCGGATGCGCGCTGGTGCTTCTCATGATCGCGTCACCAACGGTACACGCTCAGACCACCGGACTGCCGATTTTCATGGCACCGTATAGGGCCTTCACCAACAGCGAAATTGGAGCGACCTTTGCGGATCCCGGCCGGGGATACGGCCTGGAAGGGTTTTACCGGATCGGACGGAACGCCTTCGACATCGGTTTTCGCGCTGGGTTTCAGACATCCACGCAACGAATCCCTCTCGGCATTCCTGGCGGAGGCGTCGGTAACGACCGAACGACCCGGCTTTTGACCGGAGTGGAGATCCGCACACGAGTGATTCAGCATTCCGAGGACTTCCCTCTGGACGGCGCCTTCACTCTTGGCGTTGGTGGCGCGTTGGGAGATGGGCGGAGCGTCGGGTTCGTCCCTATCGGCCTGTCACTCGGTAGGCGATTCGAATTCGAGGATTCCGAAACGAGCTTCGTGCCCTACGCCCATCCGGTGATCACTCCAACATTTGGTGACGCTTCGGATGTATTGTTCACCCTGGGATTCGGTGTGGACGTGCGCGTTGGTCGCCAAGTTGACCTCCGAGTCTCGGCTGGTATAGGGGACCAAGATGGTGTCAGCGTCGGCGTCTCCTTCCTCCGCTAACTCCTCAGCAATAAGGGAACCCTATGCAATGCAGGTTGGCAGCGGCCCTCGGCACGATGCTCTTGGTCCTCGCGGGCCCGATATCAGCCCAGGTGCCCGGGTTACCAGTGTATGGAGGAGGCTTCTCCACTGGGATCACCTTTGCCGGGGTCGCCGGGTTTTCACCCAGCGACACACCGACTGGAAAGGCCACAGCCTTTGGAGTGAGCGGGACGCTGGGTGTCGGCATGCTTGGTCTGACTGGGATTGTGGCCCGAGTCGATCCGTCGGGGAGTGGGACCGGGAGGGATTCGTTTACCCAAGTCGGGGGCCTCGCGACGGTCAAGGCATTTGGTGGTCCTCTGATTCCGCTTGCCCTTTATCTGCAGGGTGGGTACAGCCGGAGGACAATCGGCCAGGGTAGTAACGAGACCACGATGACGTCGGTGCCACTGGGTGTGAGCATCTCACTGGTGATTCCGAGTGTGGTCGTGGCAATCCGGCCCTGGATAGCACCTCGACTGCAGTTCTCTCGTGTTTCAGGACCGGGCCTGTCTGGTCCCGGTGGGGGAAGCAGCACCGATACTGACTTTGCATTCGGTGCCGGTGTAGACCTGACGACCCTGAGTGGGTTTGGCTTCCGGGCGATGGCGGAAAAAATTGGGGGGAGCGACCCGATCGTGGCGCTCGGGCTGGCCTATGCGATTCGGGTTCCAGGACTGTGAGGCAACGCCTCGCCACCACGGCTATTCTTGCACTTGCCATTGCCGCCACCGGATGCTCATTGAATTTTGACACGACGAGCCTCGGTGTACCGGTCACGATGGAAACACCCGCCGGGACGCCCGTGGCGGGGAGCGCTTTCTCGGTCACCAGCCACAGTGTCCACGGTTTCTTCGGCCTGCTCTCACTCTCCAAACCATCACTCCGCAAGACACTGGCCGCCCAGCTCGTTGGAGGGAAGGGCATCGCCGATATGCGCATCAAGGTGCGGAGTCGGTGGTCCGATGTGTTGATTACGGTACTGACGCTCGGACTGATCACACCCCGGACTGTTACGTTCGAAGGAGTGGTGGTCGACCAGTAAGGATCGTGTCAATCAGGGCTGCATTCCGTTCCGCAGCCCCGTGGTCTGTGTCAAAGACTGCTCTGGCCCGGTCACCCGCAGCCTTTCGACCTTCCGGTTGATCCAGCCACCGACTCCACTGGTCGACGACTCGGGCAACAGCCTCTCCCGTACGACGCGGCATCGGAAACCCGCCGCCTCCTGATACCATCCGTGTCGCATCGCGATTGCCCTGCCAACGTGGCCCAAACATCATCGGAACAGACCATCCGGCGGGCTCCAGAACAGAGTGGAGCCCCTTTCGCCCATATCCACCACCAACCCAGGCCATGGTGCCCACGCCATACAGCGCTGTAAGCAGTCCCAACTCGTCCACCAATAGGAGGGGACCGCTGAGCGTCTGAAGCGTCGTCAGGTTGAACTGCGCACTCGTCCT
>JAJCZW010000028.1 GCA_029262155.1 Gemmatimonadota bacterium
CCTGCTTTGCAAGCAGGGGGTCACCGGTTCGATCCCGGTCCGCTCCATTCGCTGTTTCCTCCTCGCCACCCCCCTTCTCGAGCCGCGCCATGGCCAACATCGGGCAGGCCTTCCTCGATCAATCGCGGCGGTATCTCCGAGACGAGTACCATCCGAAGATTCAACTCGCCGTGGACACGCTGTCGACGGAAGACATCTGGTGGCGCCCCAATGAGGCGAGCAACAGCGTGGGCAACCTCATCCTCCACCTCGCGGGGAATGCCCGTCAATGGATCGTGAGTGGAGTGGGGGAAGAGGCAGATATCCGACATCGACACGAGGAGTTCGACGCACGCTCACCTCAGGGCGCCGATGTCCTCATGCCCCATCTCGCCGAGAGCCTTGGTGCGGTGGAGAGGGTCCTTGCGGACCTTACCCCGGATCGCCTGCAGGAGCCTCGTCAGATTCAGGGATACGATGTCACCGTCTTTCAGGCGATCTACCATGTCGTAGAACACTTCTCGATGCACACCGGCCAGATCACCTACCTCACCAAACTGCGGACCGGATCCGATCTTGGGTTCTACGAGGTGACCGGTGGCCTCGCCATGCCGCGATGGCCCGAGCTCCGGAAGACGAGTCAGGACCACTGACCGCGCCGTGCCCTCAGGCCCCTTCTACCCGACGGTCGCCACCGAACTCCATCGCTATCGAGTGATCACTCTGGTCTGAGGTCGATAGGCGGCCCAGGCAAACCAGAAATGGGTCCCACTGTCGATCGCCGGCATACGCTTCCCTTGGAGCGTTCCATCGACCGCCTTCCCACTCAGGCTCCAATGCGACCCCGTCTCCTCATCTCGGAACGTCCCATCACCGGTGCTTCGGAAGGTCAGCCGCTGACCATCCACGACCGGGTTGTAGCCAATCGCCGCTCCGATATCTTCTCCGGTGGCGATACTATCGGCATAGATGCTGGTCAGCCCCGGGGCCCAAAACACTACCCGGGCCTCTCCTCCGACACTCAGCGAGATCACCTTCCGTTCCGACAAACTGGCAAATGGCACGGCGACGATGTCGGCCCCTTCCTCAAGGACAATCACGCGCTCTTTCGCAGGGAGTCGGACGTCAACCGCCTTTTGAAAAATACGGGCGATCGGGTTCGGGTCCTTATCGTACCCCTTGAGCCGTCCTTTCCCGTAGGGTCGATCGAACCCTGTATCCCGTGAGAGGACCATCGCGGTGGCAGGCGCCTGTTGCCGGAATTCCTTGAAACTCATGAGCGGCGCCGAGAGGTGTGTCAGCTTCTCGCCGGCATACCGACCGACCAAGCCCTGTCCGACGATCTGGCCCCACCAGGTCTCGGTCTGTCGGTCGTACATCACGAGGTTACTGTTGTAGAGCATCCCGGCGTACCCGAATTCCAGTGTCTGTCCATCGAAGTGTCGCTCGTATGCGATGGCACTTCCGCAGAGGATACAAAAGGTGACCACCACTGGTACCCCGTTCACTACATCGTTCACGACATCGTGGTGCATAAGAATCTGGACCGGATAGGCTCGGACGTCGTTGCCGAGCGCAAGGGCGACCACGGGTTCTTTGTCGCCGAGCCATCGTCCTGCTTCGTCCTGGGAGATGAACTTGGGATGGTCGACCGAGGGAATCCCGTCGCGTCGGCCGGTGCGGCTCAACGAGTCGAGATCGATGATGGCCTTGGTGCTGTCGGTCTTCCAGGGCGGGGCCGGTGGCATCTGTCGCTGTTGGGCGGCGACAGGTTGGCTGAGCCCCAGGGTCGCGAGGACCATCAGCATGAAGAATGATGCAAAGGCACCGAATCGGTGGCGCATCGACAGCTCCCGGGTTCTGGGTCGAGGAAAGAGGGGTCTATGAGGAAAACGGAGCGATGTTCGATCCGGTTTCTTTCTGTACGTGCGAATCCACAGCCACGTTGGACTTCCTTCTTGGGTCCGGGTAGCATCCGGGACAATCCATGCCGACCCCCGAGGGCCTATGCTTCCCAGCCAACGCCATCTGTTCGACATACCAGCCGATGTCTCCTATCTCAATTGCGCCTATATGTCACCGCTGCTTCGGAGCGTCGTGCTCGCAGGCGAGCGAGGAGCCCAGCGGAAAGCTCGGCCGTGGACCATACAGACAGATGATTTCTTCGTCGAGGTAGAGGAACTCCGCACCCTGTTTGCACGAATCGCGGGCTGCACGGCCGATCAGGTCGCATTGGTCCCATCGGCGAGTTACGGAATGGCCGTCGCCTGCCGAAACGTACCCGTCGCGGCGGGGCAGCGTGTCTTGCTCCTCGATGAGTCCTTTCCATCGATCGTCTACCCTTGGCTGGAACGCGCCCGCCAGGTCGGAGCGGAGGCGATCCTGCTGCCCCGCCCTGAGGATGACGATTGGACCGAAACCGTCCTCGATGCGATCGATGGGCGCACCGCGGTGGCGGCCCTACCCAACTGTCACTGGACCGACGGGGGACTCGTCGACCTGGTCGCGGTGGCGACTCGTCTCCGAGAAGTCGGGGCCGCCCTGGTGCTGGACGCCACCCAATCTCTCGGGGCACTCCCGCTCCATCTCGATGTGGTGCGACCCGATTTCATGGTGGCAGCCGGATACAAATGGCTGCTAGGCCCATATGGACTGGGGTATCTCTATGTTGCCGACCAGCACCATACCGGCGACCCAATCGAGTACAACTGGATCGGCCGGGAGGGAGCGGAGGATTTCGCGGGGTTGGTCCACTACCGTGACGGCTTTCGTCCGGGGGCCCGTCGGTTCGATGTCGGGGAGACATCGAACTTTGCCCTGAACCCCATGGCCCGAGCCGCACTCGGGCAGCTGCTCGATTGGGGGGTGGACCAGATCCATGGTACTCTCTCGGCGCTGACCTCCTACCTGGCAGCTGAAGCCGCGGCACTCGGTCTCGATGTGGCCAGCCCAGAATACCGCGCCGGGCACTATCTCGGCGTCCGATTCCCCGACGGTGTCCCCCCCGATCTCTTCAGGCAACTACAGGATGCCAGGATCTACGCCAGCATCAGGGGTCGGTCGCTTCGCGTGACCCCCCACCTCTACAATGACCGGAACGATATCGACCGACTCCTGGACATCCTGGCCACGACTGTGGCCACGAAGGACTGAAACCCGGCGATACCGCCTGAGCGCCTATACCAGACCACCCTTGACAACCAGACCTCCTAACCGCCAGACTTGGGTCATGAGCTATCCGATTCGTCCAACACTTTGGTATTGGTCCTGGCGCGATATTCGCGGCGGGCCTGGGTGTGTCTAGCGACCGGACAACTGGATAGATCGCTCCCCCGAGTGCCCACTGCGCCAACCGCCGTGGGCACTTTTGCGTTTACCATTTCCACTGACCTGTGAGCAGCAATGATCATCGTTCTTCGACCCCATGCGACCAAGGCCCACGCCGATGAGTTGCTCGACAAGATCGCCAGCCTCGGCCTCAAGCCCCTCTACATGCCCGGCACCGAGCGGGTGGTCCTAGGAGCGCTGGGTGATGAGCGGGAACTCGATAGCCTCCACCTGGAGAACCATCCCATGGTCGAGTCGATCCAACGGGTGCTCGCACCGTACAAATTGGTCAGCCGCGAACTGCATCCACACGATACCATCGTTTCACTAGGAACCAACGGAGGTGCGGTGGGAGGCGGGCGATTTACCGTGATTGCCGGACCCTGTGCCGTGGAAAGCTTGGAACAGTTGATGGGAACGGCGGAGGCCATCAAGGCCGCCGGGGCCCATGCCCTACGCGGTGGTGCGTACAAACCAAGAACCAGTCCCTACGCGTTTCAGGGGCTTGGCGAGGCGGGCCTCAAGATTCTCCAGCAGGTGTCCAAAGCGACCGGCCTTCCGGTCGTCACCGAGGTGATCGAGGTTGCCGATGTTGAAATCGTCGACCGCTACGCCGATGCGTTTCAGGTGGGCGCTCGCAACATGCAGAATTTTCGGCTCCTCCAGGCCGTGGGGCAGAGTCGGAAACCGGTGATCCTGAAACGAGGGATGGCTGCCAAGGTCGACGACCTCCTGATGGCAGCCGAGTACGTCTTAGCCGAAGGGAACCCCAATGTGATCCTGTGCGAACGCGGGATCAAAACCTTTGAGACCGCCACCAGAAACACGCTCGACCTGAACGCTATCCCTGTCATCAAGCTGCGTAGCCATCTCCCGGTGATCGTTGACCCATCCCATGGGACCGGCGTTCGCGAGCTGGTGGCGCCGATGGCCAGGGCGGGTGCCGCCTGCGGTGCGGACGGTATCATCGTGGAAGTTCACCCGCATCCGGAAGCGGCCCTCTCGGACGGAAAACAGTCGCTGTATCCGGCCCAGTTCGATGCCATGATGCGGGAACTCGCATCGCTGGTGCCGGTGCTCGGAAAGACGTTGGCGTGAATCCACAGGATCTCGCAGCCGGAGCCATCCTCCCCCTGGTGCGACGGATGCCCGTCGTACCTGACCCGCTCGGGCTCTTCGGTGCCCTAACGCAGAATGGCACTACCAAGAACGTCCTCCTCCTTGAATCGGCCGATGCGGCGACCGGGGCCGGCCAGCGCAGTATTCTTATCCCACGGAGCGCCGTGCGGATGACCTGCCGCGGCCGGACCGTTCGGGTGACGGCCCTCACCGCCAATGGGCGGGCCTTTGTCGAGTGGTTCCGGAGCGCCATCGACCCCTTGCTTACCACGACGGACGACGGGCATACACTCATCGTCACCTACCCCGCACCCGCTGAAGGGCCCCAAAGCGATGCGGATCGGATCGGCGCCGTATCTCCTTTGGACGCACTTCGGACCGCGGCCTTCGGGCCCACCCTCGTTTCAGCGCCAAACGAAATTTGCCATCTTGTGGCTGGAATCTTCGCCTACGATCTCATCGATCTGATGGAGCGCCTGCCACCGGCGCGGGCACCGGGGCTCGACACCCCTGACTTCGAATTTTGGATTCCGGAGCAACTCCTCGTCGTCGACCACGCTCGACACACGACCACGCTCCTCAGCTTGGTCATGGGAGGAATCGGATCGAATGAACGATATCACGATGGCGCGCGTGCGATCGAGGGCCTCGCGACTACGGTGGCTGATGTCGCTCCGGCTGACCTCTCACCAAGCCACTCGGTGGATGGTGCCGTTCCTCCCGCCGAGGCAGATATTGACGATTCGGCCTTCGCTGACCTCGTCAAGTCGCTGAAGGGACACATCGAAGCGGGTGATGTGTTCCAGATCGTACCGTCGAGGACCTTTACCCTGCCCTGCCGATCTCCGATCAGTGCCTACCGTCGGCTCCGAACCCAGAATCCAAGCCCGTACATGTTCTTCCTCCACGGTCCCAACGGAACGCTATTTGGAGCCTCACCCGAAACTGCCATCCAGGTCCAGGGCGCCGACCCGAAGGCTCGGACGGTCACGATCCGACCGATCGCTGGCACCGCGCGCCGGGGCCAGGAAACAGATGGTCGACCCAACCCCGACTACGACACGCGCCTCGAAGCCGCACTCCGGACCGATACCAAGGAACTCGCGGAGCATATGATGCTGGTCGATCTGGCACGCAATGATATCGCCAGGGTCAGCATACCGGGGACGCGCGAGGTCTCCAAGCTCCTCACCGTCGAGCGCTATTCCCATGTGATGCATCTGGTGAGTGAAGTGACTGGCCATCTCGCGCCACAGCTCGATGCGCTCCATGCCTATGCAGCCTGCACCAACATGGGCACGCTCGTCGGAGCGCCCAAGATTCGTGCGGCAGAACTGCTGCGGGAAGTCGAAACCACCCGACGCGGTGCCTATGGTGGCGCGGTTGGGTACATCACGCATCAGGGCGAAATGGACACGGCTATTGTTATTCGCGCCGGCATGGTGGTTGACGGGAAGGCGACCGTGCGGGCAGGAGCCGGCATCGTCATGGCGTCGGACCCAGAGCGGGAAGCCTGGGAGACAAGACAAAAGGCCGCCGCGGTGCTCCGTGCTATCGGGACGGAATCATCCGAGGAGCATTCGCCATGAACTCCCCGATCCGGGTGACCGTGGTCGACAACTTCGATTCGTTCACTTTTAATCTGGTGGATGAGTTTGCCCGTCGCGGCTGTCCGGTGACCGTCTGGCGGAATGACACGCCGGTCCCGCATCTCCTGAAGGAGTTGGACCGTGCCCCGACCGGGCACCAACTCCTGGTCCTTTCTCCGGGACCTGGCTCACCCGCCGACGCGGGATGTTGCATCGAGTTCATCCGTCGTATCGCGGGTCGCGTCCCTATTCTCGGCGTCTGTCTCGGCCACCAGGCGATCATTGAGGCCTACGGTGGAACCGTTGGCCCGGCAGGTGAGGTGGTCCACGGGCGATCGTCCGCGCTCACCCACGACGGAGACGTGATATTCGACGGCCTCCACTCGCCGTTTGTGGTGGGGCGTTATCATTCGCTCGCTGGGACAGAAATTCGCGCCCCGATTCGACCTATCGCCTGGAGCGGCTCCATCGTGATGGCGGTACGGCACCAGACCTTGCCGATCCTTGGCGTTCAGTTCCATCCCGAATCGATCCTGACGCCGGAAGGAGGGCTTCTCTTGCAGAACGTGCTCCACTGGGTTGAATCCACACCCCTGCCTCCACGACCCCAAGGCCGCCGCGATGACGATCGCTGACATCCTGAACGCGCTCGCCGATCGGAGTCTTACCCGAGGAGAGACCACCACGGTATTCCAGGGGATCATGGGTGGTGCTTACAACGACATTGAGATCGCGGCGATCGTCGCGGCACTAAAGACCCGGGGTGAGACACCGGAAGAGATCGCAGGTGCAGCCGAAGCCCTCCGCCGCTCCGCCCAACCGTTCCCCCGTCCAGCCTATCGGTACACTGACACATGCGGAACGGGGGGAGACGGGATTGGCACCGTCAATGTGTCGACCGCAGTGGCATTGGTGGCTGCCGAACTTGGCATCCCGGTCGCAAAGCATGGGAACCGATCTGTCTCCAGTCGCTGTGGGTCGGCGGATCTGCTTGAGGCCGTCGGCGTCAAGCTCGACCCCACACCCGAGGTCGCGCGCCATTGCCTTGATGAGATCGGGCTCTGCTTTCTCTTTGCACCACAATATCATGCCGGGGTCAGGCACGCGATGCCGGTACGTAAGGCGCTTGCAACTCGGACGCTTTTCAATCTCCTCGGACCGTTGTCGAACCCGGCCTTCCCCGCCTGGCAACTGCTCGGCGTCTACGATCCAACGAAGTGCCGTACTCTCGCCCTCACCCTCGGACTCCTCGGTTGCGAACGGGCCCTCGTCGTCCACGGGGATGGGTTGGATGAAATCGCATTACACGGCCCGACGCACGCTGCACTCTGGAAAGACGGCACGGTAACCGAAATGGAGCTTACCCCAGAGGATGCTGGAGTCGAGAGGCATCCTATTGAGGCGCTCGCCGGTGGCGACCCAGCCGAGAACGCGCGCTGGCTGACGGGCCTCCTCAAGGGCGAGGGCGACAGCGCCCATGTGGACGCCGTGTCCCTCAATGCCGGGACACTCGCATGGATGACCGACCACGCCGACACCATTGCAGCAGGGACGGCGCTGGCACGCGAAGCACTCCAATCTGGCCGGATCACCGAACGACTCTCTGCGTGGGCGGACCTCTCTCATGGGACTTGAGCAGATCATCCCCCAGGTGCGGCTGGATGTTGCCGAACGGATGTCGAGGGGACCAGCCTACGATGATTGCGCTCCCTCAGACAGGAGCCTTCGCGTCGCCTTGTCCGGGAATCGGACCGGTTTCGTGTTGGAATGCAAGAAGGCCTCACCAAGCCAGGGGCTCATCCGACCGAACTTCGACCCGGTCACGATCGCAGCCGTCTATGGGGCCCACGCCGACGCCATCTCGGTACTCACAAACCAGCGTTTCTTCCAAGGGACCCATGACGATCTCGCTGCAGTGCGGACGAGTGTCTCCGTCCCCGTCTTGTGCAAAGACTTTGTTATTGACCCATGGCAGGTGCGGGAAGCACGCGCCCATGGGGCCGACGCCATTCTCCTCATGCTCTCCGTGCTGGACGACGAGACATACCGCGCCTGCGCGACGGAGGCTAGACGTCTGAGCGTAGATGTGCTGACGGAGATCCACTCAGGGGACGAGCTTGATCGGGCATTGGCACTCGAGGCACAGATCATTGGCATCAACAATCGCGATCTCCGGACCTTCGTGGTCGATCGCATCGTCACGGCACAACTCGCCCCCCGGGTCCCCACCGATTGTATCGTCGTGTGTGAATCGGGGATCGAATCGCACCAGGATGTCCTAGCCGTTCGTGACCACTGTGATGCATTCCTCGTGGGGACGTCCTTGATGCGTGAGCCAGCACTCGGACACGCTGTTGCACGTCTTATCTACGGCGTCACCAAGGTTTGTGGCTTGACTCGCGGAGTCGACGCACAGATGGCAGCCTCCGCTGGTGCGACGCACGGCGGAATGGTCTTCGCTGCCGAGTCGCCACGGGCTATTACCCTACCTGAAGCGTCCGCGGTACGAGCCGCAGCTGGCCTCAACTGGGTGGGAGTGTTTGTGAACGCCCCCCCATCCGAGATCGTGGATACTGTCCGGGCGCTGGACCTTCGCGCAGTGCAACTCCACGGCGAGGAGGATCGACGTACCGTTCGCTCCCTGCGGGACCGCCTGCCGGCTCACACCGAGGTCTGGAAGGCCATTCGAGTCCGCGACGCCATCCGTTCTCTCGCTCAGACTGGTGCCGACCGATTGGTGCTCGATACCTATCATCACTCAGCCCGCGGCGGGACGGGACACACATTTGACTGGGAGCTCGCCCGTACGTTCCCAGATCGTGATCAGTCGCTCTTGAGCGGTGGTCTCACGCCGGCCCTCGCCGCCCAGGCCGACGGAGTGGGAACCTGGGGACTGGACGTCAATTCCGGGGTCGAATCCGCCCCGCGGAGAAAGGACCCGTCAAAGCTGGCCGCCTTTTTCGCCGCGCGACGCGGTTCTGGTCGCCGAGTAATGGAGCCCTTATGAAACTGGACGGTCGGTTCGGCGAGTATGGTGGTGTGTACGTCCCCGAAATCCTTATCCCCGCCCTTGAGGAGTTGGAGGCAGCATTCCTCGATGCGCAGGAGGATCCCGTCTTTCAGCGGGAATTCGGGCGTCTGTTGACCGAGTATGCCGGGAGACCAACACCGCTGACTCGATGCCATCGGCTGGTGGCGAATACACCGGTCACCTTGTACCTCAAGCGAGAAGATCTGCTTCATGGAGGCGCCCACAAGACCAACCAGGTCCTTGGCCAGGGCCTCCTCGCGCAACGACTCGGCAAGCGGCGGCTGATCGCCGAAACAGGCGCAGGACAGCACGGTGTGGCGACGGCGATGGTCGGGGCTCTTTTGGGCCTTCAGACCCGAGTGTACATGGGAGCGAAAGACGTCGAACGACAGAAGGTGAACGTCTTTCGAATGCAACTCATGGGAACCGAGGTCGTTCCGGTCACGACCGGAGGACAGACCTTGAAGGACGCCATCAACGAAGCGCTCCGCGACTGGGCCGCCTCCTATGCCGACACCCATTACCTCTTGGGAACCGTCGCGGGCCCCCACCCCTTCCCGATGATGGTCGGAGAGTTCCAGCGGGTGATCGGCCGTGAGGCCCGTCGGCAGATTCTCGAAGCAGAAGGTCGCTTGCCCGACTCGGTCGTGGCCTGTGTGGGCGGCGGGTCCAATGCGATCGGGATCTTTCGAGAGTTCGTCGATGATCGGAAGGTACGCTTGGTCGGCGTCGAACCGGCAGGCCGGGGACTCGACACCGGCGCACACGGTGCCACTCTTCTCCGCGGCAGCATAGGCATACTCCACGGAGCCCGTACCGTGATGCTGCAAGACGACGATGGTCAGATCACCGAGACGCACTCGGTGTCGGCCGGTCTGGATTACCCCGCCGTGGGACCGGTGCACGCGCACCTCAAGGCGTCCGGACGCGCAGAGTACTATGGAGCAACCGACCAGGAGGCGATCGACGCCTTCGGTTTGACAGCCCGTCTTGAGGGTATCGTCCCCGCGTTAGAATCTGCCCATGCACTTGCCTGGGCCCTCCGTGAATCATCTCAGGCCACGACCCCCCAGCTGATGGTCGTCAATCTCTCAGGTCGAGGGGATAAGGACATCGATACGGTCCGGGCGCACTTGGCCTCGGAGGAAGCATCATGACGTCGATAGAAGCACCGCCCGGCGCGCGATATCGCTCGATGTTCGAGATGCTGTCGGGGCGGGACGAGGGAGCGTTCATCCCGTTCGCCATGCTGGGAGATCCTTCGCCGGCAGACACCCCATCAGTACTCCGTGCTCTGGTGGAAGGTGGGGCAGATGCACTTGAGTTGGGGATCCCGTTTTCGGACCCGGTTGCCGACGGCCCCACCGTGCAGGCGGCCGCCACCCGCGCCCTCACTGCCGGCATGCACGTTGCCGACTGTTGGCCTTTCATCGCGGAGGTGCGTTCATCCTTCCCGACTTTTCCAATAGGCCTCCTGGTGTACGCCAACCTCATCGTCCGCCAAGGGACGGAAGCGTTCTATCGCAATGCGGC
>JAJCZW010000029.1 GCA_029262155.1 Gemmatimonadota bacterium
CGTGAGCAGCACCACCCCGCCGAGCCCCGGGCGTGAGCCCGGGGGATCTCATCACACACTCCGCGAACGATTCTAAGAGTTGGGAAGATGAACCCTGGGGCTGACGCCCCAGGCTCGGCACAAAGAGGTGGCTCGCGCCACCACACTCATGATTCTTCCCCGAGCTGCGTGAGCAGCACCACCCCGCCGAGCCCCGGGGGTGAGCCCGGGGAACCCCAGTTCTTGCACCTCTTGACTTACTCCTTACTGCTAATATACACTTTTGAAGTGTACCGTTAGGTTCGTGGATCCCCACGCCACCGCGCTCCACGCTTCCACCAGGAGGACCGTTGCCGTTTCCGACCCATCGCGTGCCATTCGGCACATTGCTCCTCCTGGCAACAGCAGCGTGTTCCGATCATGTCACCAGTCCATCGGCAAGTGTCCCCCCCCCCCGCCACCCCGGCCTTCCTTTGCTCTGATCGGTGACTCTGTCCTCCCTCGGGGCTCGCTCCTGAATACCGTTACCATCGAGGTCCCGGACACGGGCATGGCCGGCGGAACTGTCGACCTCTGGACCAACGGACAACTGACCGCCCCGGCATTACTCGAAGTCGTCTCCGCGCTCACCCTTGACCAACGCACGGTGACCGCGACGGATATCCTCACACAGGGCGCCGTCGCTTATTACTTGAGCGATGGCGAGCTGGTCTTTCGCTTCGTTGAGGTAATCTTCTTCGCCTTGCCCCCAGGGGGGAGCCAACAGTTTCAGCCGATCCCAATCGTCGCGGCGGCCGACTCTGTTGTTTTGCTCGATCCCGATGCCGCCACCCACGCGTTCCGGGTCCTCGTGGGTATCCAGTGAAGGCAGCGAAGACCTTCACGGTCACAGCAGCGGTACTTGAGTGGGGTGGGCTGTTCGACATTGCGGGCAATTGGGCACCACCACACACATATCATAAGCAGGGTGGGGATCTCGATTTTGACGATGCAGCTGCGGAGGCAGATCCCAGGCTGATGATGAGAGTATGTGCCGAATTCGTTTTTGGAGGAGAGCTAGTGGAGTGTCAGTTCCACAACAACAATCATTTTCACGCAGTTCTGGGCTCCAACCGCTGAGGTGAACATGCGAATCCCAAATCTTCTAGCAATCGCGATGATGGGAATGTGTGTTCCCCTTATGGCTCAGAAACCGGGTGACGTTCGCCTTGACCGGGGCAGCGGGGACTATTTTGTCACTGTGATGAACGACGCGGGTCAACTTGTGGAAATGTTGGTGGTTCCGCCTAACAAGGTCCAACTGAACGTGAACGTACACGTTGGATCAGTTGGCTCGGGGCGTTTGCGGTATGACTATCTCATCGAAGTACGGCCTGGTAGCCAGCAGCCACTTGCGTTTTTCGAGGTAGATTGTCCTTTGACCGCCGGAATTGTGAACCTGCATGCAGGCGCGCCGTCGCCCTGGGCCACTCTCCACTCCCAGGTGAGCGATCTCCCCAGCTGTGTGTTTGATTATCAAGGAACGCCGCTAGAAACGGGCGGAACTCTCGCCGCGGGGTTTGAGGCAACGTTCCTTCCGACTGTGGGGGAATCGCGGGCCCACGGGAAAGCGCTGGGTTTTAGTTGGCCAACCTTCGATCCGATTGAGGCGAATGAACCGGCTGTGGTGGTCGTCAATAGTCTCTCCGGGGTTTCAGGCGGTTGGAAAGCGATGCCGACGATTGTGCCGGGACGCGATCCCTCAACGGTGACGGATGCTGGGGTCGGGCTCGGATTTCTCAGAGGAGATGTGGAGACCAGTTGCGGGGCACTGGCCTGGATCACCGATTCCACCGTGTGCACCCTCCTCTTGGTCCAGGTTTCCGACGCCCAGACCGCCTGGAGCCAGGCCGATTCCGCCACCACACGGACTGTCGTTGAGGGGTTCCTGAATACCGTCCAGGCCCAACACGATACCGCTGCGGGGCTTCCGATTACCGACAACGCCTTCTGGCTACTCACGGTGAACGCAGAGTTCATCCTCGAGCTCCTGCCACTCGGTAGTGCGACCGACACACTGGGCCTGGTGGCGGATACCTACCTCCGGTCGGGCAGCCCCAATAGGAATCAAGGCGACGAGTCGATTCTTCGAATCCGCGCCAGCGGAAACAATCGGGTCCTCCTCCAGGCCGACTCAACCGCTGTGGCCGCCGCCATTGGCACGGGCACCTTGGTGAACGCCAGCCTTGAGCTGACCATCACGTTCAATGCCGATAACTGGGGACCCACCGGTCGCACAATCGACCTCCACCGGCTCACCCAACGGTGGACCGAACTCGGGGCTACCTGGAACTGCGGTGACGATCTCGATCCGAGCAATCGGCGGCCGGACTGCCCAGACACCGCCTGGGAGATGCGGAATGTCGGACCCAATCCGTGGGTGACACCACCCACCGGCACCGTACTGATCACCAATGGGTTAGGCGGGGTTATCTCGTTCGACGTCACCGCCGACCTGCTCGGCATGCTCGCTGGGCAACTCCCCATGGATGGGTGGATCTTGCGGCGTACCAGTGAGGGACCCAGCGGACGGGTCGAGTTCGGCTCTCGGGAAAGTGCGTCGGCCCCACGCCTTGTGCTCGAGGTGCAGCCCTAAGCAGAAGCCCATGTGCCGGCCGACCGCGTGAGCGGTCTCACACCTGGCCGAGCCCCGGGCGTGAGCCCGGGGTTCTCATCACACACTCATCCTCGGCATGATAGAGATCGAGAGGTGCCTTGGGGCTGACGCCCCAGGCTCGGCACAAAGAGGTGGCTCGCGCCACCAAACTCACGCAATTCTTCCCCAAGCTGCGTGAGCAGCGCCACCCGCCGAGCCCCGGGCGTGAGCCCGGGAGTTCTCATCACACACTCATCCTCGGCATGAGAGATCGAGAGGTGCCTTGGGGCTGACGCCCCAGGCTCGGCGCAAAGAGGTGGCTCACGCCACCAAACTCATGGTTCTTCCCCCAGCTGCGTGAGCAGCGCCAACCAGCCGAGCCCCGGGCGTGAGCCTGGGGGTCCCTACCCGAAGCAGCACCCCTTAGGTTACATTGTGAAACATTCCTCACTCACCGCTCGTCCTGGGTGATGAGACCAGTAGGAGCCGGATATGACCTGGAAGGTGATCTCGACTCGAAGCAGGCAGTTCCTCACCTCCCTCCGCTCGAGGTTCACCCGTCGGTCGATCCTCCTCGGTCTCATCGCGATCGTCGGCTCCACCGCTTTTCTCCTCCTAACCGAGGCGATGGTCCGATCCCGCCTTCCCTCCCCCGACCAACGAGTCCAGACCGCGGTCTATTCCAGGCCGATCTCTTGGGGACGCCCGAGGAGCCGACCCTCGCCGATCCCGATCGGGACAATCCAGGGGCCACTCACCGAGCGCCGCATTCCATACTCCCTCGCCCAGTTTCCGGATCACCTGATCGATGCCGTCCTGGCCATCGAGGACCAGCGGTTTTACGGGCACCACGGTCTGGATGTCTGGCGCATCGGTGGCGCCCTGATTGCCAATCTCCGGGCCGGCAGGATCTCCCAGGGTGGAAGCACCGTCTCCCAGCAACTCAGCAAGAATCTCTTTCTCTCGGCGCGCCGCACCCCACTCCGCAAACTTCGGGAGGCGGCGTTTGCCACGATCCTTGAGCTTCGCGCCACCAAGGACCAGATCCTCGAAGCCTATCTGAACGAGATCTACCTAGGGCAGGATGGCCGGCAGGCGATTCACGGCATCGGCGCCGCAGCAGAGTACTACTTCGGCAAGTCGGCCGATGACCTCACCATCGCGGAATCGGCGCTCCTTGCCGGTATGATCCAAGCCCCCAATCGGTACAACCCGATCCGGAATGCCAGGTCGGCTGCAGAACGCCGGAACGTGGTGTTAGGGGCCATGGCACTGCAGGAGAGGATCTCCCCACGCGACGCGGAGCGGGCCCGGAAGACCCGGGTCAGAGTCCGCCCCCATC
>JAJCZW010000030.1 GCA_029262155.1 Gemmatimonadota bacterium
GGAGGACCGCCAGGTGGGCCCTCCTGCGCGCCGGACTTCAGGCACCGCTCGGAATTCGGGTTGCCGCCGCCTATCGAACCGGGCGACTGGTGGGCCTCCCCTCGATTGCAATAGACAGTAGCCAGTCGATTGGTGACAAGAGTGTCGAGGTCTCCTGGCAGCGCCCATCCGTCGGCCTCTCGGCGGAGTACGCGACCACATCACGGTTCGTTCCCAGGACCTTCCGTCCCTTTCTCACCGTTGCGTCCCTCGATACCATCCCGGCCACGGAGTGGCTGACGGTTCGGGCCAGGGTCGCACCCCGGCAGTGGCTGACGTTGGAGGGATGGGTCAGCGACCCGGTCGGGAACCCGATCATGGGCATGGGAGCGTCGCACAAGGTCTTCACCGGCACCATTCGATCCAAATTCCTCCGGACCTTCCGGAGCGGCATCTTCGATCTCAAGCTGCAGCTCGGGGTCGAGAGTTGGGGGACCGGGACCTTCGGAATTGGCCGCGATGGCCAACCGATCGTTTTGCCTGGAGCCACTCAACTCCGTGCGCTCATCCAGATACAGCTCGACAGTTTCATCCTGTACTTCGATCGTTCCAACCTTCAAGGCTCGAGGGACGGCTACGTTCCTGGATTCCAGATTCCTACGCTGGCAAGCACTTTTGGCGTCCGCTGGGCATTTCTGAACTAAGCGCTACCACCACTTCACGGGTACGAGTAGTTTTCAAGGCTAGCCCTTTTCGGGGGAAATGTGCCGAGAAGCATGACAGGGTTTGGTGCGGCCGACGGGGTGGTTGGGGGCGGTCGTCTCCAGGTCGAGATCCGTACCGTCAATCACCGCTTCCTATCGGTGGCCGCAAAACTGGCGAGCGACCTCCTCCCCCTGGAGGCGGCGCTCCGGGAACGGCTCAGACAAGATTTTGACCGGGGGCATGCCACCGTACACATCCGGTGGACCGAGACGCCGGTGCGAGCAAATGGCCTGCAGCTGGACCCTGAGCGCGCGCGTGAAGCCATGGCTCGTCTCCGTGAACTGCAGATGGCCGTCGGCCTCACCGGTGACGTACCGCTGGATTTGTTGGCGCGACAGCCCGATGTCTTTCGCAATAGGGAAGACGCCAGCGACACGGTGACGTGGGACGCGATCGCCCCAGTGGTCGATGATGCGGTACGCGCGTGCAAGGCGATGCGGAAACGCGAAGGTGAAGTATTGGTTACGGAACTGGGCCGGCGGCTTGAGGAACTTGTCCGATACACCGATCAGGTGACCGAGGTCGCTCCAGATCGAATGCGGCGCGAGCGCGACCGTCTCCAACGGTCGGTTAAAGAGCTCCTTGCCGGGCATGTGCTGGATGAGGGTCGGGTGGCGCAGGAACTGGCTCTCCTGGCTGACAAATTGGATGTGACGGAGGAGGTCGTACGACTTCGAGCACATCTCGACGCGGCTACCGGACTCCTGTCCGAAAATAGGGCGGTTGGGAAGGCACTCGGCTTTTTGGCCCAGGAGATAGGACGCGAGGTCAATACCATCGGGGCCAAGGCCAACGATACCACGATGACCCATCATGTCATCGCGATGAAAGGAGAGTTGGAAAAATTTCGCGAGCAGCTCGAGAACTTGGAGTAACGCCATTCTTGTTGGTGCTGTCTTCGCCATCCGGAGCGGGGAAGTCCACGATCGCGAAGCACCTCCTCGCGGCCCGGGACGATCTGGCGTACTCGGTGAGTGCTACTACGCGGGCTCCGCGATCGGGCGAAGAGGACGGGGTGGACTATCGTTTTCTCTCCCCGGACGATTTCTCCGATCGAGTGGCGGAAGGGCGGTTCCTGGAGTGGGCCACGTACGGAGGCGAGCGCTACGGAACGTTACGAGAGACCATAGAAGAATGCCTCGCAGCGGGGCGGCATGTAGTTCTCGATATTGAAGTCGAAGGGGCGGCACGGGTTCGGAAGCAGTACACCAACGCGGTGTCTGTTTTCGTTGTGCCACCGTCGGGGTCAGTGTTAGCGGAACGACTGGTGGGGAGACATACGGAGGCACCCGCCACGAGGGCTCGGCGTCTTCGCCATGCCGTGGATGAGGTCGGACGGGTGGTGGAGTATGATTATGTCGTCGTCAATGATGATTTAGTGCAGGCGGTCGACCGCGTTGCCGCGATTCTGGACGCCGAGTCGCTCCGGGTGAGCCGTCGCAAAGGACTGGAAAAGTTTATTTCGAACCTGCGCTCAGAGATCGCAGATCAAGAAGCCATTCAATCGGTAGAGGAATCCACCGAGGAAAGATGAGATCATGGAAATCTTTACGCCAATGGAAGCGGCCCGACATGCCGGTACCAAATACCGGAGCATCCTCGTTGCTGCCCGGTTCGCCCGGCATGTCAACGAAATGCCACAGGACCGCCTGTTGCAAGCAGAAGGGGAGAACCGACCGAAGAAGCTGACCACGTTGGCGCTCCAGAAGCTTACCGGTGGAGAGCTGAGCTTCCGTGAACTGAGCCGCCGTCGCTCTGAGGTGTAGGTGAGACTGGCCGGTCGGCGCGTTGTCCTCGGCGTGACCGGCGGCATCGCCGCGTATAAGAGTTGCACGGTGGTGCGCAGGCTGCGCGACCTTGGGGCCACGGTGGATGTCGTGCTCACCGAGGGTGCTGCCCAGTTCGTGGGGTCCGTCACCTTCGAAGCGCTGAGTGGCCGCCCGGTCCTGACGAGCCTGTGGGAGGCCACTCGGGCGCTGGACCATGTCCGCCTGGGGCAGGAGACTGATCTTATCTTGGTCGTTCCTGCCACTGCACACCTGATCGCCAGAATGGCCCACGGCCTGGCGGACGACCTGTTGACAACCATGTTGCTCGCTCGGACTGGGCCAGTCGCTCTTGCGCCGGCAATGAATGACGCGATGTATGCGGCGGTGGCCACCCAAACGAACATTCAACTACTTCAGGATCGAGGTGTTCATCTCATTGGACCCTCGATAGGATCCCTGGCGGAAGGACCATCTGACCGCCCAGGCCGCATGTCCGAACCGGAAGCCATTGTCGCGCACGCAGAGCGTTTGATACGCTCCACCACAGCCTGGCGTGGCCTACGGGTGGTGGTAACGGCAGGGCCGACGAGGGAAAGCCTGGATCCGGTGAGGGTTTTGACCAACCGATCGAGCGGGAAGATGGGTTTCCGTCTTGCGGAAGCTGCCTGGGCCCGCGGGGCTGAGGTCGTCTTGTTGGCTGGGCCCTCGGGTGAGGTCGATCCTGAGGGGTGTAGCGTGCTTCGAGTCGAGTCGACGAAGGCGCTTCACGCGGCCGTCGAATCGCATCTACCTACCACCGATATTCTGGTGATGGCTGCAGCGCCAGCCGATTTTCGTCCCGTGAATTCGGACGCCGAGAAGCGTCCCCGTGAGCAAGGCGATCGGATAGTGAATTTGGAGCCAACGGAAGACATCCTTCTGGCGACTAGGGAGCTACGAAAGCCGGGAATGACGACCGTCGGGTTTGCTCTGGAGACGGGCGATGCGGTCGAAAAGGGACGTGCGAAGCTGGCCCGGAAAGATCTCGATATGATCGTGGTGAACGACGCCTTGGAACCCGGTGCCGGTTTTGAAGTAGACACGAATCGGGTCGTGATAATCCGCGCAGACCAACCGGATATCGCACTCCCCTGTGCGACCAAGCGGACCGTGGCTGAACAGATCCTGGATGCGGTGGAGCGGCGACGTGGATAGTCTCCGTCGGCGGTACCTCCAGCAACAAATAGAGCTGGGTGGACGCGAGATCATTCTTCCACCAGGCGTTTCGGCGCCTCCTCGCTCTCACGCCACAGCGACGCCGCCCCCCCCCCCCGCTCGCCCCGAGGGCCCTGCGATCACCACTGGTGGCGCTGCCGAGCCCAGAGCCTGGGAGGTCGACGCGCCCCCGATACCGGCTCCCGGTCATAACGTTTCGACTGACATGGAGTTGGATGAACGAGAACAGTTGGGCTCCTTGGCCGACGTGTCGAAGGCGATCACGACATGCCAACGGTGTGCCTTACATCAAACTCGAAATCTGACGGTACCTGGTGAAGGCAACCCGAAGGCAGGCCTGATGCTGGTCGGAGAGGGCCCCGGGGCAACCGAGGACCAGACCGGTCGTCCCTTTGTCGGGAGGGCCGGGGAATTGCTGTCGGGAATCTTGAAGGCTATCGGTCTGACCCGAGACGACGTATTCATTGCCAATGTCGTCAAGTGCAGACCACCCAACAATCGGAAACCACTTCAGGAGGAAACGGCGGCATGCCTCCCTTTCCTCAGTCGCCAAATCGCCCTGGTGCAACCCAAGGTACTCCTCGCGCTCGGTGGGACCGCGGCCGAAACCTTGCTCCAAGTGAAGACGAGTCTTGGCAAACTGCGCGGTGCCGTGCATTCCTTCAACGGAATCCCCCTGGTAGTAACCTATCACCCTGCTGCACTCCTTCGAAACCCGAATTGGAAGAAGCCGACCTGGGATGACGTCCGGATTGCCCGACAGTTACTCGACCGCTGAGCCCCAGATTGGACGGGCGGCTCCGTGGAGTTTGGAAGCGGAGCAAGCCGTGCTGGGTGCCATGCTTCTCGATCAGGATGCCTCGCTCCGCGCGGTCGAACTCCTGGCCTATACGATGTTCTACAAGGAAGGCCATCGGCGGTTGTTTCGTGCCATGGCCAGCCTGTCGGAACAACGGACTGTTATCGATCATGTCACACTTCGGGATGAACTTGTCCGACGCGGCGATCTCGATGTGGCCGGGGGTGTGGAGTACATCGGGGAGTTGGTGGAAGCCACGGCGACCGCAGCCAACCTCGAGTTCCACGCCCGGATCATTCGTGACAAGAGCATTCTGCGTCGGCTCATCGAAGCGTCCACCTCGATCATTACCGAGGCCTATGAAGGCAAGGCACACGCATCCGAACTCCTGGATCAGGCCGAAGGCCGGATCTTTACCATCTCCCAGGAGCGGCGGGAAACCGGATTTATCCGCATCAAGGAGATGCTCTGGCCGACCATGGAGCGCATTGAAACGCTTCATAAGAGTGGGAAAGCGATTACGGGCGTCCCGAGTGGATTCGGAGATTTGGATGAGTTGACGAGTGGGTTTCAGCCTTCAGAGTTGATCATCGTTGCCGCCCGCCCATCGATGGGGAAGACGGCGTTCTGCCTCAATGTCGCGGCGCACGCGGCGGTGGAGGGCCATGGGGTCGCGGTTTTCTCGCTCGAAATGTCGAAGGAGGCGCTCGTTCAGCGGATGTTGACGGCGGAAGCGCGAGTCGACAGTCAGCGGGTCCGAACCGGGTCACTGCGGGATGTCGACTTTACCCAGTTGGCGCGTGCCGCCGGAATTCTGCAGAGCTGTCCCCTCTGGATCGATGACACGCCGGCCCTCTCTCTCCTCGAAATGCGGTCCAAGGCGCGGCGTCTTCGGGCAGATAACGATGTCCGACTCATCATTGTCGACTATCTGCAACTGATGCGAAGTCCCGAATACTCTGACAACCGGGTGCAAGAGATCAGCGATATCAGCCGTTCGCTCAAAGGGTTGGCCCGCGAACTTGAGATTCCGGTCGTGGCACTGTCGCAGCTTTCCCGTGCCTCGGAGCAACGGGGCGGGGAGCGACGTCCGATTCTCTCCGATCTCCGGGATTCAGGTGCTATCGAGCAAGATGCAGATCTCGTGCTTTTCATCCATCGACCGGAATACTACGATCGCGAAGATGAGAGCAAACGGGGGCTCGCCGAAATTATGCTGTCCAAGCACCGTAACGGCCCGACAGGTGAAGTGACCCTCTACTTTCATCGCGAGTACACGCTCTTTCAGGACTTCTCTCCGCGAGCCGACCAGGCGTCATAAATGGGGCCGAAAACCAAATCGACCTATCGTTGTGGGGAATGCGGACATGCCCATTCGAAGTGGGTGGGCCGGTGCGAAGGGTGTGGTGTATGGAACGCGGTCGCTGAGGAACTCGTTCGTGAGCCCGTCCCCCTCCACAAGAGTGGCCCCAACGATCTGGCGGTCCCCGTCCCGTTGTCGGATGTATCTGGGCCGCAAATGGATCGGTGGGCGACGGGCCTGCCCGAGCTCGATTACGTCCTTGGTGGTGGGTTGGTCCCGGGGTCCGTAACGTTGATCGGTGGAGAGCCAGGGATCGGCAAATCGACTATTCTGCTGCAGGTTGCCGCCCGGCTGTCAGGGATGGGGCATACCGTACTTTATGCGAGTGGCGAGGAGTCACCGGGACAGATACGCCTCCGAGGGGACCGGCTGATAGAGGATGCTGGAAGCGTTCGCGTGGTGGGCGAAAGCCGGATTGAGGATATCATCGCCGCGGCGATCCGATCCGATGCCCAGTTGCTGATTGTCGATTCGATTCAAACAGCTTCGCTGAATCAGCTCGACTCCGCGCCTGGGAGTGTAGCCCAGGTTCGAGAAGGGGCCGCCCGGCTGATGCGGTTTGCCAAAGAGACCGGGACGGCTGTGATGGTCGTTGGCCACGTGACGAAGGGTGGTGGAATCGCAGGACCGAAGACACTCGAACATATTGTCGACACGGTCCTCTACTTTGAAGGCGAACGAACCTTGGATTATCGACTCCTCCGGGTGACCAAGAGTCGCTTCGGATCGGTCGACGAGTTGGGGGTCTTCCGCATGACCGCCCACGGTCTCGAACCTGTTCCCAACCCATCGGAAATCTTTCTGAGTGCCCGATCCACTTCTGTAAGTGGAAGCGCGGTGACTGCCTTGATGGAGGGAACCCGTCCGGTACTCGTGGAAGTGCAGGCACTGACGACGGCCGCTGGGTTTGGGACACCGCAGCGGGTCGCCGCGGGATTGAATCCCAAGCGGTTGGCGGTCCTTCTCGCTGTTCTCGAACGGCGGGCGGGCTGCGATTTCAGTAAATTGGATGTGTTCGTTCAAGTCAGTGCCGGTGTGCGCCTTGATGATCCGACCGGTGATCTCGCCGTCGCAGCAGCCCTGGTCTCCAGTGTGACGAATCGGCCGACACCGGCGGACGGAATATTCCTAGGTGAGATTGGACTTGGGGGCGATGTGCGGCCGATGTCGGGCAGCGAGCGACGCCTCGTTGAAGCCGCCCGGATGGGGTTCCGCAGGGTTTTTGCCGGAGGGATCGCGCGGATGCCAGACACCCTGGTTTTGGTTGAACTTTCCCACGTGCAAATGCTGGTGCCGATCCTTGCCGCCTGACGTTGGCGCGATTGTGGTCGCTGGGGGACTTGGGACCCGAATGGGGTCCCCAATTCCAAAACAGTTTCTCCCGCTCGGGGAGATCCCTCTCGTACTGTACACCCTGCGGCCCTTTGTCTCCCATCCACGAATCGATTGGATCGTCCTGGTCGTCCCCGAGGGCTATGCAGCAGCTCCCCCAGAGTGGTTGGCAGCGCTGGAAGGGGAGCGGCTGCAGATCGTGCCAGGAGGAGCGACCCGCTCTGACTCTGTTTTCGCAGGACTCCAAGCGCTCCGACCGGAGGTCGACTCGATCTTGGTCCATGATGGTGCTCGTCCACTGGTGGATGCGTCTCTTATCGATGCGGTGCTGACCCACGTCCTCGATGGGCGAAGTGCCATTGCCGCGACGCCAGTCCGCGATACGTTGAAACGAGAGGGAGAAGGCGCCGGCCATGACCCGGTTGTGCTCCGTACGGAATCACGGACGGGGCTGTGGCGTGCCCAGACCCCGCAAGGATTCCCCCGAGCAATCCTTGAGCGCGCGTATGCCAAGCGGGCGGAGAATCCTACAGTGGGTGCGGACGCAACCGATGATGCCGAGATGGTCGAGCGCCTGGGGGAACAGGTTGTCCTCGTTCCGGGAAGTGTTCGGAACCTGAAAGTGACCACGCCGGAGGAGTTCGCTCTGGTACACGCCCTACTTGGTCTGCGTCCATGACCGTGCCATTCAGAACCAATAAGGAGATCATGGCCGGCATCCCACTCGCGGACGACCACCTCACTCGCGGTGGCCTGCTCGCCTATCCTACCGAGACCGTGTATGGCCTCGGTTCGGCTCCGACCGAGGCGGCATTACGAGCGCTGGCACAACTCAAGGGACGTCCGCCCCGAAAGCCATTCCTGCTCTTGGTGGCGTCACGCGTCATGGCGACCGCGCAGGGTTTGGTGTTTACATCGGCGGCTGAAGCGATGGCCGATGCGTTTTGGCCGGGCCCCTTAACGCTTGTTCTGCGGGGAGGAGAAGGACAGCTTCCCGACGGGTTACGGGGGAAGGAGGGGGGGATTGCGGTCCGGCAGACTTCTCACAAAGGCATGGCCCGCCTGATTGGATTCCGGGGTGTCCCCCTCACGTCTACCTCCGCGAACCGGCCGGGAGGATCGCCGGCGCCGGGGGCGATGATGGTTGCGGAATTATTTCGCGAAGCTGTCGATCAACAGACCCTCATGATTCTCGACGGAGGGGTGCTCGGGAACGTACCGCCCTCGACCTTGGTGGACTGCACGGACCGGGTCCCGAAGATGATTCGGGAAGGCGCCCTCCCGCGTGATGAACTCCGGCGTGCGGTTGGGCGACTCGCGCCATGAGGATCCTCATTCTCTGCAGTGGAAACACCTGCCGCTCCCCGATGGCGGAGTACCTCTTGCGCCAGAAATTCACCGACGCAGGTCTGGACGATGTGGTGGTAACGTCAGCTGGAACCGGGGCCCGGGAGGGGAGTCCCCCATCGGAAGGTGCCTATTTAGTATCCTTGGAGCGGGGGCTGGATTTGACTAACCATCGGTCCCGGTTAGTCTCTCCCGAGCTCCTGGCTGCCGCGGACCTGGTGCTTTGTATGTCGCAACATCATGTAACCCACGCACAGGCGATGGGTACCCATCCCGCGATCTCTCTTCTGGGGGCGTTTGCCGATCCTGATTCTCCGGCCGAAGTCTCAGATCCCTTCGGGAAAGACCTCGAAACCTACCGTAACACTTTGGCCCAGTTGGATGGGTTGCTCACCGCTGTCGTCAGGAAACTGAAGGTGAGTGGAGGGTCCCCTGGCTCCGATTAGTTCCAAGACCCGTCTGTTCGCGCTTTTGGGAGAGCCGGTGTCACACTCGCTGTCGCCGCTCATGCAAAACGCGGCCTTTCGAGTACTTGGAATCGACGCCGTCTATGTCGCCGTCCCTTGCCAGGCGGAGGACGTTCCGGGGCTGATGCAGGTGCTATCGCATGCTGGTGGAGGGGGGAATGTGACGGTTCCGCACAAACAGGTCGCTTGTCGGTACCTCGATCAATACCGAGGGGCGGTGCGAGGTGCGTGCAACACCTTTTGGGGAGTCGAGGGGACCGTGATCGGAGACAACACGGATGGGGAGGGACTCCGGATTGCGGTCACGCATCTGAACCCAGGGTCAAAGGCCTGGCTCGTCCTGGGTACGGGTGGAAGTGCACACGCGGCACTCACGGCAGCAGCGAAGGCTGGCGTCGGGGTGGCAGTTCGTTCCCGATCAGAGGACCGAGCGAAGGCCTTCCTCGACGAGGCTCTGGCCGAGGGCGTCACAACCGTCACCCCTGAGGAGTGCGACGTCGTCATCAACGCGACCCCACTCGGGCTTCGCCGTGAGGACCCGTTCCCACTCCCGATGGACGCTGTTCCAACTGGGGCGGTGGTCTTGGATCTGGTCTACGCTCCGGGGTCGACGCGCTGGGTCCGGACGCTCCAAGAGTCCGGCGTCACCGCATCCGATGGCCGCGATGTCCTCCTCTACCAAGGGGCAGCCGCACTACAATGCTGGTATCCAACGGTCACCCCGCCATTGGATGTGATGCGGGCGGCGCTTGCCAATGCGTTGGGCTGAGTTCCGGCACCTGACCACGATTCTCGAACGCTGGTGTATGCCCGGGGAATGCCTTC
>JAJCZW010000031.1 GCA_029262155.1 Gemmatimonadota bacterium
GTCCGTGGCAATCTTAAAGGCCAGGGCGGAAAACGGAGCGTCGTCTTCGGCGGGGCGACTCACCACCGTCTCATCGTGGAGCGGGAGATGTCCTTCGACCGGGGGGATATCACGCGGGCTCGGGAGATAGTCCACGATGGCATCGAGGAGTGCCTGAACACCTTTGTTCTTGAACGAGGAGCCACACAGGACGGGGACAATCCCGCCCGCCACCGTTGCTTTACGAATGGCGCGACGAATCTCATCGGCCGACAACTCCTCGCCACCAAGATACTTCTCCATCAGGTGCTCGTCGTACTCCACCGCCGCCTCGATGACCTCGCGACGTGCCTTTTCGACTGCGTCGCGATAGGCCTCCGCCACCGGCATCTCAGTGAAGGTTCTCCCCATGTTCGCATCATCGAACACCCGCTCCGTTCGATCAAGCACGTCGATATGACCGGTGAACAATTCGCCCGACCCGAGCGGCAGTTGAATGGGGAAGGCTCGCTTCGTCAGCCGCTCCCGAATCATAGTAAGGCACCGTTCAAAATCGGCTCCGACCCGATCCATTTTGTTCGCAAAGATCAGCCGGGGCACACCGTATCGATCGGCCTGTCGCCACACGGTTTCTGTCTGTGGCTCCACACCGGCCACGGAATCGAGCAGGGTCACCGCGCCGTCCAACACTCGCAGGGAGCGCTCGACTTCAACGGTAAAATCGACGTGTCCCGGCGTATCGATAATGTTGATCCGATGTTCCACGTCCAGCCGGATCCAGAAACAGGTCGTGGCGGCGGAGGTAATGGTGATTCCGCGTTCCTGCTCTTGCTCCATCCAATCCATCGTCGCGGCGCCGTCGTGCACCTCACCGATCTTATAGTTCTTCCCGGTGTAGTAGAGTATCCGCTCGGTGGTCGTCGTCTTCCCGGCATCAATGTGCGCCATGATGCCGATGTTACGATACCGTTGGAGCGGGTGTGTACGTCCCATAGTCCCAAATCCTAAGCAACGAAAAAGCGGGGCGACCGAACCCGGATTCCCGGTGGTATCGCTCCGCGCGCGTCCGAGTGATTTACTCAAGACGGAGGCCCTCCATGAGGAACCTCACGCGTTGTGTTTGAGGACGAGAGGTGGCGGATCATCCGTCACATGCGTCCGATGTTTCCCTACCAGCGATAATGTGCAAACGCGCGGTTGGCTTCCGCCATCCGGTGCGTATCTTCCTTTTTCTTGATCGTACTCCCCTCACCCTTCGAGGCGAGGATCAATTCCGCCGCGAGGCGATCAGACATGCTCTTTTCCGATCGATTGCGGGCAAACGAAATCAGCCATCGCATGGCCAATGCCGTCCGCCGATCAGGCCGCACTTCGATGGGGACTTGCAAGGAGGCGCCACCGACGCGTCGACTCTTGACCTCAAGGGCCGGCTTGGCATTCGCAACGGCCTGCTTAAACACCGTCACCCCTGGCTGACCGGTCCGCTCCTCGATCATGTCCATCGCTTGGTAGAAGATCCCTTCGGCCAAACTCTTCTGCCCGTCCATCATCAGCGCACGCACAAACTTCGACACGGTCTGACTGTCATAGCGCGGATCAGGTGGTACCGGCCGCTTCACGGCCCGGCTCCGACGGCTCACTTCTTCCCTCCCTTACCCTGATCCTTGGGCGCCTTCGCCCCATACTTCGACCGACTTTGATTACGCCCACTCACCCCAGCCGCATCCAACGTCCCCCGGACGATATGATACCGGACCCCTGGCAGATCCTTCACCCGACCGCCGCGGATCAACACAATCGAATGCTCCTGCAGGTTATGGCCTTCACCAGGGATGTAGGCAGTTACCTCAAACCCGTTCGTCAGCCTCACGCGCGCCACCTTCCGAAGCGCAGAGTTCGGCTTCTTCGGCGTGGTGGTGTAGACCCGAGTGCAGACCCCCCGCTTCTGGGGATTCTTCTTCAGTGCAGGCGCCTTGTCCTTGGCCGCCCCAGACCGTCGGCCCCGGCGCACGAGTTGGTTGATTGTCGGCATCAATCCCTATCAGGCGAAAAAGCGAATACGAAACGACCCGAAAGCCCACCCACAACAACATCCCCCCAGAAAACCGGTCCGGGGGAGACCCATAGGATATCATCGGTGGCCCTATGGGTCAAGCCTCCCCGCGAGCCCATCGAGGAGTTCTCCGGCCGGTGTGTGATTGTTTCGGGCTCCGGTGTGTGATTGTTTCGGGCTTCTGAGGTCACTATTCTTTGAGATCGTTCATCACCAACATGGAATCGGAGCTTCCACCCTGCCCGGGGGTCGGGTCCGCTTCGGGTCAAACTTTCGAGGTTCGGATGATGGCACACCATGCCGGTCGCCGCAGGGCTCTATTACACTGGTCGTCGATGCTGGCGACCCTAGCGATTATCAGCGCGTGCGGTGGTGGACCGTCAGGCCCCTCAGGAGCATCTCAGCTATCCATCGTCGCCGGCGATGGTCAAACCGGCGGGGTTGGCATCGCACTCCCGATCCCGATCAGCATCATAGTTCGTGGGAATAGTGGCCCCCTCGCGGCGATCGCTGTCACATTTACCGTCTCAGCCGGCGGCGGATCGGTAGCCCAAGCCACGGTGCCCTCAAGCCCGACGGGTTCTGCCTCCACCGTCTGGACCCTGGGCGGTACCCTCGGCGCCCAGACAGTGACCGTGACTGCGGGCGGGGCCCCACCGGTCACCTTCACCGCAACCGCATTAGCGGGACCCGCCGCTCTGGTGAGCGTAGTACAAGGAAACAATCAGACCGCCACGATTGGCCAGCTGCTCCCAGGGCCCCACCAGGTCCGGGTCACCGATGCATTTGGAAACCCTCGATCGGGCGAAACGGTGACCTTCGTGGCCGTGACCGGGGGAGGGCAACTGACCGGGACCGTCCAGATCTCAGACGCCACCGGGATCGCAACACTTGGAGGGTGGACCCTCGGTCTCCTCCCTGGGTTCCAAAGCGTTGAAGCGCGGGTGGCCGGCGCTGCGACGGCGACTATTATCGCTATTGCCAATCCTATTCCTCCGGCAGCCTTCAACGCCGTGTCCGGCAATAACCTGAGTGTCAATGCAGGCACCTTGGTCAACCCTGCGCCAACGATTGAAGCCCGCGATTCAATGGATCGCCCGATGCCGGGCGTCGAAGTCACCTTCCAAGTGGTCTCGGGGGGTGGGCGGCTACTTGGCTTGGTGAAACAGTCGACCGACGAGACCGGTCGGGTTTCGGTTACTGGATGGGTTGTTGGACTCACCCCGGGGATCAACACCCTTACCGCCAGCACCTTTGGGGCGCCGACGGTCACATTTCAGGCTACTGGCGTTATTGCCGTCCCCAGCGCGATCGCATTACTCGGCGGGAGCGGGATGTCCGAATTCCAAGGGAACTACCTTTCGGGGCAGCCCAATTTCCGAGTAACCGATGCGGCAGGGGCGCCGATCGCAGGGGCGAACGTCTCCTTTGTCGCCTCCGATGGCGGCACAATTGGGGGAGCCGTTGGCACCACTGACTTTGACGGGATGGCGGCACCACTTGCCTGGCGTCTAGGCAACACGCTAGGCCCACAGACACTCTCAGCAACCGTTGGGGGACTGCCTCCGGTGATCGCGACAGCCACGGCCACCACTCCCCCAGCCCAAGAGTACAACATCGATGTGCGGTTCAACGGAACGCCACCTACACCAGGCCAGCAGGCCGCGTTTGACAACGCGGTTGTGCGGTGGTCCCAGATCATCCTGGGAGACCAACCCGATGTCCTGTTGGACGCGACGGCCCCCCAGACCTCGTGTCCCTCCATCATCGAGACCGTCGACGACATCGTCATCTTCGCCACCCTGGAGGAGATCGATGGCGTGGGACAGATCCTCGGCAGCGCCGGCCCGTGCCTCGTCAGAACCAGCAATCAGCTGACCATCACCGGGCGGATGCGATTCGACACTGCGGACCTCGCAAACCTGGAGTCCAATGGAACGCTCGGATCAGTCATTCTCCATGAGATGGGTCATGTCATCGGCATCGGGACCCGCTGGTCCAGCCTCAACCTTCTGGTCGGTCGGGGATCCGATATGCCGTTCTTTACTGGGCCAAGTGCGATTGCGGCCTTCTACGGGGCTTTGGCACCAGGGGCGACCTTCAACCAGGAAGTGGTCCCGGTTGAGAACAGCGGCGGTCCGGGAACGCGAGACGGTCACTGGCGGGAATCGATTCTCGACCAAGAGTTGATGACAGGATTCAACGACGCCCAGAACTTCTTGAGCGCCATTACGTCGAGTTCACTGCGGGATATGGGGTATGTGGTCGACGATGCCCAGTCGGACCCGTTCAGCTTTCAAGTCGCACTCCGAGCCGCGACAGGATCTCCCGGCATGCGCCTGAACGAAGTGCCCCTCCCGGGTCCCATCTACGCGGTGGACCGTTGGGGACGGGTCACTGATATCATCCCTCGTTAGGGGAAGTCTCCTTTGGCTTGACCGGACGGGACCCAACGATAGGCGCATCTGCTGGTCGGCGGTGCGCCCGGCGCCCACCCCCCGCCCGCCACGCGGCGATCGTCGTCATCAGCAAGAGCAGGGCGACGATCGCTGTCACCCCACCCGCCCGGGAGACTGCCAGGTCGTAGCCCAATCGGGAGGTTTCGGCGAGTTCCCCTCTGAGGGAGACGGCATCCAGTACAAAGTTGACCCCTCCAGCAACCAACCCCAGCAACAGGATCAACCCTACGATCGCTTGGAGACGGAGAAGCCAACGTCGATCCCACCACACCCCGACCGCAAGGACCAACACCCACGCAATCATCAGTGGGGTGAGTTGCCCCGTCACCAGTCCGAAGGCACCAAATCGCCAGCGGAGATCGTCGAGTTGGGCGGGTAAAATTGCCGTCGCGAGATCCGCCAGGGCGTTGACCGCCAGGAGAAACGCCAGGAGTAATCCGATGGAGACCACCCATCGATCCTGCTGGAAAGAGAATCGCGTCATGGTCTGCGCCTTGTGGTAGGAGTCGTCCCCCAAAATATACGCCGGGGGGGCAATCGGAGCAGTTTCTTGGATCAGGCTTGGTCCATTCTCTGACCCACAAGAAAATGAACGGGGCCCCGCGTGCCGCGAGGTCCCGTTCTCTGTTTCGGTGGGAAAAGAGCCTTACGCTTCGGTTTGCTCACCAACCGCTACTGCGAGGACCTCTTCGGATGAAGCCGGGGGCGCCGGTTCGTACCCAGCGGGTGGTTCCACCTCGAGATCGACATACCGATAGAACCCTGTTCCAGCGGGAATCAAGTGGCCAATGATGATGTTTTCCTTGAGGCCACGTAGGTCGTCCCGGGCGCCGCGAATGGCCGCATCGGTGAGCACTCTCGTCGTCTCTTGGAATGAGGCGGCCGAGATGAATGACTGGGTCGTAAGGCTCGCTTTGGTGATACCGAGCAGGACGGGCTCGGCCGTTGCCGGTGTATTCTTCTTCCGCACGACACGGGCATTCTCATCTCGGAACGACACCTTATCCACAGACTCCGCTTCGAGGAAACCGGTATCTCCTGGATCCTGGATCCGGACCTTCTGCAGCATCTGGCGCACGATGACGCCGATATGCTTGTCGCTGATCCGAACACCCTGGAGCCGATAGACCTCCTGCACCTCGTTCAACAGATATTCCTGCACCGCCCGCGGTCCCTTAATTCGGAGGATATCATGCGGGTTGACCGGTCCTTCGGTCAGTCGGTCTCCTGCCCGTACTCGATCGCCCTCGTGGACCCGGAGATGCTTTCCGGCATGCACCTCGTAGAGTTGCGGGGTCTCCCCTTCCACAATGGCACCATCGCCGTCGATCGGATAGACGTAGATCTCCCGCTTCCCTCGCTTGATCTCGCCAAACTTGACGACTCCATCAATCTCGGATGTGGTAGCCGGATCCTTCGGCCGTCGGGCCTCGAAGAGTTCTGCCACTCGAGGCAAACCCCCGGTGATATCCCTGGTCTTGTAGGCCTGGCGGGGGATCCTTGTGACCGTCACGCCTTTCGAGATCTTCACCGGGGCGGACAGGAAGACCGTTCGGTCTTTGCTCTCCCGCTTACTCTTACTGGGCCAGGCCACATTGATCGGGCATTCCTCGACCTGGAATCGCGACGACCACGGGTTCGCCTCATCGGGGATCGACATCCCCCGACTCACCAGATCGGTTGGAGAGCCAAGAATGATCCGCGACCCTTCGGCCAGGGTGTACTCTTGCGGGTCCTTCTTTCCGGAATAGACCAGCACCGACGGGTGCAATTCCTTATCCGGGTCGGCGGTCACCACGAGTGATCGGAGTCCGGTCCCCTCGTCTAGTTCCTCACGCAGCGTGGCGCCAGGCACGAGATCCTTCCAGCGCAGTTCACCATCGGTCTTGATGATGGATGGGTCATTGTACGGATCCCAGGTGTAGAGAACGGTGGCCCGTTTCTCCGCGTCCGCGCGGTTGGCAAGATCGTCCTCCTGCACGTGGAGGAGAGCGCCTTCGGGGACAGGATATCGATTGATGACCCGGTCAGGGTTCTCTGTATCAACCACCCAAATCCCTTCCTTCTGTT
>JAJCZW010000032.1 GCA_029262155.1 Gemmatimonadota bacterium
CCGCAAAATGACGAAGTCATCGAGGTCGTCTCCCTGAAACGTGATAGCTCCATGGACCGCATCGTCCCACGACAAGGGCTCGCTGGGCATGATGAGACGCACCACCGACGATTCACCAGCGGCGATACGCTTCAGGGATTCGTCAGGCGGGATATGACGGCACCGCCGATCGTAACTAAAAGCTGTGCCCCGGGACGCAGCTTCTTCCCGGGCACGAGTGAGACGGTCCGTGGTGCAAAAGCACCGATAGGCCTTTCCCTCTTCCAACAGCCGGAGGGCGTCGGCTCGATGCTGCTCGGCGTTGGCGCCCTGAAAAGACGGGCCATCGTCCCACGAGATCCCGAGCCAGGAGAGTCCGTCGAGAATGACTTGGGTGTTGCTGTCGGTGCTCCGTTCCCGATCGGTGTCCTCAATGCGGAGGACGAATTGTCCACCGGTATGATGGGCGAAGAGCCAGTTAAAGAGGGCGGTGCGAGCGCCCCCAACGTGGAGGAAACCGGTGGGAGAGGGAGCGAAGCGTACGCGGGTCATGGGGGCACGGGACAAGGCCAAAAACAAGGGAGGACCGAAGGCATCTCTTCAGTCCTCATCGGAAACCAGTAAACGGAGCGGGAGGGATTCGAACCCTCGATAGGAGTTGACCCCCTATGCCGGTTTAGCAAACCGGTGCCTTCAGCCACTCGGCCACCACTCCACGGGAGGGGAAAGTGTCTTTGAGGGGGGTTCGATGCAACCCTTCGAGCGGCTAGGGCTTGGAAGGCCCCAATGAGGTATCTGATCGACCGAGCCCGAGACGCTGAAGGAACTCGGAATAGGAGTTCCCTGCCGCATGCCGGCGATCGACCACGATCCGGATACTTCGGCCGTTGCGGTTCTGCAACAGGATGTTGCTCGTGGGGGGCAGGGTTCTGTCCACCAACCCCTCTCGCGGAAGGCGGGAACCGATTGTGGGGAAGCCTGGGTTCACTTTTCCGCCCACGATTTCCAGGTCAGGCGACACTGTACGTCGAAGAGAGCTCGCGGGTGTCCCTTGGTGCCGATCAACGCATGAAGCATCTCGTGACGAACCACCATCTCCTCGCCAACCTGAGCTCCCGCCAGGATGATCCTGTCGGTTCCGCCGATGCGGCTCCACAGTCCGAAGGTCGGCCCGATCTCGGTCTCAAATGATGTAACTCCAGGAACCACATAGAATTGAATGCGATCGAACTGACCGGAGAGGCCCGAACATTGTTCCGTTTCCCCAAACCAGCTGAGATAGTTGGACGGGGCAACCAGTGGCTCGGCGCCGAGTGGGAGGGTCGAGGAAGGATCGGTCACGCCGCAGGCGGTCAGGCCAAGGGGGAGGAAAAGCGCCCAACTCGCCATGCGAACGTGCCGTGATACTGAGGGGGAGCAGCGACGCCCGCGTGTATAATTTTTTGACATGCCGCCGCTCCTGGTGTCGTGTTCCGTGACTGTCGAGAAGCTAGACTCGTGCCAGGACTCGACGAAACCGAGCGGTGCTGGTTAGGGGGCGTGATGATTTGGGTGAGACGAACGGAGCGGGTGGGATTCGAACCCACGAGACCCTCGCGGGCCTACCCGATTTCAAGTCGGGCGCATTCGACCAACTCTGCCACCGCTCCTCTGACAATCCTATTCGAGGGCAACGATCCTCGCTACGGGTCGCGTGTGAGTGGAGGGAGGTGAATTATCTTGCCCGCCATGCTCATTGCTCCTCAGAATCTCATACTGTTTGTGAGCGCCGCCCTGGTCCTCCTCGTCACCCCGGGGCCGGCGGTCCTGTACATCGTTGCCCGGAGTCTCGAACAGGGGAAACTGGCTGGCGTGGCTTCAGTTGCGGGTGTGGGGCTCGGTGGACTCGTCCATGTTCTTGGTGCGGTGTTCGGGCTCTCCGCAATCGTGGCGGCATCGCCATTCGCGTTTCGTGTGTTGGCTCTCGTCGGGGCGGGGTATTTGATCGTGCTCGGGATTCGTTCGATCCGGCAGGTGTCCCGGGCTCTTCCATCGGTAGCGCCCTCGGGGAAAGCCCTCCGACGCGTGCTGGCCGATGGAGTCATTGTCAACCTCTTCAACCCGAAGGCAGCGATGTTTTTCCTGGCGTTTCTGCCGCAGTTTGTCGACCCGAGTCGTGGAAGCACAACGGCACAACTCGCGGTGCTGGGAGGCCTTTTCCTTGGAATGGCGGTGGTGACGGACCTGGGATATGTTGCCGCGGCGCGGTCGTTGGATCGCTGCCTTCAGGGGCGAGACATCCTGAGGGTGCCGGGGGTGGTGAGTGGGGTGGTGTATCTGCTACTGGGGATCGGGGCCGCCTTTGCCGCCCGTCTGGGGTAAGCGTCGGCGTGCCAGTTGGAACGCTTCCTGTTCTTGAGGCGACATTGCGTAACTGTGCTCCGGTGCCGGGTAGGCGCCCTCGCGGACGTCCGCCGCAAAGGCCTGAATCGCATCTACAATCGTTCGGTGGAGTGCCGCATAGGGCTTAGCGAAACGGGGGAGTCGACCCTCTGTGAGCCCGAGTACGTCGTGCCAGACGAGCACCTGGCCATCCACGAGCGGTCCCGCGCCGATACCGATAGTAGGGATGGTGAGGGTTGCGGTCACGGCCGCCGCGACCTCCGGTGGGATCGCTTCCAGCACCAGGGCGACCGCCCCCGCAAGTTCAAGAGCCTGCGCTTGCTCCAGGAGAGTGACCGCATCCGAGGCCCGAGTGGCCTGCGCCCGGTACCCGCCCATCTGGTGGATGGATTGCGGGAGGAGTCCCAGGTGTCCCATCACAGGCATGCCAGCCTGAGTTACTGCCCGTACCCGGTCAACCATCGGTCCCCCACCTTCGAGCTTCACCAGGCGGGCTCCCCCCTCGCGTGTCATGCGGCGGGCGCTCTGGACGGCGAGGTCGTCGTTGGCTTCGTAGGTCCCGTAGGGCAGGTCGCCAATCACGGGTGTGCGGGTCGCACCGCGTGACACCGCCGATGCAAAGGTGACCATCTGGTCGAGTGTGATCGTAGTTGTGTCCTCCTGACCCAGCACGACCATCCCGGCTGAATCGCCGACGAGAATCAGGTCGACACCCGCCCGCTCTGCCAAACGGGCACCGCTGTGGTCATAGGCCGTTATCATCACCAGGGGGCGCCCATCGGCCCGACGACGTAAGCCTGTCATGGTGTGAGCGCGCGCGTGTCTATGAGGCGGGTCTTCCCGATCCGTGCTGCGACGAAGGCACGCGCGGGTCTATTAATGCGAACCAACCGCAGCAGGGTTTCGGGGTGCGCCACCGTGGCATACTCGACCGTTAGGCTTGGTGCCTCCGCCATTATCTCCCGCATCGTCAGCTCCACTGTTGCACCGTCGGTTTCTCCATTCGCGACGGCCTCGGCCGCAGCCGCGAGGGCGTGGGACAGGGCTAGCGCTTCCACGCGCTCCGTCGACGCGAGATACTGGTTGCGACTACTTAGGGCCAATCCATCAGCCTCTCGCACAACCGGGACGACGCCGATCGTCGTCGGCCAGAGCAAGTCGCGAAGCACCTGTCGGAGCACCACGACCTGTTGCCAATCTTTCTCTCCAAGCACGAGGAGATCAGGGCGGGCCGCCGTAATCAACTTGATCACGACCGTCGCGACACCGTCAAAGTGTCCCGGCCGATGGAGACCTTCCATCGAGGCCGCGATTGGACCTACGCGCACCCGGGTCATCTCACCAGGCGGGTAGATGTCGGCCATCCGCGGAAGCCACAAAAGACCAGCTCCAGCCGATCCTGCGAGGCGCGCGTCGGCTTCGGGTGCACGGGGATAGCGTTCATAGTCTTTCCCAGGACCAAACTGAGTCGGGTTCACAAAACAGGTGACGACGACGGTGGTGTCGGGACCCACCGCGTGCCGAATGAGGGCCTCGTGTCCACGGTGGAGCGCACCCATCGTGGGGACCAATGCGATCCGATCCGAGCCGCTTCGGAGATCAGTCAGGGCTCCCTTGAGTTCTTCCAGTGAGGTGACGGTGCGCATCATTCGGAGGCGGTCAGGAGCTGTCGGATGGCGTCTCGGTCCTGTCCACCATCAGGGCGCGATTGGAGTCGATCGAGCGTGGCAAGGCTGAGCGCCCGGTAAAGCGGAAGGAACTCCCGGTGGTGTCTCTCAAGAGCGCTCAGATGGGTTGCTACCGTTCGGGTGTCTCCCCGAACCACGGGACCGGTAGGGGTACTCTCAGGCCCGACCAGTGCATTTGTCACGGCGGTGTGGGCGATGGTTGTGAGGCCGCGTTGCACGACATCTCGAGGAAGACCCGTGTCTTCCATCAACTCTCTGGCAATATCAAGAAGATTTGCGATGAAGCCCGAAGCGAACGCGCCGGCCGCGTGATATACCGGGCGCAACTCGGGCGGAATGGTGACAGCCTCCATGCCGAGGATAGCGGCAAGAGCAGCGCCGGCAAGAAGAGCGTCGGCGCTCGATCCGTCCAGGGCCGCCAGCACACCTCGAAACAATGCCGGGTCGGCAAGGGGTCCGAAGGTTTGCAGGGGATGGATAGCAAGAGCGTTGTCTTCCGCCCGACAGATTGGCGCGAAGACGCTCGCTGGGAGGCTCCCACTCATGTGGATCCAGAGGCGACGCTGTGCAGTAGTCCGGGCCTTCCCGCATTCCCGAGCGACGTTTGGGATCACATCATCCGGCACCGTCAGAATGATGGTGTCGGACCGCTCTACCAACGCCGCGAGGGACTTGGCCCGCCCGGGGTCGGCGGGTGTAGCCGGTGAGACCACCGTCGGGCGGAAGACAACAATCGAACGGTCGACCGAGCGGAGCGCCTGCAGCAAGACGGCGCCGACTCGTCCACACCCGATGATCCCGATCGATCCAAAGCGATATGGAGGTGAGGGGAGGCTGGGGGTGGCAGGAGGGGGCTGCATACGATTGGGTTCCTACATGATGATTGAGATGAAAGATACCATGATCGGAGCCGTGGCGACGAAGGAGAGATCGGTTGAAAAAAAACGCACCGCCTAGGTTAGGCGGCGCGAGCGGGGGGGGGAGGTTGTGCTAGGCAGCGTGATCAAGCCGTTCGATGACTCGTTCGAGTCGAGCACGGGCTTCCGCAGCGATCTGTCGCAATTCAGGGTCTTCGTGATAGTCTCCCACGGCCATCACGCCATCGGGGTTCGCGAACCGGAGGCGGGTGGATCCATGGTCGGTGTGTTCGACCGTAACATTACAGGGCAGCATGAGGCCGATGCCCGGTTCTCGGCTCAGGGCCCGGTGCGCGAGTCCCGGTTGGCAGACTCCGAGAATGG
>JAJCZW010000033.1 GCA_029262155.1 Gemmatimonadota bacterium
GAGCTTTGTCCGGAAGTTTTTCTCCGACCGTGAAGTCATCGGGGCACGCATCCGAATTGGAGCAAGCACCAGCACCGCGCCCTGGCGGGAGATCGTGGGTGTGGTTCCGGATATGCACATCAATGGCGTGCAGAATGAAAACCCGGACGGCTTATACATCCCGCTGGCACAAGCCGACGCCCGTTTCATGAGCCTGGTGGTCCGTGCATCGGGGGACCCGGTCTCGTTGACCCCTGGCATTCGCCAAGCATACCTGAGCGTAGACCCCAATATGCCGATCTACAACGTTCGCACCATGGTCGATGTCATCGCCTTGGATTCGTGGTTCTATCAGACGTTCGGCACCCTCTTCATCGCCTTTGGAGCCGTCGCCCTCTTCATGGCCGCGCTCGGGCTCTACGGAGTGATGGCATTCTCGGTCAATCGACGGAAGCAGGAGATCGGCGTCCGGATGGCGCTCGGTGCGGCCCCGCGAGATGTGATGCGACTCGTCCTACGCCAGGGGATGATCCAGCTCTCGATGGGGTTGGTGCTGGGACTCCTCCTGGCGATCGGCCTGGCGAAGACCTTGACGGTGGTCCTGTTCAACGTCGAGCCGGGCGATCCCACAGTCTATCTGTTGATTGTTGCGACCCTTTTCACGACGGGCACCGCCGCGGCGTTTCTCCCCTCCCTCCGGGCCACCAAGGTTGATCCGCTCATCGCGATGCGGGCGGAGTAGCCGTTCGGAGAACCGAAGGGCATGGTGGGTACCACGACGACCTCGACGGCCACTCGCCTTCGAAACCTGGCTTCACGCGCTCTGGGATGGGAGGACGCGGGGGTGTCAGTGAGCTGACAGGGGCAATCGCCTTGGCTTGGACGCCCGATTGGCCGAGGATGTTGTTCTGGCTGGACAGCAGGTATAGTTCCTGAGATGACGGTTCGCTCTCTCCTCGCCGCGCTCTTGATCGTCGGCTCTTCGCTTCCCTACTCTGTGCCTGTCCTGTGCACTGTCTGGGGACCGAGCCAAGCTATGCAAATGGAGCGGTGCCCTGATCACTCCGCGCCACTGGCGGATGTGGGGCACCATGGATGCGACCTCGCCCAATGCGCGACTCCCCCCATGGGAACCCCACTCGTTCCCGTGAGGTTCTTCTCTGCCATACTACCTTTCGAGATGCCCCCAATCCTCCAAGGCAACGAGTTTGCGACTGATCGTCAGCCGCCACTGACCCCTCCCCCCATAGTCTAGTCTCTTCAGGACAATTGTTTACCCAGCCGCTCGCATCTGGCGTTGCGGTCGAACTCGATTGTGTGCGGTCCCACCGCACCGGAGAGAATACCGTGCAACTACCGGTTCACAGACTATGGTTAGCGGGGTGGGCAACCCTCACAATCTGTAGTGTTCACCCATCGCCCACCTTTGCTCAATCAGCCGCGTTGGAGATCCCCGGACTGCGGGGTTACATCGAACAGGTCCTGCGGGAGAATGCGGGACTCCGAGCATCGGATGCGCGTCTCGGAGCGGCAGGACAGCAAATCGCGCCCGCCGGCGCCCTCCCCGATCCGACGGTCACGGTCGGTGCGATGTCGGTCCCGGTCACTTCGTTCGACGTGGACCGTGAAGCGATGACGCAGTTTCCCATTCTGTTTCAGCAGCGCTTCCCGTTTCCGGGAAAAAGGGGTGCGGCGACGAGGGTTGCCCGAGCGGACAGCGCCTTGGCCAGCGCTGACCGTCGGCTCTTCGAGGTGAGGCTGGCGCAGACGGCGGTACACGCGTACTTCACACTGGCAAGCGCCCGGACTGCGCTCGACATATGGCGCGGTCGCGTCGCGCTTGCTGATCAAGCCATCGCAATAGCTCAGGTTCGCTACGCGACAGGTGTCGCACCACAGACCGATATCCTGCGAGCGCGCCTCAGAAGGGCTGAGCTGGTGGAACAGCGGATGCGGCTTGAGGCAGCGGTGATTGGGAGCGAATCCAGACTGGATGCACTCCGTGCTGGCCAGCAAGGCCGGGTCTCCACGCCACAGTTGATCTCACCTGCCACACTCTCTCGTGTGCGAGGTGACTCTATGCCATCGAGCGCCTTCCTTCGCCAAACACTCATAAGACGTAGCCCTGGTTTACGCACCGCCCAAGCCAAAATCGATCGCGCCCAGCGAGCGGTCGACGCCTTCTCAATCGCTGGCCGACCCGACTTTACCGTTGGGCTTCAGGGAGCCGCAAGAGGCGGGGGCCGAGAGCCCTTCGTAACAGCTCTGGTCGGAATCTCGCTTCCGTTATACGCCGGTCGAAAGCAGCGCCCGGTTACCGAAGCGGCACGGCTGACCGCGAACGCGGCCCAAGAGGAGTACCATGACCTCCTCACCCGACTCAACACCGAAGTAGACGTCACGGTAGTGGACCTCACGTCCCTTCGCGACAGGGTTCTCCTGACGGCAGACGAGATCCTCCCGCTCGCGGAGGCAGCCAGCGCATCTGCACTCCAACGCTACAAAGTCGGGGCCCTGGAGTTCAGCACGGTGCTTACCGCACAAGACGACCTGTTCGGCGCCCAGCTGCGTCTCGCACAGCTGCTCGCCGACTACAGCACCACCTGGGCTGACTTGACGGCATTAATCGGAAGGGAGTGGTACCGATGAGAACGAAGAGCCTTGTCCTCCTACTCGGCATCCTCGCCGCATGTGGAGCACCGCAGGCCGGAAGGCAGAAGGAGCGTACCGCCCCGATGGGCGGAATGGGTACTGCGGCCGACACCCAGGCCATGACCTCTATGGCCGGGGTGTCCGGTGAGGAGGTCCCCATTCGGATCACATTACGACAAGCCGCTCTCGCCGGCGCCACCTACGCGGTGGCGCAAACGGCGCCGGTTCACCGGACCGTACGGGCGGTCGCGATGGCAGTATCAAGCGAACGAGCTCTCGGAATCGTCAGTGCTCGAGTCAGTGGATGGGTGGAGACACTCTACGCCAATGAAACCGGGCGCGTGGTGGAGGTCGGTGAACCGTTACTTGAGTTATACGCGCCGGAACTCGTGACCGCCCAGGAGGAGCTACTCCTGGCCCAGCGTTTGGGAACGACAGTGGGAGGTGATTCATTGATCGCCGCAGCGCGGCGACGGCTCGCCCTGTGGGGACTC
>JAJCZW010000034.1 GCA_029262155.1 Gemmatimonadota bacterium
CACGGAGGGAGCAGCGGTGGTGATGTTCGTGGGAGGGCTCGTTCCCAGGGTCAAGCCTTTCGGGCACTAGCTCTGCAGAATGCCTTAGAAGTCGGAGCGGTCAAATCGATGGAGCGCGAGGAACAGGGGGATAGCAGCCCACGCCCCGAGTGCGATGATGGCAATCGACATACCGAGGCCAGTCCCAAAGAACCGTCTAAACACGGCACCGGTATACCCCATCAAGGCGGCCACATCGAAATGGAGGAGGAGGACGACGCGACCTAGATCGATCGGGTTGAGCAAGGTCGCAACCAAGGCCGGTCCTTCGAGCGGGTAGGCTCCAAAGATGCCGATCAGTAGGAGCACGACGGCGTCGTACACGACCGTCAGGAGGAGCCAAATGAGAATGGCGACACCAAGTCCCATCGCCCGATCCGGAATCCGCACAGCGACCAGGAACGCGACGGCGCACGAGATCACCGTGAGCACTACCCCAATGACAAGAAGGGTGACCATCGTCTGGGCACCGGATGCTCCCGATCCATGAAAAAGAAACGGAAGCCCCGTGCCGAGGAGGAAGGCACCTGCCAAGGGCAAAGCCACACCGCCAAAGAGACCCAGGAAAAGTGATCGTCGGGCAACCGGTTGGGTCAGGAGGAGCTCAATGAACTTGCGCGCCTGGTGAACGTACATCGTACCAAAAATGAGACTGACGAGTGGGAGAAGAATGAGCACCACATTGAGGAGACTCAGGATGACGCGTTCGCCGCTGCCCCCAAAACGAAACAACATCTCGGTGACACCGAACAGCAGGAGAGCATATCCAACTACCCAGCGGCTCCGCAGCACATCCTGCAGCTGGTATCGAAGGATCTTCAGGCCATTCACGCAACCACTCGCGCTTTCATGAGCCGCGCCACGGCAGGTTCCAGACGACGCTCTCCTGTTTCCGCCCATAGGTCGTCGAGGGTGCCATCGAAGTGGATCGATCCGTCAACGAAGTATACCAGGCGATCGGTCAGCTCTTCGATTTCCCCCATGATATGCGACGTGAGCAGAACGGTGGCCCCGTCCGATGGAGCCTGTCGAATCTTGTCCTTCAGGATGCCACTGGCGAGGGGATCGAGCCCAGCGCTCGGTTCGTCCAAGATCAAGAGACGAGGTTGATAACGAAATGCGACCACAGCGCTGAGTTTCTGTCGCGTGCCCCCAGAGAGCACTCGCACCTGCTTGTCGAGTTCGGATTCAAGATGAAAGGCCTCTAGCAACTCCTCGTCTCGTTCCGCTGTGGCTCCCCTCAGGTCGTCAAGCAGACGCAACACTTCGCGTCCCGTGAGATTCTCCGGGAAACTCGGATGCTGAGGCATGTAGCCGATGCCGGCGCGGATCGTCCAGTCCGCTCCAATCGCGTGACCATCCACGCTCATCGTACCCGCATCGGGCCGAACGAGCCCCAACAAGCACTTGATCAACGTAGATTTCCCGGCCGCATTCGGGCCCACCACCGCAGCGATATCCCCCGAGTGCAGAGAAAGGTCGATTCCATTGAGAACCTGGAGTTTCCCGAACCGTTTGGCCAATCCCCGAATCGTGACCGTTGAGCCTGCGGTCATGACGAAGGTCGTTGCATGAGGGGATGGACATCCACAAGCGTCTCCGGTGTCAGAATCGGAAACACCCGCTCGGCGATATCCAGCAGGTCCGCAAAAAAACTCCGTAGAAGAATCGTTGCCGGTGCACGCTGTGCTACCAGCATCGCAAAGAAACGCACCGGACGAAAGGGGACATCACCAACCCCATCACGATCGAGGTCGTACCCCCGATACGCGTCCCAATAGTTGCGATCGAAGACACTCGGCGTCCGCCGACCGTTTGAAATCACATCGAAACTATTGCCCAGAAAGGTGTTCCCGGTAAACCGAGCGTCCGTGGCGTTGGCCATCACCTTGATGGCCCAGCCGTTTCGCCGAAAGATATTGTCATGCACTTGCAGTCGATTCGATCCCTCCGCCACCAATCCAATCGTATTCTGATCGAAGACATTGTCCTCGATACGAGAATCAGTAATCTCCTTGAGCAAGACGCCGTAGGCCGCTGACCCCCAGTTATGCTCGAATCGATTCCCGACCATCAGCACGTCCCGGCCATACATGACCGCCACCCCAGCGCCGTTCGCTTGGAAGTGATTGTTGGTGTACGCCGAGCTGTCGGAAAACATGAAATGGAGGCCATACCGATGATTGGCAAAGCTGTGATTGTGCTCTACCACCGCATGCCGGGCGAACTCCAAATAGATCCCGTCTCGATGTCCCGAGACCACGTTGTCATGTACCGCGACCTGTCGACAGTCCCACAGATGGATGGCGTTGCCTGATTTGGTCTGGGAACGCTTGGACCCCCTAATGGTGTTCTCCGCAATCTCACACCCGATTGTCTTAGCCCCGTAGACACCGAAAAACGTATCCTGGAGTGTGTTCCCTATAATGCGACAGTCGTGTGCCCGGTCCAAGAGAATCGCTGCTCGATCGTCCACGAAGCTCGTGGCGACGTTGCGAAGGGTGAGTCCCTGAATCGTCACACCCGTCGCACGCACGATCAGGATCGGCTCCCCTTCCCCATCGATGATGGCCTCGCCGGATCCGTCAGATGGCCCTAGCACCGTCAGCTGACGATCGATAACGATATGGTGTTCCCGATAGAGACCGGAGTGTACCCACACTGTATCTCCATCCCGTGCCCGGTCGACCGCCATCGTGATGGTCGAGATCGGTGTCCCGGGAGCCACCACGAGACCTTGCGTGACGAGAAGAAGAGCTCCGAGGATCATCGAGTACCGCGGGAACTGGCCACCGAGGAGAGCACATCGGGCCAGGTCGCCCATCTGCCTTCCAAGGCCACCAAGAGACTGTCTGCCGCTGGGCCGGAACGGAGGGCAACCACGCCGTGGTTCATCGGAGTGTGCAGCTGGTCACTCAACAGAAATACCAGGCCATCCAGCCGGTACAGCGAGTCGGGGGCAAGAAAATCCATCGCCCAGAGACTATGGATCTGTTCTTTGGGTACCTGGTCGGTTCGGACAAAATCGGCGAGGCAACCCACATCATCGAAGCGATACACCTTGCCGGTAGCGGTGACGAGTTCGGCGGCGTAGCGCGGATCGGCGATGGGCATGTGGCAGACTTCGCACGTGTCTTCGCCCCACACGATGGGGATGGCGTGCGGGTCACCGCATCCAAGAGTCAGGACCCCAAGGGCGAGGAGGACAGCACCCTTCACCTCAAGCCTCTACAGTATGCAGCGCAGCCGGGGGAGGAGTCGACCGGCGTGTCACATGGCGATTCCGACGAAGCTCGCGGACCAAAAGGATACCGACACACGTCAGAACAAGAATGGCGATCCACCCACCGGAAGCTGGCCAGGAAACCGCTTGGAAATTGAGCAGTTGCTTCGTCCCCAATATCGGCGGTTGGTAGCTCATTCCCGGCACCACGATCGCCGCATGGGGGTCCAGGTTGTGGCCGTAGTTGTAACCCCACCGGTAGAAGTCGATGAGCCCGACCAGACCCGATACGGCGAAGACGCCGGTCCAGGCATAGAACAGCGAGCGTTTCCCCAGGGCAGCGACGCCGAGGCCCGTGATCGACAAGGCCACAACGACCAGAGGCATCAACCGAAGTTCGGGAATCGCATCCGGCACAATCGCTTGCATCCCAATGTAGTGATTGAGGCCATTGATTGAGTTGAGATCATTCGGCTTTTGTCCGGTGATCTGGTTCGCCCAGATATACATCCCCAATCCTTCAGGGTACTGAGGCGCCTTGAGTTCGATGTGCCAAAGGGGCAGACGGAGTACCGCCAAGAGCCCGAGAGCAAGCACCGCAATACTGATACGGGTCGAGCGAATCATCCGTCCTGTGTCCTTTCCACGCTCACTGGGTTGGGGCACCGTCAGGTACCCCAACCCCGATGTGCAACACTACCTACGGTGTGTTAAACGTGA
>JAJCZW010000035.1 GCA_029262155.1 Gemmatimonadota bacterium
CGATGACCCGGGCGCCCGCGGGCGCAGTGCCCCGGGCGCCGACGCTCGTGATGCGATTGTTCTGAATGACGACATCGGCGTTTTCGATGACTTCCTCTCCCCGCATCGTGATCACCCTGGCACCCCGAAGCACCACCGTGCCTTGAGGGATATCACGAGCGGCGAGAACCCGAACGCGTTGTTCGGTGGGTCGATACGCCTGGTCCCACCGGGTGGTGGAGTCGACACCGGCCAGCCGTAGGCTGTCATCGACGGCGAAACCGCGTGCAAGGTCGTATGACACAAAGGCATTCCCGATCGACCAGTGTACCGTCTTGCCGTCGCTACTCCAGGAGGGGAACTCCCCGCCAATATCGGTGAGCCGAATGGCCCGTGTCCCGGCACTGTCAGGGGTTGTGACATTGAGGATGGGGACAGAACCCCCAGTTTGGGGCACTCGGACGGCGTACATATCTCGCCCAATTTGGGCCAGAGCAAAGTCGCCTTGGGGAGCCATCAAGATTAGGCCGGCAGTCGCCCCACGAGTGTTTTCCCGCTCCGGATCGGCGGGCGGCATGATCACGTCGCTTTGCCGCGGATCGGTGGGTGGAGCGAGCCCGAGTGGCAATGGCCCGAGGATCCGGGCATGCTGTTTGAGATCGGTTCCATCGAAACGCATCGATGCCAAGGCAACGGTGGCGGTCGTGGCCGGCGCCCCAGGAGCCGCAGGGATAAACCCGTAGGCGTAGATGCGATCACTGCCAGCGGTAAAATGCGGCGCGCGGAGGCCACCGGTTGGCCGAATAGACGTGGCGGTACCACCAGCCGCCGGTACCCACACGAACTCGGCCCCGAAGCCATTCCCGATAAAGGGGTTCACGGCCTCTTTGAGGTTTCTGGCCGCGGAGCGAATGGCGACGATGCGCTGACCATCGGGCGACCACGCCGGGCCCTGGTAATATCCGTTTTCCGGGGTCAAACGCGTGGTCTGGTTGGTGGTAAGGTCGGTCCTGCTCACGGTTCCCTCGACCCCGTCCCAGGTTACGTAGGCCAGCGAGTTTCCATCGGGCGACCAGGTTGGGCTGTACTCACCAACGTCGGCGGAACTCACTCGACGGGGGTTGCCACCCGTCGCCGACGCGACGTACAGGCGATCGAGTGAGGTAAACGCGATCTGCTGCCCATCCGGCGATGCGACCGGTTCACGAATCTGACGAATGGTAAAGTTGGGAGCATCTTCGATAGGGTATTCGAATTGTACTTGAGGCCCTACCGCGACTTCGGCATCGACGGTAAACGGAATGTTGACGGCCGGGGATCCATCGATGGGAACCCGCCAGAACTCGCCACCATAGGAGAGTACAACCGCCCGAGAGTCCGGGGTGAAAGAATACCCGGGGAGGACATCGAGATCGGGCACCGATTCCATATTGTCGCGTTGAATCGGGTACGCGAGCCATCGTTCCTGGCCACTGGCTAAGTCCCGCAAGCGGAGCCCGGTTTGCTCACTCGCGCGCGATCCATACACCAGCGACTTTCCGTCGGGCGACACCGCCGGTCGGAACCCTGACCCGTAGCGGGCAGTAATGGTGGTGGCCGAGCCGGTCTCACGGTCATACACCGCGAGTTGGAACTGCGGCATTTGGGCGTTGTACTGCCAGAGTCCGATCCGCCAAGCATAGTAGATGTATCGCCCGTCGGCGCCAAAGGCAGCCCCGTAGTGACCCTGGCTTCTGGAGGATTGGGTCAACGGAAGGCCCGTCCCCCCTTCGACATCGAACAACCAGAGTTTTTTCAGTCCGAACCCGGACGACGACCGCGAGACGACGATATACTTGCCGTCCGGAGTCCATTCGGGAGAGGTATACCCCCGATAGTTTCCGGGCGGTGTCACCTGCCGGATGTCGCTTCCATCTGGAGCCATCGTGAAGACATTCTCCCCACCGGTGCGGTCGGAAACGAACACGATGCGGGATCCATCCGGGCTCCAGCGCGGTTGGGCGTCGTAGGCCAACCCTTCGGACAGTCGCACCGCCTTACCGCCGGTATTGGGCATCCGATAGAGGTCGCCCAGCAGATCGAATACGATCTGTTGCCCATCGGGGCTCAGGTCGAGCGACATCCAGGTACCCGTACTCGTGGTAAACCGCGCCGTACGAGTCGCGGACAAGGGGAGTCCCGGCTTCTTGGTCGTGTCGACCGTGGCCTGGTAGCCGCTGGGGGAGGTAGGATGTACGCCGGCGACAGCGAACCCACCGAGCCCGAGGAAAAGGGTGGTGGATCCAACGAAACGAGTGAAAGGCATGCAGTAGCTCCGGGTGGGGCGGACAGGCGGATGGAAACATCGTAGTGTATCGCACAAAAGGGGTCCGGGCTAGTCACCAGAACCGTAAGGGCCTACGAGTTTGACAGCGAGTGAGTTTCGGCCACCCGAGCCCTGATTACGAGCGACTCGTCAACCGTCTGATCGCAGTGAGCTTGTCCAAGGCGCTTGAGCCGCTTTTACCGGCGGGGGCCACCGCAAAGAGATCCCGAATGTCCAAGAGGATTTCGAGCATGAGTTGGTCGCGCATATAGGCATTGTCCAGATCCGCTTGCCTGACCTGATCAGCACCTTCCTGGGCCCGTTCGTACGACTCGCGGTAGATCGTTTCAAGATTAGCAAGAATACGGTCACGGGTTCGCATGGGGACATCCAGAGGAAAGAGGGGACCGGGGAAGAATAGATGGATCGAAGTGGTGGTCGCCACCCTTCCGCCATTTCGACCATTCGACTATGCATCTACCATTGAGACCCTACACTGAGGACAATCCGCGATGGCACTATCGGAAGCACAACTGCGGGTCGACCATTGGATCAGTCAATTCGAGGAGGGATACTTTCACCCACTCACGAACATGGCGCGTTTGGCCGAAGAGGCCGGAGAGCTCGCCCGCGAAATCAACCATCGCTTTGGAGAGAAGACCAAGAAGCCAGAGGAACCCGAAGGGGACCTTGCCATGGAGATGGCAGACATCCTCTTTGTGGTGATCTGTATGGCGAACCGCGAAGGCATCGACCTGGACGAGGCCTTCGATCGGATGATGGCTAAAGTGGAGCATCGCGACGCAACACGCTGGACCGCGAAGCCCCCGCCCTCTCCTGATTCACCCTGAGCCGGTATGGCATGATGCGCCCCTACTCCCTCCTCCACCTGAGCCTGACTCTCACGCTATGCCCTTACGCAACGCTGGGGGCTCAAGTCGATCCTGCCCAGTTCGAGGCGCTCCATTACCGCAGCGTCGGCCCGACTCAAGGAGGTCGTGTCACGACGGTGACGGGGGTGTCGGCCATTCCGGGCACCTTCTATTTCGGGGCGACCGGCGGTGGGGTCTGGAAGAGCGAGGACTACGGCCAATCGTGGCACAACATCTCAGACGGCTTCTTGGCGACCGGGTCGATCGGCGCGATCGCCGTGGCACCTTCAGACCCGCACCGCCTCTATGTGGGCACCGGATCTGACGGACTCCGCAGTAACGTGATCGTTGGCAAGGGGGTCTATCGCTCGGATGATGCGGGATCCACATGGCGCTCGATCGGTCTCCCGCGAGCAGGCCAGATTGGGGCGGTGCTCGTTCATCCCACAGATCCTGATCAGATATATGTCGCCGCGATCGGCCAACCCTTCGGGCCCAACTCTGAACGCGGCGTCTTTCGATCTCGAGATGGCGGCACCACGTGGGACCGCGTGCTGTTCCTCTCCGATTCTACCGGAGCGGTGGACCTCGAATTCGCACCGGACAATCCGCAGGAAATCTACGCGTCACTGTGGCGCGGGGAGCGAAAGCCCTGGACGATCATCAGTGGGGCCCATGAAGGCGGGGTCTATCGCTCTCGCGACGGGGGATCCTCCTGGACCAAACTGGGTGGCGGTCTCCCCACCGGACTTATCGGGAAGAGTGACCTAGCCGTATCCGCAGCAGCCCCGAACCGCCTCTATGTCCTCATCGAGGCGGCATCGGGTGGTGGACTCTATCGCTCAGATGATCGGGGCGAGACTTTCACCCTGGTCTCGACCCAGCGAGGGATTCTCGACCGCCCATTCTACTACACCAACGTCGACGCCACGCCAACCAATGCGGACGAGGTGTTCGTCGAAGCCACTCGCTTCTGGCAGTCAACCGATGGTGGCAAGACGTTCCGGCGTCGATCGACGCCCCACGGAGACAATCACGACCTCTGGATCGACCCGAACAATCCTAACGTTTGGATTCAGTCCAACGATGGTGGCGCCAATGTGACGCGCGACGGCGGGGAGACCTGGAGTTCACAAGACAATCAGCCGACCGCTGAACTCTACCAGGTGGCGGTCGATGACCGATTCCCCTACTGGCTGTACGCCGGTCAGCAGGACAATGGGACAGCGATCGCCGTCCCCAGTCTTCCTCCTGGTCCCGGCCCCAACGGCCTGTCATCCTATTGGCATGAGGTCGGTGGTTGTGAGACAGGCCCTGCGGTCCCCAAGCCGGGCGATCCGGATATCATCTATGCCAATTGCAAGGGCCGGTTCAGCCGGCTCAACCTCCGTACGGGGCAGGAAAAGAGCTACTACGTTGGGGCGATGAACCTCTACGGGGCCAACCCCCGAGACCTCCCCTATCGCTTCCAACGCGTCGTGCCCATCCACGTCTCGCCCCACGATCCGAACACAGTCTATCACGCGTCGCAGTATCTCCATCGTAGCCGAGACGAGGGGGTGACCTGGGAACAGATCTCGCCCGATCTCACGGCCGCCACTCCCGAGACGCAGGTGATCAGCGGCGCCCCCATCACCCGCGATATCACCGGGGAGGAGTACTACAGCACGATCTACTCGGTTCGCGAATCATCGGTCGAGGCTGGTGTCATCTGGGTGGGCGCAAACGATGGACCGATCTCCGTCACCCGTGACAACGGGCGTACCTGGCATCGCGTCACTCCACCGACGCTCCCGCCCGGTGGACGGGTCCAAACGGTGGAGCCTTCACCTCACCGGGCCGGCAAAGCCTATGCCGCCATTCTTCGGAATCAACTCGACGACTGGCAGCCGTACCTCTATCGCACGGCCGACTACGGTACCACCTGGACTCGGTTGAGCAGCCCGGGCGCCGGCATCCCCGCCGACGTTCCCGTCCGTGTCGTTCGAGAAGACCCCGCTCGGGAAGGACTGCTCTATGCCGGGACCGAATTCGGCATGTATGTCTCGTTTGATGATGGAGCGCACTGGCAATCTCTCCAGTTGGACTTGCCGGTAACGCCCGTGACCGACTTGGCTCTGGCCGGACAAGACTTGGTCATCAGCACCATGGGACGCGGCTTCTGGATTCTGGACGATGTGACCCCGCTGCGAAAAGCTGTCGCGGCCACTCGCACTCTGCCAATCCTTCTTCCGCCCTCACCCGCGATCCGCATGCGCTACCGGTCGCGGAATGGGGAGGGGGCGCAAGGGGAACCTGAGTTTCCTCCCCCGGGGGCCCTCATCGATTATCTCCTGCCCAAGGAGTTCTCCGGGACACTCGCCCTCGAAATTGTGCAGGACGATCGGGTGCTCCGGCGGTTCATATCCGACTCGGCGCCCACCCTCAAAAGCAGCGGTACCAAACGCCTGGAGACGACGCCGGGCCACCACAGAATTCAGTGGGACCTCACCCTCCCCGGCGCCTGGGATTCCAATCCGCGTCAAGCCTATCGCGGCGGGCCTCTCGTCGTGCCCGGATTGTACCAGGTGCGTCTCCTGGTCGATGGAACGGTCCGTGCGACCCAACCCCTCCGCGTCCAGTTGGATCCGCGAGTCACCGCCGATGGCGTCACCCAGGCCCATGTGGAGGAGCAGCTTAGGGTCAGCCTCTCGGTGGTCGGGCTTCTCAGCGCGTCCCGTCGCCTCCTGGCCCATGCGGAAGCAGCCCAAAAAGAGTTAGGCGACGCCGAGAACGGGAGACAACTGTCTGGGGCCATCGCCCAGTTGGAGACGGCCGACCAGATCTACCCTACCCCGATGTTGGTCGACCAGATCGGGTATCTCTCTCGAATGATCAACGGGGCCGATCAGAAATTGGGTCGAGACGCGATCACTCGGTTCGGTGCACTGCAGAGATGGTATGAGGAGGTGCGTCGGGCGGTCGAAGCGGTGGCGGGGCCAGTCCCTCGATAGGGAGGTACGCTACTCCCAGGTTTCGGGGAGTGCGTTGAGGTCGTTCGCGAACGTGAGATAACTCTCATAGCGACTCTGTCGTGCCTTGTCCGTAGCAGCCTCGGCCCGCACCCGGCAGTCGGGCTCCACCTGGTGGCGACAATTTGCGAACCGGCACTGTCCCTTGAGGTGAGCAAATTCCGGGAAGCAGTCGATCAATCCCGTTGGGTCGAGCCCCCAAAGCCCTATCTCGCTCACCCCGGGTGTGTCGACCAAGAAGCCACCCGCGGCGAGTGGCACCATGATGGCCGCAACCGTCGTGTTCTTACCTCGCTCCACTCCGGCACTGGTCGGATTGGTCAGGAGGCTGAGTCCGGGCTGAAGCATATTGAGGAGGGTCGACTTGCCGGCGCCGGACGGGCCGGCCACGGCGCTCACGCCACTATGGAGCTGGGCAAAGAGTGCGTCGAGTCCTTCGCCGCTCTGGGCCGAAACGCGATGCAGCGGATATCCCACCGAAGTCATCCTCTCACCGATGGCCTCACCCGGATCGAGATCGATCTTATTGAGGATGACCGATGCCGGGATGTCGTCCGCCGCAGCGAGCACAAGCAAGCGATCGATGAGTTGGGGAATGGGGGCCGGGTTGGTGGAGGCAACCAGCACATAGAGATGGTCGAGGTTTGCTGCGATCGCCCGACGTCTCCGACGATCAGGGGTGCCACGGGCCAGAACATTCCTACGGGAATTGACCGACTGGATGGCCCAAAGTCCCTTGTCGTCGGGACGACTCAGCTCGACATGATCTCCGACCACGGCACGATCATCCCCACGTTTTGCCTTTCCCCGAAGGATCGCACGCACCTCCCCATCGGGGGTGAGCACTCGTAGCTGCCCTCCCTCGCGCCCCAGTACGACCCCAGGCGGAGCGTTCACCAACCTTCAGGCCGATCGAGAATCGCCTGGTCGAGAGCCGCCCGCACATCATAGAGTGACCACGCCTTGAGTCGGGCCTCGGCTTCCTCCGGCGTCGGGCCCCAGGCAACCGTCGCGGTTTCCACGTGACCGTCAGGCTCCGTCCCACCGTCGTTCCATCGCACGAACAAGAGAGACGCACCAAATCGGCCCTTCTCATCGGGAGCCTCCTCAACATAGATCGCCACCGAGTATGCCCTCCCGTTCGCTCCTTCAAAGGCCGCGGCGCGATCATGGCGCGCCATGTAGCCACCCAGGGTGACCTCCGGCGGAAGTGACTGATTCATATCCCTTCTCGGATCATGTTCCCAAGGATAAAAGCGATATTCGCCGGCCGCTCGGCGAGTCGTCGCATGAGGTAGGGATACCACTGGGTCCCAAAGGGAATGTAGACCCGAACCCGATACCCACTGGCCCGAAGCCTGCTTTGCAAATCCCGGCGCACACCGTAGAGCATCTGAAATTCGAAACGATCGTTCGAGCGCTCGTCTCTCGCCACCGTCGACTGGGCCCGTTTGAGAAGCGTCTCATCGTGTGTCGCTATGGCCGGATCATTCCCCTCACTCAGCAGACGCTCCATCAACTGCTGGAACGTTCGATCGACGTCGGCTTTGTCGGGAAAGGCAATGTCGTCCGGCTCAAGATACGCTCCCTTGACCAGACGAACCCGTGCCCTCCGCTTGATCAGTCGCTCAATATCGTCCGGTGATCGACGAAGCGCTGATTGGATGACCACACCGACGTGATCGCCAAAGGTGGGATGCAGATGTTGCTCAAAGAGATCGAGAGTGGTCTGGGTGTAAGCCGATCCTTCCATATCGAGTCGAAGGAAACCATCGAGTTCCTGTACTCGCTTGAGCAAGACCGTGAAGTTCTGGCGACAGAGATCGGGGTCGAGGCTCAGGCCCATCTGGGTTGGTTTGACGGAGACATTGACTGCGAGACCATCCTGGGCCATCTGCTCAATCACCTGGGCTACTTGATCCCGTGCCCCAACCGAGGCCGCGGCATCCTGCACGCTCTCCCCAAGCAGATCGAGGGTGGCAGCAATCCCCTGCCCGGCCAGTGCCTGGGCGGCCGCTGTTGCGTCGGCCACCGTCTCACCCGCAACGAATCTTCGGGCAAACCGCCGAGCAATCGTATTGGAGCGGAGAAAACGAAAGATGCGTCGTTGTTCGGACAGCCAGAGGATACTGCGTCGGATCATAGGCCAAGCGTCTTGAGGAGAAAAGCGACTTCACAAAACCATGCGGAGGTAATTTCGCCGGGTGTAGGGTCTTGAGGAAGGGACACGCTGCCAGTACTGTCCACCATCCCTTCAACGTTGAGACGCTAACAGCATGGCACGATTCTGTTTTGCCGCCCTGATCCAGTTGTTACCGATTGGCACCCTGTGGGCCCAGAGTCCGCTCGACCGCGCGGTCGACCGCATCGTTCCCGAGATCACGGCGATCCGCCATTGGCTCCATCAACACCCTGAGTTGAGCAATCGTGAGTTTCAGACGGCCGCCCGGGTCGCCGATCATCTGCGCCGACTCGGCTTCGAAGTTGATACCGGAGTCGCCCACACTGGAGTTGTCGGGATTCTGCGGAGTGGAAAACCAGGCCCCACGATCGCGATACGGGCCGATATGGACGCTCTGCCCGTGACCGAGGCTACCACCCTTCCGTTCGCCTCTCATGTGAAGACGGTCTATCTCGGCCAAGAGGTCGGGGTCGCCCATGCTTGCGGCCATGATATCCACACCGCTGTCCAATTGGGCGTGGCGACAATCCTCGCTGGGATGCGGGCTGATCTTTCAGGCACCGTCAAGTTCCTGTTCCAACCGGCCGAAGAAGGAGCCCCCCCGGGAGAAGAAGGGGGTGCCAAATTGATGGTAGAGGAAGGTGTCCTCAATGGACCGGACGCCCCCGAAGTCATTTTCGGATTCCATACCTGGGCCGGGATGGAGGTTGGTAAGGTCGGGTACACCAAGGGACCTGCGCTCGCATCCGCCGATCGGTTCATCGCAACAATCCATGGAAAGCAGGCCCATGGAGCCGCTCCGCAATTGAGCGTGGACCCGATCGTCATCGGGTCGCAAGTGGTGTCGGCGTGGCAGACGATTCGCTCCCGAAACCTCTCCCCCTTCGAGCCCAGCGTCGTCACGGTTGGCATCTTTCGAGGCGGCACTCGGTTCAACATCATTCCGGGCGACGTGGAGTTGCAAGGCACGGTTCGGACCTACAATCCGAGCGTCCAGGATACCATCGAGCGTCGGATGGAGGAGATCCTCAAAGGAATCACCTCGGCGTCCGGCGCGACGTACGACTTTCAGTACGATCGCTTTACGCCTGTCACCATCAACGATTCCACTCTGACCGATCAGATGGTAGGAACACTCGCACGCATCGCAGGTGCGGAGAATGTCTCGACGATGGAGCCTTGGATGGCAGCAGAGGACTTCGCCTACTATGCCAATCGGATCCCGGGATTCTTCTTCCGGCTGGGGACGGTTGCACCAGGGGGCTACTCCGGTGGACACCACGCCCCGGACTTCACCGCCGACGACGGTGCAATTCCACTAGGCATCCGGCTGATGACAGGGTTGGTGTTGGACTATTTGGGGAAGTAGACCCTTGGAAGCAGACCGCAGAACCTTCCCTCGCATTGGAACCCTGGTTGGGTTCCCACGATCATGGAGAAGACACGGCACCGGGCAATCGGAGCCGGGCGACGCAGCCAGTCCCCTCACCCTCCGGTCGGTTTCCAAGGGTGATCGTCCCTCCGTGCGCCTCGGCAACCTGCCGACTCAGGGCAAGGCCAACCCCTGTTCCGTTGGGCTTGGTGGTAAAGAAGGGAACAAAGAGGTTGGTGGTCGAGGTGAGACCGGGACCGCTATCCTGAACGTACACTTCGATACCATTTTCTTCGGGTAGGGCCGCCCACCCCATTGCCACGTTGCCACTGGTCTCCAGGGCCGCGTCGGTTGCGTTCTTCACCAAATTGATAAGCAGCTGTTCCAACTGATCGCCGTCAGCCTGAATGGTGAGTGTTGGTCCGGGTTGGACCGTGACTTCGATCCGGGATTCCAGTTGGGCAACGCGACGAATCAACGGCTCCACGGTCACCGCTTCCAGCGTTGGGGGGGGGAGTTTGGCCAAGCGAGCGTAGGCGGACATAAACCGATCGAGCGCTTCGGACCGCGTTTGAATGACGTTGAGGCCACGCATGAGATCGACCTCGTAGTCCTCCGTCCGAGGGACCCGATCCATCATCCCCACAAGAGTACCTGCGAGAGATTTGATCGGGGCTAACGAGTTGTTGATCTCGTGGCTCAGCACTCGGATTAAGCGGCGCCACGCCTGTCGTTCTTCCGCACGGAGCGCCCGACTCACATCCGCCAGTACGACCATCTCCATCGGAAGGCCACCCTGCCGAAAGCTGCGGCGCCGAACCTCCCACCGGCCGATTCCCCCTTGGAACGAATCGTCGAGGGTTCGTGGTGTGGTTCCTTCCAAGCAAGATTCGAGACCAAGATACTCCGCAGTCCGACCCAATAGTC
>JAJCZW010000036.1 GCA_029262155.1 Gemmatimonadota bacterium
GGAACCTCGATGCGGCGACGGTGGACTGGGCAGATAACCTTACCCAGGCGGAACGGATCATCTGTACCGATGCCCAGACCAGCGGCGGGCTGTTACTTGCATTTCCAGCTGACCGAGTAGATGAGGCCGTGACTGGACTGATCAACTCGTCCGCCCCGGCTGCGGCAATCATCGGGCATATCACTGACGCGCGTGGAATCGTACGGGTCCAACGAAGCATGTAAAGGGGTCACGATGGGAGCGGTTCGGTGGACACCGGAGCTGATGGGCCAAATAGAGCACGCGGTCAGGCTGCGTCAGCGGATCAGCCTTACCCGTCGTGGCACAGAATACGTCGTCGTTGCGGAAGAGCTTCGAATGGCCGGAAACCGCGAACAACTCCTCGGGTATCTGCCAATGACGGGGGAGACACTTACTTTCTTCCTCGACGATATTGATGCCCTTCACATCATCGACTGATATGGTGCCGCTGATGCCCGTTGCACACTGTGCCATTCTTCATTTGGACGAGAGCTGTTTGGGGAACGGCCGCGAGGGGGCCACGCCCGGGGGGGCGGGAGGGCTGATCGAGATTCAGCAGGGTGGAGCCATCGTCCGTCGTGATTTCTATCTGCACGCGCCCGACACAACCAACAATCGGATGGCGCTTGGCGGTGCCATTGCCGCCCTCCATCTGCTCGCCGCCAAGAAGCAGCGGCTTCGGGTCGTGATGATTTCGGATTCGGAGTATCTCGTGCGGGGTATGCGCGAATGGGTCCCGGGATGGATCCGTCGGGGGTGGCGGCGGAAGGGTGGCGTCATCGAGAACCTGGAACTTTGGCAGGTCCTCGTCGCGGCAACCAAGTTGCACACGGTGACGTTCGCGTGGGTGCGAGGTCATGCGGGGCACACCAAGAACGAGTACGCGAATGACCTCGCCGTGCTGGCAGCGCGGGAACAGCGCACCTCGGATGGGGTCGTTGAGTCGGGCTTCCTTACCTGGCTCGCGATCGAACGAGAGAAGGGGAGGTATCTCGACTACGACCCTGATAGGTCCTTTCAGCAACTCGTCACACGTGTTGGCGCCGGTGATCCGATGCCACTTGTTTTGAATGACCAGTCATCATGAGGAGAGGTGATGAGGTGCTGCCCCCTATTCGGGGACGCCCGTCAGGATCGTTGCCAAAACCCCTGGGTGTTCCATGATCGGTGCGGGCTAGCGCGTGCCGTATCCGAGACAGGGGGTGGCGTTGCGGGAAGTTGCCGTGTGACAGGGTGACAGAGAATGTGGTAAAGGCCGCGGGTACCTCGCCGATGACATACATCATCCCAAAACGTTACAACATGTCCTAAGTGACTGTCTCCTAGCTGTCAGTGTAGTCACGACTAACAAACCTACGAACTGTCGTAGCTTGTTAGGAGTCTGGTACCTATTAGTTTTGTCTTAGCAATGAGGTTTTCTGTCACTAAGGCCCCGGGAGGGTGTGTTTTCTGTCACTAAGGCCCCGGGAGGGTGTGATGTCGGTATCCCGTCGTGTTGGGACGTTCGCGGTCGTGATGGTTGGTGTCGCCTGGCCGGGTGCTCGAATGATTCGACGGCACCGCCACCGGAGCCACTGAATGAAGCGTCACTCGTGGCCACGCCGGTTACGCCCCAGGTCTTTGCGGAACATCCCACTGTTCCCTTCGCCGATGTCGTCTTGACCGCACGGGGTACCTTCCGCCCCCAAACACCGATCGTGATCAACGCGACCTTGCGCGGACGCCACTCTGCCTCCGGGATCCGGCTCGCGTTGGAACAACTCGACATTGACCCAGCCGAGCGGCCTGCCAATGCGGGCCGAAGCCACAAGCGCCTTCAGGATTGGAACGGTGCCTTGGGGGATGGGGGCGAAGCCTCCCTCTCGACGGTGCTCACCTTCTCCCAACCGGGGTACTACCGGGTACTCGCAACTGCGGCCGCGGACCCGGGGTCCCCTCCCTTGCCAACGGCACCTACGTGCGGTCGTCGGTCAGCAGTACGCTGTGGATCTTCATCGCCCCAGAAGGGGGCCGGCTTACCACCGGGTGGGACTCCACCGTCGTCGACACGGCGTATGTGTTCGCCTATGGGGCCTACGGGCCTCGCCGGAAACGGGCTCAAAGAGCGGTGACCGTCCCCGCCGGGGAGCTGGCTATGCTCGGCGGCACCACGATCAATGGTACGATTAACTACCACGATGAGTTTGCCAACGTCGACAAGGGTGTGCGCGGCGGGCAACTCTCCACCGTCTGTTTTGGTAAGAGTACCCCGGAACAGCTCTTCTATGACCTCTTCGACGGCCCCAATGTGAGCTCGGTCACCAATACCGGTGGGTTTACGGTGGTCTGCCCCACCGGGTTCGAGTACGCCGAGGGCACCTATACCATGACCGGCTTTTCGTCGGATGGGAAAGGGAAAGAGGGAGCGTTCGCCGGCACCTGGCTGGCCGAATTCCTGGGGGCGACCAACGTCGAGCTGCACATCAACAATAATACGTCTGCGGCAGCCTTCTCGATTGCGGAGGAGTATATACCGCAAGCGTTTGCCAAGTTCGGTACGTCGCGGGCAAAGATGACGATCATGGCGTCCGACTTGAACAACGAGCAGCAAAACGGGACGTATCCAGTCAATTACTGCGGCACTGCATTCGGGGGTTGTACACCATCCTCAGTCGAGCATATCCGGATGAACAAGTCAGGGGTCATGGGGGAGGACGGGATCTTCACGGTCATGCACGAGTACGGGCATGGATTCCAATGGGTGGGTATCGAACCGTGGCAGATTACCTCCAGTTGCCCAACGGATCACCCCTTTGGTTCCACCACCACGCTGACCTGCGCCTTTACTGAGGGATTTGCCGACTTCTTTTCGGTCTGGGTTTCGGGTAGCGCCATCACAGTGAACGCGCGATATACCGACAATGCCGCTGAAGACAATCTTGAACGGGGTAACGGAAATGGCTCCATCGTGGAAGGGGCCGTAGCGGGCTTCCTCTATGATCTGGTGGATGGTCCATCGGATCCGAATGGTCCTCAGAACCAGAGTGGCTCCGACGACGACCAAGTGACTTGGCCACCGAGCCTAATCATTCAGACATTCCAATCCTGCTTGCTCCATGCAACTTCGACAGGACTCTGGCATACAAAGTTGGATGGCATTGACCAGTTCATTTATTGTCTGGACCTGCCGGATGTTTCCCCACCGTGGGATCCACAAACAGTTATCAATCCCTCCACGGGGCAACGATACTTCATCACCGGGCGCTTGTACGACCAAACTAGTGTATCTGTGGGTTTTCCTCCTACTTGGAGCAAGCCCTACTTCCGGCGGCTGTGGCTCTTTAACCTCTTTGGACAGGGAAGCCTTTGATGATCAGATTGAGGGTGTTCGCACCGGGAGAGGCCCGTGGTCTCTGCTGGAGCTGGGGGG
>JAJCZW010000037.1 GCA_029262155.1 Gemmatimonadota bacterium
CACTATTGAGTGGGAATGAGGTTCCCCAAGGAGGCCTGATGATTCTCGTCGTCGGTGCAACTGGGACCATTGGCCAGCATGTTGTCGCGGGGTTGTGTCAGGCCGAAACGCCAACCCGAGCGCTGGTTCGCGATCCACGACGGGGAAAGGCCCTGGCCGACCATGGAGCGGAGTTCGTATTGGGAGATCTGGCGATCCCCCCGACCCTCGAGGCCGCGCTGAGCGGTGTCGATCGAGTCTTCCTCGCGACTCCGGCCGAACCGAGACAGGTCGAGTTGCATACCAATCTCATTAACGAAGCGAAGCATCATGGCATCGGCTATATCGTCCGGATTTCGGGAATCGGGGCGCGAGCCGATGCGGGAGTGGAACTCCTCCGTTGGCATGCAACCGGTGAGGCCGAGCTAGCAGCGTCAGAGATCCCTCACCTGAATCTCCGGTGCTCTGCCTTTATGCAGAACCTCCTGGCCGACGTCGGAATGATCGAATTGGAAGGGCGCTTGGTTGGGTGCATGGGCGATGCCAGGGTTGCGTATGTCGATGCTCGCGATATCGCCGCGGCAGCGGTTGGAGCTCTCACCGCCACCAATCCGCCGACCGGCACCCTCGACGTGACCGGACCCTCAGCCGTCACCATGGACCAGATCGCTCGGGCCATCAGCAGTATCCGAGGAACTGTCATCCGTTACGAAGACCTCCCTCCACACGAGATCAAGTCTCGGTTTGAGAAAGCGGGGATGCCGGTCTGGCTCGCCGATGACCTGGTTGCGCTCGGCGGGGAACTCGCCGGGGGAAGTAACGCGACGGTGACCACAACGGTTCATGACTTGGCCGGTCGGGATCCGATCTCCATAGAGATGTTCCTGGAGGAGCACGCTGCTCTCATCCGTGGAAAGGACCCGGAGTAAAGGGACGCCCAGCAAAGCAACGGTTATCTTGCCGCGGGTGGCCGACCTAAGTAACTTGTCCTCATGCGGTTACCGTATGCCACCTCAATTGACACTCCACTGATCCTCGCCCCGATGGCCGGCGTCAGCGAGGCGCCCTTTCGGCAGATTTGCCGGAGGCATGGGGCAGATATCCTCATGACCGAGTTCCTGTCGGCCGAGGCGATCAAACGGGGTATCAGGCGCACATTGGAAGGGGCGGAGTTCGAGGAGACGGAGCGACCAATCGGGGTGCAGATCTACGGGGCCGATCCCGAGGCGATGGCCCGGGCGACCGCGGTTGTAACCGAGGCGTACCAACCCGACTTCATCGATATCAACTTTGGTTGCCCGGTCAAGAAAGTCGTCCGGCGAAACGGTGGTTCTGGATGCCTGCGCGACCTCACTCTGGTCGATCAGATCATTCGCGCATCGGTTGGCGCGACCCATCTTCCCATCACGGTCAAGACCCGAAGCGGCTGGAGTGAGGAGTCCCGCCGGCCGGTGGAGATCGCCCTTCGGATGCAGAATGCCGGGGCTCGCGCGTTTACCCTGCACGCCCGGACCCGAACCCAAATGTTTTCGGGTGACGCTAACTGGGATGAGATCGCCCAGGTCGTAGAAGCATTGGACATCCCCGTGATTGGCAACGGCGATATCCAGACTGGAGACGATGTCGCGCGGATGAAGGCCCATACCGGGTGTGCCGGTGTGATGGTCGGTCGCGGCTCGTTCGGGAACCCGTGGCTCTTCCGCGACGCCAGGGCAGTGCTCAATGGAGAATCGATTCCAGATCGACCGGGGGCGGAGGTCCGTTTCCAGGTCGCGATGGAGCATGCCATGTTGGCCATCCGGCTCCAGGGAGATACCCGCCGCACCGTGGTCGAGTTCCGGAAGCACTTGGGCTGGTACACCAAGGGGCTTCCCGGCGCATCGGCGCTTCGTGCTCGGCTCTTTGAAGTCGAGTCGATGCGCGAGGCGGCCGAGATCTTCGAAGCCTATCTCGAGCCGATCCTCACTGCGGCGTGAATCGTGACCATCTGACCTCCCTCCTCCAAGCGGTGGCCGCTGGTGAGATGACGGTGGAGGCGGCACTCCGGCAGCTCCGGGATTTCCCAACATCGGATCTGGCCTTCGCCCAGGTGGACCACCATCGCGCTCTTCGGACCGGGTTCCCAGAAGTCGTGTTCTGCGAGGGGAAGGAGGAGGACCAGCTCTTGGCCATCTGCGCCCGGCTCGCCGAAGCCCACGGCAGCTTTCTCGGCACTCGGGTAAGTCCAGCCCAAGCCAAGGCGTTGTGTGAGGCCTTTCCTCACGCTCAGCACAATGCGCTCGGGCGTACGGTGTTCCTACACCCAGAGCAGACACCGGGCGGGTCGCTCGGGCCGGTGTGTATCGTGACGGCGGGCACCAGCGACCTCCCGGTCGCGGAGGAAGCAGCGGTTGTGGCCGACGCATTCGGACTCAAAGTAGAACGGGTGACCGATGTCGGGGTCGCCGGGATTCACCGGGTCTTGTCGGCGAGTGAGGCGCTGGAGCGTGCCGGCGTCATCATCGTCGTGGCGGGGATGGAGGGAGCCCTACCGAGCGTCATTGGCGGGTTAGTGAGACAACCGGTGATTGCCGTGCCGACAAGTATTGGATATGGTGCTTCGTTTGGTGGGATTGCCGCACTGTTGGGAATGCTGAACAGCTGTGCCGCGGGGGTGACGGTGGTGAATATCGACAATGGATTTGGGGCGGCGGTCGCCGCTGCACGAATCCTGCAACGTCAATCGCATCCTGAAGGTCGCTAAGACTACGGGAACTAGGCCCCACCCGTTGGACCAGTTTGCTGTCGGTTGCACACCGGCTACCGGGAACACCCCGTCACATCGGTAAGCCCCAACTCAAGCGCTCCGTCCCGCCTGGCGATGAACGAGGTGGTGAGGTGCCGGTTCGTGACCCAGCCATCGATCAATCCATGGATCTGGTTCTCCGGGCTTAGGAAGAGGTCGACGAACCCTGAATCGGCGTCCAGCACGGAGTCCGGGGGAAGCACGATGGCGACATAGAAGGGCCCAGGGACCGAGTCGGCAGCGCCGGATCGGCGAAACGTTTCGATCGCCCGGCCCCGAGCGATCGGGTGCCGGCCCCGGAGGGGGAAGCCCATCGGATGCACCGTGATGCTGGACTTGGGCTGGAATCGCGTCACAAGGAAGATGTGGTATTGATCTTGGCAGCGGGCATAGACGGCGGTGCCCTTCAGCACTATCCGCCGCCCATCCAACCGACCGGCGAACCCGCCTTCGGGGACCGGTGAACCGGGTCCACCGTGATGGCAGGCACCCAACAACAAGCACAGGACCCAGATGCGCATCCACCCTCCGGAGTTGCCTACGCGATTGATGATGATACTATCCGGGACTGTGGATCACAAGTTATGCCTAACGGTAGAGTTACATTGGGATGGTGCCGGTGGGATGAGACGGACTTCGCTAGGCCCCTCGGGTGATCGTGTGCGTAACGGTCCGTCTGCCAGTGAATTGGACCTTCCGCGAGTCAGTGGGGTTGATCCTGCACGAATCCTGCATCGACGAAGCGTCGATTCGGTATCGGGGTGACGCCCGCTCGTCTGCAGAGTATGTTCTGGTAACAAGATAGGGGCGATTCCCTTCCTTCCTCCGTGAGGTCCCCCGCGATGCTCACCGCGCTTCTTGCAGGGACTCTTGCACTCGGCGTGGGGTACCTCTTGGGTTCGGGGTTCCTGCGAAACCGGTGGGGCCGCCGCCCAGTACTCCCTCCCGTCGGGGACTCCCCCGGCACCATGCTCGATTGGGTCGTCCGCGCGAGTGGAGCCACCGGTTGTTGGGTCCAGTTGGGCGATGACCTGCCGATCGTCTCCGAAGGGGTGGCCGCCAACGACTCCGAAACCGATGCTGCGATGCGGGGGCGTCTTACCACACTGTTGCTCGATCCCGCCGATCGTGAGGGTGTGGAACGGGTCGACGGCGACAGGGGGGTGATGGCGTTCGTGCTGCGGCCACCTCGGGGCGTCGTTCTCCTCTTGTCGTCGGACGCGGGAGCCGACCGGGCCCTCGCTGACGCCGAGCACCTCTTGCAACTGTTGACGACTCGCTCGACGCTGGAGAAGGTAGACCGCCGCGCGAATGGAGACGGTGAGTCGTTGGAGAGCGCGGCGATACGGCTGGCCCACCAAGTGGAACGGATCTCCCAGTCCGATGTGGTGGTTGCGCTCCGGGTCGCCACAGGTATCGAGATCGTCGGGGTGTCTCTCCGAGGGGATCAACGGTTAGTGCATTCTCGCGTAACGCCGGGATCGGCCCTCGACCAAGTGGCCCGAGGCGAGGTCGGCGGCTCGATCATGAGCTACAACCCGACCGGTTTCGAGGCGAGGGCCGACCGTCGTGAACCAACCGGACGGGCCGTGGTGGAACCACTCCGAGATGACGGCACAACCATTGGTGCCTTGGCATATTGGCCGGAATATGGTGTGGAGCTCACCGGCTCACCTGCGGGTGCCCTCTCCCAGGCCTTGGCCAACGCCGGCCCCCGGCTCCGGCATGCCCTGGAACGGCGAGAGGAGCGGGAGGCCGCCACTCGCGATCCGCTGACCGGACTGCGCAACCGCCGGGGGTTTGCAGCCACCTTCGCCGAAGTGACCGTGGGCCAAGGAGCACTGATCTATGCCGATCTCGATCATTTCAAGAAGCTGAACGACGCCCTCGGCCACGCCGCCGGCGACGCGGCCTTGGTCCACTTTGCCTCCATACTCGGCGACTTGGTTCGGGGGCGCGATATTGCCGCCCGAATCGGTGGCGAGGAGTTTGCCATCTGGATCCCCAGGGGAAACGCGAAGCGGGGGATGGTAGTGGCGGACCGGGTGCGGCAGGCGCTGGCCAGGAGGGAGTGGCACTGGCAGGGACATCCTTGGGCGATGTCGGCATCGTTCGGGGTGGCGGCGTGGCCCGACCACACCGCGTCGAGGGAGAATCTGGAAACGTTGGCGGATGAGGCGCTCTATCGGGCCAAACGCGAGGGGCGGAACCGGGTCTGCGCTGCGAACCCGCCGGTCGGCGAGGGCGCGCCGGTTGCCGCGGGACCGGCCGAGTGAGTAGATTTGAGAACGTACGAGTCCGGGGGCGACCGGTTTCGACGGGTTGGATGAAGGTATCGCTGCGTGCCCAGGTCCAGGCACCTGGTAAAACACCTTGGAAAAACACTACTTGCCAACTCTAACCTGGCAATGGCTGCATAAGCTGAGCTTGCTCGCTTGATGCACCTCCGGTCCTGAAAGCCCGCCTGGGGCGTTCGGTATCGGATCGCAAATCCGGGCTGGCTTGCGGCGGACCTTCGACGTCGTGAGTGAGATTTTTCGGAGGATGGGGTAGGGGAGGCCGGTCGAAGTGCCGCCCCAACCCGACGGTAGGAAACTCGGCCTACGCACGTAGATGTGGTACTCGATGCCGATTCGGACCAGGGTTCGATTCCCTGCGCCTCCATCAACACCGCTTCACCGACACCCACCGATAAGAACCGACGACACACGCTAACCCCTCTCACTGGAGGGGCTTCGCGTATCTAGCGTTCTTCCGCATGAGGTGTGGAGGGAATCAAAGCAGCGCTTGATGCCATATACCTGCTGGGCTGGGTAGAGTAGAGTTAGAGGTGTCATGCCCCTGACAGAATAGTGACGCTATGTTAGGCGGGCAGCATATTCAAAGGTAATGAGGAAGAAGCGAGTGGTAACCGCCAGTATCCTGCTTGGAGGGACGGTGCGTCGAGTCTCGGTGAGCAAGCTCTTGTCCCTCTCCGCCCTGCTCATTCCATCGATTGCCCATGCGCAGTATCTGCTGAGAGGGCGGGTAGTGGATAGCCCGGTGGTGGCCTGGCCGGAGTGGAGGTCCTGGTGCGGTCGGTTGGCCGCCGGACCATGACTGACAGCCTTGGCCGCTATGAACTCGACAAGATCTCGAGCGGACGGTTCGAGGTGCTTTTCCGGCGGTTGGGGTACCAGCCCTTCCGGGTGTATCGGCGCTTTGGAGATGGCGGCGATCGGGCGGACCTTAACGTTTTCCTGGTCACCGAGTCGGTTGTCCTGCCCGAGGTGGAGACCCGAGTGCGGGGGCCCGCCGAGGTGCCTTCGAAGCTTCGAGAATGGGCTCGTCGGCGGGAGTTCAACGTGGGTGGCAAGTTCTGGGACGATTCGTTGCTTCGCACCATGGAGCATCGGCGGCTCCCCGAGCTGCTCCGGGGGGTGTCAGGGGTCCGAATCATTCGGGGTGCGAATGGAGGTCGATATCTAGCCACTGGGGGAGGGAGGGGGGCGGGTGTTTCCCTTCTCCCGCAGCGAGATCCTCGCGGCCTTGTACCGAGGAACGCATGTTACGCGACCATCCTTATCGACGGCATTCAACTCGCATTCATCCCTGATCCGCCGAACCTCGATGATTACCCCATCAACCAGATCGCGGCAATCGAGTTCTATCGATCAGTATCGGAGATGCCGGCGGAGTTCAGCGGGCCCGGTTCTCACTGCGGCGTGCTGGCCATCTGGACCCGATGATCGAGGGCCCTGGGCCTTTCACGGCGGGAACCGCGGGTTAAGCCCAAGCTTAAACCTTGCGGGTAGCCCCACCTACTCCATCTTCACATGAGGGAATGTCTTGCAACGGAGGAGGGAGCCTCGTGCTACGAACCCGTCCGAACACCGTGTGGCTCATCCCGCTCCTTGCGCTCGCCCTCGATAGTGCGCTGGTGGAGGAGCGCGTCGAGGT
>JAJCZW010000038.1 GCA_029262155.1 Gemmatimonadota bacterium
TGCAGATCGGCGGGATGCCCCACGAGGGTCACTCCACCTCTCCGGAAGAGGAACGGACAACGTTATGCTTATCCATCAGGCGGTACAGCGTGGTCCGATCCACACTTGCAAGCCGAGCCGCCTTCGACATATTCCCGCCCGCTCGAGATACCAGGCGCACCAGATATTCCTTCTCGAAATCCGAGATCAGCCGCTCCTTCGCAACGTGATACGGATCATCCGTCACCGCAAACCCTTGGGACGGCGCTCGCACCTGTTCTGACGAACCACTCTCCTCATCGTAGAGCGGGATGTCCTGCGGATTGATGACCTGATCTGGATCGACCAATACCGCGACGTGTTCGATAACATTCTGCAGCTCTCGGACATTGCCCTGCCAGGGCCGAGACCGGAGAAACGCGATGCTATCGTCGCTCAGCCGGGGCACGCGGTCGGGCATCTGCCGGTGACGATGCCAATAGTGGGTGAGGAAGTGATTCGCCAACAGCGGGATATCCTCCGGGCGTCGTCGCAAAGGAGGCAACACTATCGGGACCACGCGAAGACGATAGAACAAATCTCCTCGCAGAACGCCAGTCTCTACGGCGTGTTGAGGATCTCGATTCGTCGCCGAGATGAATCGAACGTCAACAACCGCATCTTGGGACTCTGACCCAACGCGACGCACGACGCCGTCTTGGATGACCCGCAATAGCTTCGCTTGCAGCGGGAGACTCATCTCGGTCAGCTCGTCGAGAAAAAGCGTGCCCCCGTTCGCGGTTTCCAACAAGCCAGGCTTGTCTCGGTCCGCCCCGGTGAAGGCGCCCTTCCGGTGTCCAAACATCTCCGACTCCAGCAGCGGCTCAGGAAGCGCGGCGCAGTTGATCGGAACCATCGGGCGCTTGGCGCGTCGACTGTGATGGTGGATGAACTGGGCGATCACTTCCTTCCCAGTGCCACTCTCCCCGGAGATAAAGACAGAGGCATCCGTAGGGGCCACCTTCCGGGCCATATCGACTGCCTGCCGGAATATGGGCGAAATGCCAATTAAGGGGATCGTCTCGCTATGGGAGTGTTGCTGCATGACTTGCAGGCGAAGATCGCTGGCTTCCCGATTCACCATCACGGCGTGCGAAGCCCGCCCGACTAAGACCTGCAGATGGGTGGCCGAAAACGGTTTCGGGAGATAGTCCCAAGCCCCCGCACGAAGCGCCTCAACGCTGTTGGTGACACTGGGGTTTCCCGTCATGACAACGATAATCGTATCGCGATTCGTCTCGAGGGCGGCCCGGAGGATGTCGAGGCCGGAGACCTGAGACATGTAGAGGTCCACCAAAATAATATCGAACGTCTGGTGCCGAACGAGATCCAGCGCCTCTTCGCCCCGACCGGCGAGGGTTACCTTGAACCCATCCATCTGGAGCACCGAGGCGCAGCTCTCCCGTAGGGTTCGTTCGTCATCAACCAGCAGGATACGAATGCCGGCCTTCACGTCCGCGGGAATCGACAAGGGATCCCGGCTGCTCTGTGGAGCGCCTGTCCCTTTCGACTCGGCCACCTTTTCCTTAGGGTGTTCTGTGGTCACTCCTACCGCCTGTGGTATTAGATCCGCATGACTGTTGGACTCACTCCGGCGGGTAGGGCGAAAAGTGTGCCGGGACATCAGCACCCTCGATAGATAACTGGATGGAAAGAGGCAACGACGCTGCACCAACAACTTACGTCTATTGCGTGTTCGCAACAATCCCGTAGAGTTAATGCAACATAAAGTGCATTCTGCGTGAAACACGACCTCATACCTAGCGACTTAAGGAAACGGTCCAGGTATTGCGCTCTCCCCCAATGATTGCGCAACTTGACTAGTATCCGACTATTGGTCAGGGCCTTGAGTGAACGGCCCGGAGGATCTTAGAACTCTATGGCAACCAGCCTTACTCCCCAGGATGATCCACTGTCTGGCGCTCTGGCAACAACGGACGCGGTGCATCTGGCCGATTTCGCCGCCCCAGATACCACCTCGACCAAGAATGTCCTTGTCACTAGAATCATCGCCGTTCTCCGTCGGTTCAAGTGGATGATCCTCGGCCTGACGCTACTCGGGACAGCAGGCAGCGTGGTGGCTACCAGATTCATCGAAGCAGAGTACGAATCCCGAGCGACGATCTGGGTTGGAACCAGCGCGACACGGAGCGGACCGATTCAGGCACCAGGCCTCTTGCAAGGATTGGCTTGGTTGGAGCTGATCAACACCTATGCGGTGCGCGATCCTGTGGTTCGGAAACTCAAGCTCTATATCACTCCGGAGACACCGGCCGACTCGGTCATCTTCCGGGATTTCGATTTGGCCGACCAATTTGCTCCGGGTCGGTACGAACTCAAGGTCGACGCCACCGGTCGGGAGTGGACCCTCGGCGTGGTCGGAGGTGCGGTCGTAGCCAACGGGACGGTCGGCGACTCGATCGGCCGCGAACTTGGATTCCGCTGGGCTCCCGGGGCCTCCCATCTCACCGCCGAGCGGGAGGTCCGCTTTAGTCTCGTGACGCCACGGGATGCATCGAACGCCATCGCCGACAAGTTTTCGGCGCGTATGAACGGCGAAGACGGAAACTTCATGACACTCTCTATGGCCGGAACCGATCCGAACCGGGCCTCAAACACGCTGAACGCCATCGCGGATCAGTTCATCGCCGTCGCTGCCGATCTCAAGCGGGAGAAGCTGACCGAGCTCTCGACGTTGCTCTTCGAGCAGGTCCAGCAGCAGGACTCTGCAGTGAGGGCCACTGAGAGTTCCTTGGAGAGCTTTCGAGTCAATACGATCACACTCCCCAACGAGGCCGCGCCGATTGCCCCCGGGCTGGCGATGACACAGCCGACAGTCATCTCGAACTATTTTCAGCAGCGGACGCAGTTAGACCTTCTGCAACAGGATCGCATGGCCCTCGGGGCTGTCCTCGAGCGAGCCAAGAATGGTGCGCTCTCGGTGGATGCGTTCTTGACGATAGGTGCAGTGCAGAGAGCGCCAGACCTCCAAAGTGTCCTCTCGTCTGTCTCAGGGCTGGAGGCCAATTTGCGCTCGCTGCGGCAGCAATACACTGACAAGCATCTGGCCGTGCAGGAGCTGATGACCCGTCTCGATACCCTCAAACTGTCGACTGTGCCACGGTACGCTGAGGCGCTACTCGAGCAACTCCGCATCCAAGAGGATGACCTGAGATCCCGGATCACCAGCGCGTCCCGGGAGTTGACCGAGATTCCCACTCGGACCGCAACGGAAGCGAGGCTCCGCCGCAACGCCGATGCTGCCGTGGCCCTCTTCCGGAATCTCCAGACTCGATACGAGGAAGCCCGGCTCTCTGAGATGTCGGCCATCCCGGACGTCACTTTGATGGATCCGGCGGTGGCCCCAACTCGCCCCACCAAGAACACTGCCCCCCGACTCATCATTATGGGGTTCGGTGCCAGTCTAGCCGCCGCGCTTGTTTTGGCCCTCCTCGTGGATCGCATGGATCGCCGATTCCGCTATCCTGACCAGGTCACCCAGGAACTGCGGCTGGGAATTCTCGGGGCCGTCCCAGCTATTCGGCGCCAAAGCGGCAACCGAGTGCTTGCGCCCGACGAGACAGCCCAGATTATTGAGGCGTTCCGATCAATCCGACTGAACCTGGCCCACTCCTTCGGTGACGCCCCCATCGCGCTCACGATTTCGAGCCCTGGACCAGGCGACGGCAAGAGCCTCATCTCCTCCAACCTTGCGCTCGCATTTGCCGAAGCCGGATATAAGACGATTCTGATCGATGGCGACACTCGTCGTGGGGAGATGCACCGAACCTTTCAGTCCGATCGCAGACCAGGATTGCTCGATTACCTCGCCGGCCAGGTCGAGATCGATGTCCTTCCACGCCCGACATCACATGAGAATCTTGAGTTGATTCCGGGTGGAACTCGCCGCCAGAACAGCCCTGAGCTACTGGGATCCCCGAAGATGAGCCGGCTCATTACCCATTTGAAACATATGTATGAAGTGGTGATCGTCGATTCACCACCACTCGGCGTCGGTATCGACCCCTTCGTCCTGGGGACGGCCACCGGCAATATGCTCGTCGTCCTCCGGAGCGGGGAGACCGACCGCGAGATGGCAGAGGCGAAGCTTCAAACGTTAGACCGGTTACCCATCAGAGTGCTCGGCGCTGTCCTCAACGACATCCGAGCCGGCACCGGTGCCTATCGCTACTACTCGTACCTCTACGGCTACGCCGCTGAGGATGAATCGGGGAAGACGAACGGCGCCACCTCCAAGACCCGGAGCGGCATTCTCACCCCAACAAGCTCGTAGTAGCCTTCCCACCCACACGCCACACGGCCCCAACACAGAAACCTGCGTGGGGCCGTGTGCAATGTGGCATCGTCAGTGTGCAGGGAGGGCCTTTACAATGCTCGGACTGGTTGGGCCGGACTCGCTTCACGCGCGGCATGACCCGCCCGAGTGAGCATATCCAACACATCCGTTGGTACGACCTCATCGCCTTCAGCCACGCAGAAACCTGCCCGAAGCCTGACGTTTGGTCCCAGCTGTTGCAACGTCGAATCAAAGCGGGAGACCATACTCTGCACGCCGCCCTCGCGGAGACGCGGAGCGACGACTCCAAATTCCCAGGGCCCGAGGTGTCCTGCCGCATCGGCTCTTCGGCCTTGCTGATGGAGTACAGTCGCCACTTGGCCATCAACGACATCCGCTTCGATTTCGGTCAGCGGTTCATCCTCTGCCGCGGGGGTCGTCCGCAAGACGACACACGCCACCGGCTCACCGCGCCGACGCGCCTCCGAAGCAATCTCGGCTCCGCGTCGCGACAATCCGCCTGCGTTGTACAATCCGGTGCGATCATTCACCAGAACGCCCCGCTTGAGGTTTCGCGTCGCCAGCCTGGCCTTGAGATACACTTTGAGTTTGGCCATCAGCGTGTCGCGATCGATCGGCTGATAAAAGAAGTCCCAGGCGCCTGCCTGAAAGGCCTCAAGGCGGGTGGCCCGTCCGGCCGTGCCCGCCGTTGTGACGAGGATCGGAACAGTAGGATCGAATCCAGGGCCCTCCTGGAGGGCTCTGCAAACATCGGGACCACCGATATCGGGCATCTGGAGGTCCAATATGATGAGGTCCGGTGAGGTATCCCGGATGAGCCGCACAGCTTCGTACCCAGTCCCGGCCCGAAGAACTCGATACCCCTCCGGCACGAGGATGCTCTCGAGCGACCGCGCGGTCCATTCGTGGTCGTTAGCCACGACCGCGAGCACGGCGTCCTTCATCTCTGGTGGCGTGGGCGCAGCAGTCACATATACCTCAGACCGTCCCCAGGACGTCGCGAAGAGAATCGAGCACTCTCAACTGCCCTACACAAATCCGTTGCGTCAGCACAACAGTAACCTGGGCTGGCGTTGGCAGAAAAGGCCCGATGCCAATGAAAGGCCATAAACAGTAAACGACATTAAGACAACGACTTCCAATCCTGAGACAGAAGATATCCCCCTCGCATCCATCGCTGAGGAAGCTTCGTATCACCTTGATAGGCTCAATGGACTGCAATTGTCTCGCCGAAGTTGTCCAGCTCAGATTTCTCTGCGGTGAGGTATCGTTCCATCGGTTATCATACCGTTTACCAGCAACAGGTTAGTCCAAAGGCGATGGGAATTCTGTCGAGTGGCACCAACACTGTAGCATCCATACATCAAGCATTTTCCGAGGTTTTCCTACAGCACCATGGCGGTGCATTGCTGCAGACCGACTCGCGTCCGAGACGGGAAACGATATATTCCCGCATTAGGCCACTCGATCAAGCGACTTCTCAACTGTGGAACGGATTTCGCAGAGGAGTTGGAATAACTCGGTGATCATCACCCAAGAGATTATCCTCCCGCGTTTGGAGTCGTCGGTTCTCATGACGCTATCAAAAGCCCTCGCTCTCTCCGTCTGCCTCATCATTGGGGCACTGATACCACCTGAGGCCTTGGTTGGACAGGCCACTGATGCTCGGCGTGCCCAGGCAACCCGAGCAGAACTCGAATCGGCACTCTCTGAAATCGATCAGGTCATCTCTTCTCCTGGGTACAGCGGAAGGGTGAAGAATGCCAAACGCCGGGAGGCCGACCTCATTCGGCGACGTCTGAGCGATGGAGACTTCCAAGCTGGGGACATGCTCGCCCTCGTCGTGGTCGGTGAGCCTACCCTAACCGCCCAGTTTACGGTCCGAACCGGCCAAGTCCTGGTTCTCCCGCAGATGCCTGAGATCCCTCTTCGGGGAGTTTTGCGTACCGAACTCCGCGACCACTTGGTCACTCAGCTGGCCCAGTATATCCGGAACCCCCAGGTCGATGTGCAGGATGCCGGTATCCGCCTCGCCATCCTCGGTGCGGTCGCGCAACCAGGGTTCTACACCGTTCCGGCAGAGAAGGTGCCCAGTGAGGCCATCATGCTCGCCAGCGGACCGACCGCCGGTGCGGACATTACCAAGATGGTGATTCGACGAGACGGCCGTGAGATTGTCGGCAAAGAAGAGGTCCGCCAAGCCATCATTGCCGGCTTGAGCCTCGATCAACTCAATGTTCACGGGGGAGACGAGATCTTCGTTCCTGGTACATCGAAGGTCGGTACCGCGAATATTCTCACGATCACTCAGATCGTTACCGGCCTTGGTTTCGCCGTGTTCTCGCTCTCTCGGATATTTTGAATTGGCTACGAGTACTCCTGTGACCCCTGCTGACCGCGTTGTCCGACTTATGCCTACACGGCCGCCCAGGGATTTAGCGTTTCCTGCGACAGAGTCGGATCCTGAACGACTGTCTGCTCCGCCTCATGAGGGACCACGCCGAGTTCTGAATGTAGTGGTTGCCCTGGTTGCCCTGATTCTGGTCGCCCCATTCATGGTGCTCATCGCCATCCTGGTAAAAATCACTTCGGCCGGACCGGTCTTTTATACCCAAACCCGAATCGGTGTCGATCGTCGCACCGATCAAAGCTCACACCACCGGCGGGTTGAGGATTTGGGAGGACGCCCCTTCCTCATCTATAAATTCCGTACGATGCGCGATGGCGCCGAGCATCGAACCGGTGCGGTGTGGGCGGAGGAGAATGATCCACGAATCACGTTAATCGGCCGTTTCCTTAGGAAGTTCCGATTCGACGAGCTCCCTCAACTCATCAACGTCCTACGAGGTGAGATGAACGTGGTGGGTCCCCGCCCCGAGCGCCCTGCGATCTTCAAGGATCTCCGGCACAAGGTTCAGGACTATCCCCTCCGGCAACGCGCCCGTCCAGGTATCACCGGACTGGCCCAGATCAACCAGCAGTACGATTCCTGTCTGGCCGATGTGGAACGGAAAATCGAATATGATTTGTCCTACATCGCGCACCGGCAGAGTACCTTGGAGGACCTCAAGATCATGTTGAAAACGGTCCCGGTCGTGCTGTTCCGTCGCGGCTCGCGGTGACCCTACCAGCGGCTGTTGTGCAGCCTCGGACCCTCTCCCGCATTACCCCGATCGCGATTCTGACCGCGATCGCGTTCGGTATCCTCTTCTTTCGCCCATTTCGGCTCCTTCTTTTCGATTGGTGGACCGATCCCGACGCCGGCCATGGCCTCCTCCTGGCGCCGGTTGCCGTCTGGTTGGCTTGGCGGGCCGGCATGGTACCCAAAGGAAAGCCCCGACAGATCCTAGGCGCAGCGGTGTTGATCGGAGCGGTGCTCCTCCGATTCGCATCCGAACTGGCGGCCGAACTGTATACCATGCGATTCTCAATGATCATGGCTGCCATTGGGATAATCATCTTCTTCTGGGGCATTGAGCAGATCCGACATTGGTGGCTCCCCCTCAGCCTCTTGGTACTCTCGATCCCTCTCCCAGATCTCGTCACAAGCACTATCGCCCTCCCACTCCAATTCTTGGCCTCGAAGCTAGGTGCCGCACTCCTCGAGTGGCGCGATGTCCCCGTCGCCCTCACCGGCAACATCATCATGCTACCGGGGCACAAGTTATTTGTGTCAGAAGCCTGTAGTGGGCTCCGATCGCTCACAGCACTCCTAAGCCTGGGCTTGATGATTGGCTGGCTCATGCTACGAACGTCGGTTGGCCGTGTGGGGCTGCTCGCGCTGACCATTGGCATTGCCGTGTTGATGAACGGTATTCGCGTATTCCTCACCGGATTCCTTGTCTTCTTCGTCGACCCCGCACTCGGTGAAGGGTTCATGCATGTGACCGAAGGCTGGCTTCTTTTCGTGGCCTCCCTGGTCATCGTGTGGGCCTTTGCGGCGGGGATGGGAGTGATCGAGCGACGATTCAATCGGGTGGTCGCCGATGGCTAAGCCGACGATCCAAAGCATTCCCCTGGCGATCTTGGGACTCGGCAGCCTCCTTCTCTTGGCAGCCAAGCGGCAAGAGATCGCCGCGCTCCGCGCTCCCCTCTCCACACTCCCAACGGTCCTCGTAGGGCGGTCGAGTGTAGATGTCGCCATCTCGCCGGAGGAGCAAGAGATCGCCGGGATGACATCGTATGTCACACGTGTTTTCGGAGACGCACCCGGTGATTTCTCAGTGTATGTCGGGTACTACAACGCCCAGAATCAGGGACGGAGTATTCATTCTCCAAAGAATTGTCTCCCCGGTGCTGGGTGGGAACCAGTTGCGGTATCCACCCAG
>JAJCZW010000039.1 GCA_029262155.1 Gemmatimonadota bacterium
CCGGGCGCTGCGCTTGGCGACGTTCGTCCTCGACCAAGGCGATCGCCACCGCAAGCCGACGGTCAGCCACCGGGTCGTCCGGGGTGTCGAGGAGGTCGGTTCGACGATCGAGGAACTGGATATCGATCGCACCATCACGAAACTCTTGGTCGGCGAAGAGTCGTCGATGGAAGGCCACGTTCGTTGGCACGCCCACAATGCAGAGCTCGGCTAACGCCCGTTGCATCCTTGCGATCGCCGCATCCCGTGTGGGCCCAACGACGATCAGTTTCGCCAGGAGCGAGTCGTAGTACAACGACACCTCGTTGCCTGTTTCGACGCCAGCATCCCACCGGACGCCCGGTCCCGAGGGGGGACATAGATAGGTTATGGTCCCACTGCCGGGCAGGAATCCGGTCGCGGGATCTTCGCAGGTGATACGACACTCCATGGCCCACCCTCGGGGGGCCAGGTCGCGATCAGGGACGCGCATCGGATGCCCGCCCGCAATTCGCAGCTGTTCCCGAACCAAATCGACTCCGTAGACGACTTCGGTGACTGGGTGCTCCACTTGGATGCGGGTATTCATCTCGAGAAAGAAGAAATCTCCGTCTGCATTGAGCAGAAACTCCACGGTCCCGGCCCCGCGATAGTCCACGGCCCGGGCCGCGGCAACTGCAGCCCGCCCCATATGTTCTCGGAGAACCGGCGACACCGCCACCGAGGGAGATTCCTCCACGAGTTTCTGGTGTCGACGTTGGATCGAACACTCCCGTTCACCCAGGTGAATTGTTCGCCGCTGGTCGGCGAGAACCTGAATCTCGATGTGACGCGGGTGTTCGATGAACTTTTCGAGGTACACGGTGGGGTCGCCGAACGCCTTCTCCGCTTCGACGGCCGCTGAGTCGAGCGCCGATTGGAGGGCCCCAGGCCCACGAACGATGCGCATCCCTTTCCCACCACCACCGGCGGCGGCCTTGACCATAAGTGGATATCCGATCTCTCGAGCCACCTCGGCCGTAGCCTGTGGATCCCCAACTGGCACCTCCGCTCCGGGCACGATGGGGACCCCCGCAGCCGCCATGCGCCTCCGAGCCTCCGTCTTGTTTCCCATCGCTCGGATGGCACGTGCCGGCGGTCCAACGAAGAACAACCCTGCTGCCTCGACCGCCTCGGCGAACACAGCGCGCTCCGCCAAGAATCCATACCCAGGATGAATCGCTTGGGCTCCAGTCGCCGCGGCAGCAGCAAGAAGCTTCTCAACGGCTAAGAAACTCTCGGCCGGTGCGGGGGGGCCGAGGTAGAGGGCAGCATCGGCAGCCCGAACGTAGGGACTCGTTCGGTCGGGATCGGAGTAGACCGCAACCGCCTCAATGCCTTCTTCCTGACAGGCGCGGATAATCCTGAGGGCGATCTCTCCTCGATTCGCCACAAGAACCCGCGTGATCATGCAGTACCCAGGATGTTATAAGGGAATGTTGCCATGCTTCTTCGCCGGATTCCGCGACCGCTTACCGCTCAACATCCGGAGCGCCGAGATCAGTTGGGGTCGTGTGTCTCTCGGATCGATGACATCGTCGAGATATCCGCGGGCCGCTGCAGCGTACGGGTGGGCAAATGTCTCGGTGTAGTCCGCAATGCGTCGTTCAGCCTCCAGCGCCGGGTCAGCCGCCTCGCGCAGGGCATCCTTGAAAAGAATCTCCACCGCTCCTTTGGGCCCCATGACGGCGATCTCCGCTGTGGGCCACGCAAGGTTGATATCACCACGAATATGTTTGGAACTCATGACGTCGTACGCGCCACCATAAGCCTTTCGCGTGATCACGGTCACCTTCGGAACGGTCGCCTCGCAGTATGCATAGAGCAACTTGGCGCCGTGTCGGATGATGCCGCCGTGTTCCTGCGCCACACCGGGCAGGAATCCAGGCACATCGACCAGGGTCACGAGCGGGGTATTGAAGGCGTCGCAGAACCGGATGAATCGGGCCGCCTTGACCGAAGCATTGATGTCCAGCACGCCCGCCAGCACCGCCGGTTGATTGGCAATGATCCCTACGACTGATCCACCGAGTCGGGCAAACCCCACCAGAATGTTGCCCGCAAAATCGCGCTGGATTTCGGTAAAGTGACCGTCATCAACTATCGCTCCTATGACATCGTGCATGTCATACGGCTGTGTTGCCGTTTGAGGAATGACATCCAGTAAGGACTCTTCCCGTCGATCGACGGGATCGTCGGTGACGCGCGCTGGTGCGTCGCTCAAGTTGTTGGCGGGCAGGAGGCCAACCAATGCACGCACCGCTGCGAGGCATTCCGGTTCCGTCTCGTAGACCGTCGATGCGATCCCGGAGGTTGCCCCATGCACATCCGCTCCCCCCAGCGCTTCGAACGTGACATCTTCATGGGTGACCGTCTTCACGACGTTTGGGCCGGTCACGAACATGTAGCTCACCCCGCGCACCATAAACACAAAATCCGTAATAGCCGGGCTGTAGACCGCCCCCCCGGCACACGGGCCCAGAATGACAGAAATCTGCGGAATCACTCCGGAGGCGAGTGTGTTTCGAAGGAAGATATCCGCATACCCACCCAGCGAGGCCACACCTTCCTGGATCCTGGCACCGCCGGAATCGTTGAGTCCGATGATCGGAGCGCCATTCTGAACCGCCAGGTCCATCACCTTGCAGATTTTTTGGGCGTGGGTTTCGGAAAGTGACCCGCCGAACACGGTAAAATCCTGGGAGAAGACGTAGACCTGACGACCATCGATCAGGCCGTATCCGGTCACGACACCATCCCCAAGAATCCGCTGTTGGTCCAACCCAAAATCGACGGATCGATGGGTTACAAATCGGTCGAGCTCGACGAACGAGCCTTCATCCAGCAGCAAATCGAGTCGCTCGCGGGCGGTGAGCTTGCCCTTCTTGTGCTGCTGTGTGATCCGAGTGGGGCCTCCACCCTGCTCTGCCTCGTGCTGCTTGTGGCGAAGTACGTCCAGGAGGGATCGGGGGTCTGGCATAGTTGGTAATCTCTCCCGGAATACGAGTCAGGTCAAAGCCGCCGGTATTCGTTCATGCGGCAAGGGGCCGAACAGATGTCCGGCCCCTCGGGGTATACCGTCAGCCCTCACGACAATCTGCAATCACTCCGTCGCGGTGTCGCTTGCGGTGTCGGTGTCGCGGTCGCTGTCGTCCGCATCGTCATCATCGTCATCTTCGATGACGGGCCGGACGGGGGGGATGATTGGTTCGTCGGGATACCCCGTCACCTGCAAGACGATGCGGTGATGAATCGGATCAACCTCAAGAACCGATGCCTCGACAACCTGCCCTTCTTTCACTACCTCAGCCGGATCTTCGACGTTGTCATGGCCCATCTGGGATATCGGAACAAACCCCTCAAGGTCAGACCCCATGTCGACCACGACACCCTTGTCCATCAGACGCACAATCCGACCCTTCAGCGCGGTACCAACCGGATAGGTCTCTCCGATCTTCAACCACGGATCTTCTTCCGCCTGCTTGAGACCCAACGATATCCGCTTGTTCTCGCCGTCGATATTGAGCACGAGCACATCGACCGCATCCCCCTTCTTCACCACTTCACTCGGATGCTGGACCCGCTTGGTCCACGACATATCCGAAATATGGATGAGACCGTCGATGCCCGGTTCAAGTTCCACAAAGGCACCAAAGCTGGTGAGGTTCCGCACCTTGCCGGCAATCCGCGTTCCGACCGGGTACTTCTCCGGCAACGTCATCCACGGATCCTGTTCGGTCTGCTTCATACCAAGAGAGATCTTCTCGTCCCCTTCATCGACCTTCAGCACAACCGCTTCGATCGTTTCGCCAATGGAGACGATCTTGGACGGATGCCGCACATTCCGGGTCCAGCTCATCTCGCTGATATGCACGAGGCCCTCGATGCCCGGCTCCAGCTCGATAAAGGCACCATAGTTGGTGATCGACACCACCTTCCCTTGAACGCGGCTGCCGACCGGATACTTCTCGGCCACATCCTTCCAGGGGTAGGACTGCAGTTGCTTCATGCCAAGGCTGATGCGCTCACGCTGCCAATCGATGTCGAGAATCTTGATCTCGACGTCCTTGCCGATCGCGACCAGCTCTGACGGGTGCGAAACCCGACCGTAGGACATGTCGGTGATGTGGAGCAAACCGTCCACACCACCCAGGTCGATGAATGCACCGAAATCGGTAATGTTCTTCACCACCCCGGTGCGGACCTGGTTGACCTCAAGTTCCTTCATCAGATGTTCGCGCTTGTTCGCCCGCTCGGCCTCGAGAATCACTCGCCGGCTCACCACGATGTTTCGGCGACGCTTGTTCAGCTTGATGATCTTGAACTCGTAGGTTGAGCCCAGCAACTCATCAATGTTCGGAACTCGCCGCAGTGCAATTTGGGATCCCGGGAGGAAGGCGTCGACTCCCATCACGCTCACCACAACACCACCCTTAATCTTCTTCATCAAGGTGCCTTCGACCGGCTCGTCTGCTTCGAATGCATGCCGGATCTTTTCCCAGACCCGCATGAAGTCGGCCTTCTTCTTCGACAAGACGACCGCGCCCTCATGGTCCTCAAGGTGTTCAAGATAGACCTC
>JAJCZW010000040.1 GCA_029262155.1 Gemmatimonadota bacterium
GAATACCCCGGGGATCCGAAGACGTTTCCGACGTCCCAGGACCAAGGCCCAGAGCCCATTGCTTTCGAAAGCGATATTTCCATGAGTGCCATAGATCCGTGATACCTGGAGTCCACCGAGTCGGCTGCGGGTATTCCAGGAGTGGAGGAGCTTGCCTACCGCACCACTCTCGAACTTGATCAACAGTTGCAGGTTGTCTTCGACCGGGGCATGGTGCTCGCCGTGCGCCTCAGGTTGGGCTGCGATTACGGCTCGCGCCGGGCCACCGACCTCCAGGAGTAGGTTCATCCAATGGACGCCTCCCTCCAGCAGCGCGCCTCCCCCCATCAACGTAGGGTCCCTACGCCAGCCGGTTGGTCGACTGGTCCCGGCCTTGTTGAGTTCGATGAAGAGGGGGTCACCGATGTCACCCCTAGTTAGATGCGAGCGGAGGACCCGCAGCAGTGGCTTGAAGTAATAATTTTCGGCCACCATGCACGGGAGTCCGGACTCTCGGACGGCGCCTTCCAAGGTCGACAGTTCATCCAGCGATCGTGTGACAGGCTTTTCGATGAGGAGCGGCTTCCGATGCGCTATTGCCAACTGGGCATGTTCCAGGTGATAGGCATGCGGTGTGCAGACAAAAACAGCGTCTATCTCGGGCGAAGCACAGGCCTCCGCGTAGCTCCCAAAGGCTCCAACTCCGTGGAATCGCTTTTGGTAGGCCTGGGCCTTGTCGAGCGATCGGCTGGCGTACAGCAGTCGAACCCGTCCGCCAAGCGTACGGGCGACCCGACTATGGAGACGGGTGATCGCACCGCATCCGAGAAAGCAGATCCGGAGCGGCGTCACGGCCCTGTCACCTCGGCGACCCGGGACCAAGTACGCACGATATGCTCACCAACCCGGAGGCCGTTGGCAGCAATCGTAAGGCTCGGGTTGACCGCCCCCGACGTCGGCATAAAGCTCGCATCCACGACGAAGAGGTTCGGGAGACCAAAGAACTGACAGTTGGGGTCGAGCACCGCATGGTGAGGGTCGGTACCCGCGCGGCAGGTGCCCAACGCGTGCGAAAAGGTATCCACATGGTGATAGAACCGGATCCAGGCACCCGCCCGTCTCATGATCCGGCGAGCAACCCGATAGAGGGCTTTCCGCCGCGCCAGGTCCTCTGCATGGTGCGCGTAGGATACCTCGGCAATGGGGTCGCCATACCGGTCCCGTTTGGTGGGGTGGAGGGTCACCCGGTTGCTGCTTTGAGGAAGATCCTCACTGATGCAGATGAGGTAGGTGTTGCGAGTGTGCGTGAGTGGCCCGAGGACGTTGGTGGGAAATGGAGTGGTCTTGTAGAACTCGGGTGGTGGTACTTGCAGGCTTTGTAGCATCCCCCATGGGCCAGTCGGCTGCCCGCCGTTGGCAGACCCCAGATAGTAGTCAGTGAACGCGACCTGTTTGTGAAATCGACCTTCGGGATTGATGGGATTGGGGAAGAACCCCCCGATGATTCCGTTGCAATGGCGCATGAGGTAACGGCCGATCAGATGGCCGTTCGGTTTGGTTTGGTCGAGCCCAGACGCGAGAAGGAGTCGGGAGGAGCTGATCGCACCACAACTTACTACCGCCACCTGGCAGGCGACCGTTTCCAGCTGTCCGGTTCGGAGGTCGCGGTATTCAACGCCAACCACGCGCGATCCCGATCGGAGGATGCGAGTTGCCGAGACACGGTCTCGCACGACCGCCCCGTGCCGGATGGCCTCGGGCAAGATGGTGACGGAGATATCGTTCTTGGCGGCGATCCGACAGGGAAAGGAGTCGCAGGTGAGACACTGTACGCAGCGGTGCTGACGCTGGCCGCGGAAGTCGATGGCCAGCGGCATGGGGAAGGGGCGGAGCCCCAACGCCTCTCCGGCCGCAGCGAGGAGTTTGGCTGGCGACGCAAAGGGGGGTGGTGGTTGATCGTAATCGGTCGATCGCGGAGGTTCACAGGGATCGCGGCCGGAAGCGCCAGCTACGCCGAGAAGTCGTTCGGCATCATTGTAGTACGGGGCAAGCTCTTCATATTGGAACGGCCAATCCACAACCGCTGCTTCGGCAGGGCCCGGGCCGAGTCGACTCCGCCGATGAAAGTCTTCGGTCCGGAGGCGAAACGAAGCGGCCCCGTAGAAAACGGAATTGCCCCCGACGACGTGGTTCGGGTGGACCAGTGATGTGGAGCCGTTTTGCCGGATTTCGTACGGCACGTGACCGCGGTACTGCTGGTCGATGTGAATGGCACGGGTATCCCAGGCCGTTTCGTCCCGCGCAGCCCAACCCCCGCGTTCCAGCACCAAGACGGACATGCCGGCGCGGGCCAACTGCATGGCGACGGTACTTCCACCGAATCCGGACCCAATGATGACAGCATCCCAGTGCGCCGGCGATGTCACCGCGCAACACGGGGCGAGGAGAGACGCGCTAGGTTACCCACGAATCACAGTGAGACGATAGATGAAGAACGCCAAGACGCCGAGCTCAAGGACCCACGCCATCGGCTGGCGATAGTATCCAATCAGCATACTCCAGCCCCAGTATCCGGTATCCTTGAAGAGGCGCAAGGTGAAGCTCTTTTTGGAAAAAGGCCACAAGAGCGGCTGGCCGACCGTGCTGCCGATGTCCGCGAGGTAGTGGGTGACGAGAGCCGCAAAGGCAAACGGTGCGTAATGGGGCGATACGAGATAGACTAGGCCGCTGACGACCGTGGCGAAGAGCAGCGAGTGTGTCACCGTGCAATGGAATGAGGGTTTGGCAAGTCCGGCCTTGACCACCAAGGAATCGGCGTTGGGGAGCATGTGGGCCGCGAGGCAGAATACGGCCATGCGCGGATTCCAGTCGTAGGTGGCGATGGAAAGGGCCAACGGAATGTGTCCGGCTTGCATGGAGTTGTCTTTCGTTGTCGGAACGTTGTCGTGATGGAAATCGAACGAGACGCACGCGAAGCATCGCTGCAAGGGCCTCAGCAGGCTGAACTTAAGGGATGGCGCAGGGTTCCGGCAAGAAGGAGACCTCTCCGCCGGGAGCTCCCGTATCGGGGCATTGCAGGGTCGATCACGCCCCCGACGCGGGTGGCTTGCGACCCTCTAACACCTGCAACAGGGCGGGGAGGAAAACGAGCGCCGTCACGAATGTCGTCGTGATGCCGATGACGGCCAAGTCGCCAATCGAGTTGAGTCCCGGGTGTCGCGCGAGGATAAGGCCTGAGTATCCCACGATCGTGGTGAGCGTCGTCATCGCGATGGCGACGCCGGTGCGCCGGAGCACGCGTCGGAGCGAACCCTTGCCTTCCTCCAAGTATCGATGGTACAGGTGAACGCCGTTATCCACGCCGATCCCAATAATGCTTGGGAAGACGACGATGTTATAGAAGTTCAGTTTGAACCCCAAGATATACATCGCCCCGCCGATCCACACAAATCCGATCACCAATGGGGCGATAACGAGCAGGCTTGCCCCCAGGCTCCGAAAATCGAGCCAAATGAGGAAGAACACGGTAAGGACGGCAAGCAGCACAGCCCACCGGCCCTCCGAGAGCATCAGCACCAACATATCCGCGGAAATGATATTCGAACTGGCGGCGTGAAAGGCCTTCCCGCTCGCGGTCGTAATGGTGCCGACATCGTCACGGAAGGCAATCGCTTGTTTGCCATCCCGAAGTTGGACGCTGGGATAGACAAACACGAAGTTCCCGATCTCACCCGATCGGTTGAGGAATTGACGTTTGTCCGCTGCGGGAAAATCATCCCAGGTAAAGGGTCGATCGACCTGGAGATACGTCTCAAGCTTATCGAGCCGCTCCTTGTCCTTTCCGGTCACGACGCCCTTAGCCTCGGTCTCTACCAACGTACGGATGGTACGTATCTTCTCGAGTCGAGTCGATTGATCGTCTGGCACGAGGGAGAAGATCGATCGGACGCTCGCGATCGTCGGCGACAACGTATCCTCTGCTATCTTGCGTTGCACCGCGGTGACGATGTCGCCTACCTCTTCACGGGTATCGGCCAGGACCACGGCGGGAGACTCCGACAGCGTAAAGACCCCCGTGGTCTTCTCGCCAACGAGTTTTCGCTCCTCACTGATGGCACGGAGGTTGGTAAAATCATACTCGAACGAAAGTTTGGTCGAGAGGTAAGCCGCCAGCAGCGTGAGACCAACAGCGCCGCCGACGATCGATCGTGCAAATGGGATCGGGCGATGTCGCCGGGTATCGTCGGGTGTCGCAGCGGTTGCTAGTGGGGGGATGCGAAGGAAGCCGATGCGTTCTGCGATGATGATGAGCGCCGGGAGGACCATGACCATGGCGAAGAACGCGAGGAGAACGCCGGTACCCGCGATGAACCCCAGGTGGGCGAACCCCTTGAAATCCATGAAGAGGAGAAGAAGGAATGCCACGGCCGTGGTAACCGCGGTTGTTCCGACCGCGGACCCTGTTTGGCAGACCATACGGTCGAGTGATTCCTCGACCCCGAGGCCGTTCCGCCGGCTCTCGGTGTACCGGGCGAAGGTGTGAATACCGTAGTCTATCCCAAGGCCAAAGAGGATGACAAAGAGAAACCCGGTAAGCGTGTTGAGTTCCCCAATCACGAGGTAGGTCAAACCGAAGGTCCACGTAATCGAGAACGCCAGGCTCACGGTGACAAGAACAACGCCAGCCACATTGCCAAAAAAGAGCGCAATGAGGAGGACTACTCCCCCGATGCCATATAGTGCGGTCCCAAGAATATCACTCTTGATCACTTCGTATTCATCAAGCCGGTTCTTGAGGCTCCCCCCGAAGTACACTTGGATTGCCTCATCAGAGGGCGCACGGTCGACGCTATCGACAATCGCGCGAAGGTTCTCCAACATCCGACGCGTCGAGCCGAGGTCCGAGCGATTCTCAAGGGGGAAAACCTCCAGAACAAGAACGGTACTATCGGCGTTGGTGTTGTAGCGTTTGGGTTCCTTGCTCTGATATCTCTCTTCCCAGGTGCCGAGTTGCTCCCCGTCGTCGGCGGCGGTGTCGTCACCGAAAAGATCGTCCACCATGAGGGGGTTCAAGGCCTGTTTGCGATTGTCGATCGTCTGTTGGATGGCGGCTTGGAGCGAGTCCAGATCGGTGAGGTTCAGGAAGAGGAGAGCATTGCGTCGATAGAACGCATCGTCATTGATGTAGTCCACATACTTCACAAAAGGGCTGGCGGCAAGGCGAGGTTCCAGTTCTTGGGCGTACCGAACCAAGGCGTCAAAACGCTGACCTTCAAGCACAATACGGAATCGTCCCGAACCACCAACCTCCGCTCGCATCCGGTTCATGGCGTGAACGCTGGGATAATCATCCGGCAGCAGGCTGTCTAAGTCTGCGCGCAAAGGAAGCTGGAGGGTAAAATAGGTCCCCACCACCGTGGCAAGCAGGGCGCCCATCAAGATCATCCGGTGATGCCGGATGAGAATGTGACACCGATGGGGAAGTGAGAGCATCGTTAGTCCGGTTGTGTCAGAAGGGTGAGGGAGTGAGGAGCGTCACAATGGTATCATCGCGTGCCGAGAAATGCTTAGGTGTCATCATTCAAGCGTCGGATGAGTTTATCCAGCATCTCACGAAAGCTGGCCCGCTCCAACTGCTTGTAAAACGAATCACGGTAGGTGCGGACCGTACTTGCGCCGTCGATCGTCACATCAAACACCGTCCACTTCCCTTCGTGTTGTCGCATGCGATAGACAATTTCAACTGCCTTCGCATCCTTGTAGGCGATCGTCGTGACCCGTGCGTCTGATCCTGTGATCTTCGCCGGTTCATACTCGATGCGATCGGCCTTGTAGACCTCAAGCTTCTTCACCGACGAGTTGCGGACCAGTTGCCGAAAGACGTCGATGAACTCGCTGCGTTCGGCCGGAGTCCTTTGTTCCCAATGCTTCCCGAGGGCCTGTCGAGACAATTCGTCGAAGTCAATGAATCCGTTGATGATATCCTTCAATCGCTCTTTCGTCGCCGCACTGACCGTGTCGCTGCTGCGGTCGAGCACCTGTTTCACGGCGACGTTGCGAGAGCGGATAATGGCGAGCGGGTCCTGCGCCGCCGCAACGGTGGTCGAGAGCACCAACCCGAGAGCGACGAGAAAGGCTCCGCGATAGTATCGGGTTCTTCGCATCTGCTGTCTCAGCATACCGTACACTCCCGAGTAGCGCCCCGTCATTGGCGGGGGTAGAAGTCGCGTCCCACCGCCCGTCCAAGGGCGGCCAACGTAGTGTTGAAGCGGGCAATGTTCTCGGCGTGCTCGGCTCGCATCGTCCCATCGGCACGAAAGGCGTCAATGAAGTCCTTGACGTCCCCAATGCCCAGGTCGAAGGTCTGTGCCGCGGATCGAAGCCAGTTATTGCTGGCCCGAAGGGCCCGCTCGCTCTCGCGGATGTCCTGGTCCGCCCGTTGAAGGGAAAGAAACGCCCGCTCCACCTCGAGGCGAACTCCGGCTTCAGCCATTGGCCAACGAGCGGCAAGAGCGTCTTCTTCAAATCGGGCAACGCGAACACGATCCTTCGTTTGGACGAAGTTTAGGTTCCAGTTGAGCCCCAGCACGATACCCGGTCGAAAGAAATTGGTCGGGTTGTTCAGAAACGGGTTTTGAGGATCAAATCGGTTGGGGGCATGGTTCAGTTTGACCTGTGCCCCAATAAAGAATTGAGGACGGTACGCGCTGGCGGAAGAACGGGTCAGCGCTTCACGTGCCGCGATACCAGCGCCGAGCCGACGCAGGTCCGGGCGTGACTGGAGGCTGAGCATGATATAGGTCGAGAGGCTATCCAGTGTGAAATCGAGGCGCCCCAAGGTACTGTCCTCCACGAGGAGGAAGCTGGTCGGGGCAAGCCCAACCGCCTGGCGAAGGGCGCTTTGCGCGAGTTGGACCTTCTCCTCGGCTTCCCGGTGTCGCTTGTCAACCTCATAACGAAAAAGTTGCAACTTGAAAAGGTCGTTCTGGCTCACTTCATCCGACCCCTCGTCGAGTTTCGTTTCGAGGGTCTGCTCGGCTTTCGACACCTCCGTTTGTGCGTCCTCCACAATCCGCTGGAGTGTCTGCCCTAAGACGACGCCCCAGTAAAGCGTACGCACCTGTTCCCGGACCTCAGCCCGGGACGCCGACAGGCCCGCCTCCTCTGCCTGCACGCCGTAAGTTGCTGCCCGTTTGAGTTGGGAAACACGACCGAAGGTGTACAACGGTTGGACGATGTTCAGCTCGACCTCTGTGAACGGTCGGAGATCGCCAAGGCCAGTGCTCGTATCGGGCGAGACCAGGACTCCGGTCTCGGTAAGCACGCCACGGAGTCGCGGCAACACCCCATAGATGTTTCGCAAGCTGAGGGTAGGAAGAATACCTCCATGGTAGGCCTGCGTCTGCTTTGCCCGCGCAAGCCGGAGATTCGCTTCGGCCCGGGCGAGTTGGGGGTGGTTTGACAATGCCATCTGCTCAGCACGAGCCAGGTTCAGCCGGATTGTGGTACCAGGCCGCTGGGCGAAGGCGGCTACCGGAGACCACACCGCTAAGAGTGCGGCGCCGAGAAACCAAGCGTTGTACATGGAGAAGATACGCTCAGTCTTTCGTGGGCTTGAGGATGGTGGTGACGCCTGACGTGGTCGTCCCGTCAGCGTGACGGAGGGCGCGTATGTCGTCATAATTGGCGAAGGCGTGGGATTTCGTAGAGTTGGCATCGGAGAGAACCCCAATACCAAGGGGTGTGTCGGGTGGGTTGCCGCCAAACGTGTCACGATATGCCTCTCGCAGATCGAATACATACGTCCGCCATTCTCCCAACTGCTCTCGCCCCGTTCCTACTACCACCATCCACGGCCGCCCAGTTCCATTGCGTAAGACAGCCGATCCAACCGGAAGTGTAGAACTCCACACGTACTTCACCGATTCGGGGATAAGCCCCAGCTTGCGTTTATAGGTGAAATATATGCCTGCGGCACTGTCGACCGTCTTATCGTTGCGTTCATCCCCACCTTCCGGGATCTCAATAATCTGCAACCGGAAGGAGACGTAAGGATACTCCTCCAGGTCCCATTTGATTTCCTTTGCCAGAATCACCGATTCACCTTGATCGCGGGCTTCCAGGTAATGGTTGTCCCCGTCTGCTCGGACGGCATACGGTTTGTGCTTCTTGTTATCGGAGCCTTTCCACTTCCAGTCCACGGGGAGCGAATCGATCAGGCCGTCCTCAAAATCTTCCAGAACGATGGTTTCGGCATCGGTAAGCGCGGCGACGAGATACGGGAGTGAGTAATCCTTGAAGGCTTTCTGGGCGAAGGACGTCAGCTCCTTTCGAAGGGCTCGGTTGCCATAAGTGATATCGGTCACTCGCCAAGGCCCGGCGTTGCTCTGTGCCATGGTTACGCGAAGTTCAATGGAAGCGGAGCCCGGTCGCTCCATCTGATACTTAAGGGTCGTTGTATTTCCTGATGGGCTTTCTTCTGTCAGCCGAAGTGAGGCTCTTCCGACACCCTCTTGCCGGAGGAAGGGAGTCCCCAGTCGATCCATCGAAGCCTTCACAGCCTGGCGAAGTCTGACTCGTTCACCCGCGGATAGCTTGCGCCACTCCTTACCCAGGATATCCTCGGCGAGGGCGTCAAGGTCGAAGAGCTGCTCCGCGATCGTCCCAATCGCCTCTGTTCGTCCTTCCTGATCATCGAGGGATAACGCTGCCTGCCATTCGGCAACTCGAGCTTCAAACACCTCCCTCGCCTGGCCCTGGAGGTTCTGCGACGGTGCTTGCACGTGCCCGCCCGAGAATCCCGATATCAGGAACACGGTCCCGAGAGCCAGGGATACCAGTGCTATCCCCGAACGACGGCTCCGAAACAGGGGTGAGGTCGATCGGTTGCTCATCATGGGTCGATCCGCGTTCCATCGGTGCATCGTGCCTCCAGCGCCTTCGTTCATCGTTACGCCCTGTGCCAAAACAACGAGATCCACCAACTGTTGGTTTTAGGTTCTCCCTGCCCCCCAAGACCGTATGCCGCACTGTGGGATGAGACGACCCAGTGGTGGTCAGAGGCACATCGAAGTGCCACCGATCTCGGAGGTCCTATTCTATCAATCTGGCCCCTGTCTTGGGCCCACACGGCATGTTTGGGCTGTGGGGCGAAGCGCAGCGGTCGAAGCGATGAACCGCTGTCCCACTCAGGCTGTGTCGTGCTGGGCCCGGCTCACAGGAATGGCTGCCTGGGCCTTCTGGAGACGTTGGGCACGCCGGAGCGATGAGAGGTTCGCCAAGGAAGTGGCTGGAAGGAGGAGGAACGTGCCTCCGATACCAAAGAGGACGAGACCAAGCGGGAGCTTGCCGAAGACCGCGAGAATCAACGCGAGGAAGGCTAAGAGGTCTCGCTTGCCGAGGTACTGTACGAATCGCATGATTCGGCTCAATCCGCCATTCCCGGATTGAAATCCATATTGCACCGTGAGCGCACTCCCTGATTCTTGGTGCCGGATCAGGTAGGCCGAGATATTCGCAATGCTCACGACCCCAGCGAGCACACCGAGGACACCGATCTGGAAGTAGAACTCGGGGAGGGGAGAGCGGTAGACGCCGATGAGCAGCCCAATGAGAAACGCGATGTACGAGACTTGATCACAGGCCGTGTCGATCCACTCACCTCGGGGGGTGGACTGAAAGGTCAACTTCGCGACTTCGCCGTCGACCCCATCGAGAATGGATGCGGTCTGGAACAAAATGCCGCTTATCAGAAAACCGAAGTAGCCGCCGATCCCGGCGGAAATCGCCGCCACGATTCCGATGCCAAGAGTGCCGACGCTGAGTTGGTTTGGTGTCACCTTGGTTTTTACTAGCTGGCGACTCAAGGCAGCAGAGATCGGTCGATTGACGTGCTTTGAGATCGGGCCATCCGTCGATTTCCGCACGCCTGCGAGAAGTTTTCGTTCCGCCTCGGCCATGGCTTCGGGTGTGTCGATGTCGAGCCAAAGGCGCTCACTCACATCGGTAACTCGTGCGAGTCCTGCATCGGCCAGGCGCTGGACCCCATCGGAGAGGGCCGATTTGCCCTCGGCATGGGCATCTCGGATTGCTTGAAAGAGGGCTGGGGACGCCAGGAAACACCCGGTGTCTATCGCCTGGTAGGAGGGAAGTGACTTGCCAATCGATACAATGCGGTCGCCCTTGACCTCGACCTTGGTGGCGTCGTCGATGTCGAACACATCCGCGAGGTTATAGTCAACTGCGAGGTCAATCCCCTGTAGGAGATGTCGGTTCGCGAGAAGACGCTCCACGATGGCCGAATCGAAGATGTGGTCGGCCATGGTGAGGATAAATGGTTCCGAGAGGGCGGACTCCGCCGCGAGGACCGACAATCCATTGGGTTTTTTCCATTCGGAGTGCGCGAGCCAGTGGATTCGAAGTCCGATCCGGTCGATCTTTTCTATCTCAGTCCGTACCCAGTCCGCTTCATACCCGAGGACGACATACGCGTCAGTGATTCCGGCGCGTTCAAGGGAAAAAAGCGTCCGCGCGAGGAGAGGAACCCCCAGCAATCTATGAACCGGCTTGGGCGTCTTGCTCCGTAGCCGTGAGCCGTTGCCAGCGGCTAGGACCAAGGCGCACGTAGCATACTGCCTGGAATCACTCACTATCCGTCCCCAAGAAATTTCAGTGTCAACAATCAAGCCGTGGTACGCGGTACTGGCGCCGCCACATGGAGAGCCTACGTCCCAACCCACCGACCACATTCGGGCGTGCGCAAAGGCACAAGGTTGCTGAAGTTACATCAACTTTCTCTACGGTCTAGGGCTAGCCTCTTCGTGCCCCTTCCCAGCCATGCTCCACAAGATCCCGAGCGTCGATTCCCGGTGGTCCCTGCCAGGCCAGCGGGTGCTCGCTAAGGAACGTAGCAGACACTCGAATGGTTCCCATGGCTAGGGAATAGGGGCTCTGCGGTGTTTCTGGCCATTGGGAGGTGCGCGGAAAGGGAAAGACTTACCGAAAAGGCGATTCTGCTGCACCTTTTCAGGTAACATCACAGGCTTACCAATCTGGGCTTGTGGCGGTTTCGCCTTATCTCACCTTCGTGTCAGGAGGTCTGCATGGTTTCACTCACTGCGCTCTGGCTCCCTATTCTCGTTTCGACGGTGCTGGTCTTTATCGCAAGCTCCATCATCCACATGGTCCTGACCTACCATCAGACAGACTACGCCCAGGTCCCATCCGAAGACGAAGTCATGGCAGCCCTCCGTCCTTTCCAGATTCCCCCAGGGGACTATGTCATCCCGCATGCGGGCAGCACAGAGGCGATGAAATCTCCAGAGTTTGCCGAACGGGTGACCAAAGGGCCGGTGGCCTTCATGACGGTTCTCCCATCGGGGATGTTTACCATTGGGAAGAGCTTGGTGCAGTGGTTCATCTACTGCTTGGTCGTGGGGGTCTTTGCCGGGTACGTCGCGAGCCGGGCCGGCCTTGGTGATGGGGGTGAGTACTTATCGGTTTTCCGTTTTGTGGGAACGGTTGCCTTTGTGGGCTACGGCTTGGGACTGGTGCAGAGCTCCATCTGGTATCACCGGTCCTGGCGTACCACGGGAAAGGCGCTCTTCGACGCGCTCATTTACGCCCTCGTGACGGCTGGAACATTTGGCTGGCTGTGGCCATTGTAAGGCAGAGGGGGACTGGTCAAGCAGACCCTTCATCCACTTCGGATGAACGTGCCGTCCCGTAGCTGGGCGTAGGCCTCGCGGAGTTCAGCGTCTGTATTCATCACGATCGGTCCATGCCATGCCACTGGCTCCTCAATGGGTGCGCCTGAGACCAGGAGGAACCGGACGCCGTGCGCTCCGGCGGCAACCGTGACGGAATCGCCAGGACCGAACAGGACCAAGGACCTGTCTTCGACGTTGGAAGGAACGGTTCTGTCTGTCCCGACGTGGTCGGTGGCGACACCGTGAGGTTCCGAGGCATCTTCAAAACGACACGACCCTTCGAAGATGTAGGCGAAGGCGTTTCGTCGGGTGTCCACCGGGAGGGTCCGACGCTTGCCTGGTGGGATGAAAACATCGAGGTACGCGGGGTTGGCTGCAATACCGTCGACCGGACCGGAGACGCCCCAGAACTCGCCGCAGATAACCCGGACCCGAGTACCGTCATCCTCCAAAACCTCGGGGATGTCCTTCGTGAGGACATCCTGATATCGAGGCGACGACATTTTCAGGGTGGAGGGCAGGTTGGCCCAGAGCTGGAAGCCGTGCATCCGTCCACTACGGTCGCCCTGGGGCATCTCTTGGTGGAGAATCCCGCTGCCGGCAGTCATCCACTGTACGTCTCCTGCACTCAGGGTTCCTTCGTTCCCGAGACTATCACCGTGGTTTACGGTACCAGTGAGGACATACGTGATCGTTTCGATGCCGCGGTGTGGGTGCCAGGGGAATCCAGCGAGATAGTCCTCCGGCCGTTCATTCCGAAAATCATCGAAGAGCAGGAAGGGATCGAATTCACTCGGATCACCGAAGCCGAAGGCGCGGTGGAGCTTGACTCCCGCCCCTTCAATCGTTGGTGCGGCCTCTGCGATACGTGTGACAGGTCGAATCGACATGATTTGGTCCTCCCGAAGTCGTCACCGTTGTTGTAACCTACGCCCAATGGAGAAGGGTCGGGTAGGCCCCGGAAAGCCCCCCTCGCTTGGTCGACGTGGCAGACCAGGCCCCTGGCTCGTCTCCCTGCTTGGCCACTCCGTTCGGGTGGTGGCATGAAGCCCTGAGCGTGAGGGTTCAAATCCAGCTAAGGTGAGGAAGAGCCGATGGTCATTCATTATCGCCCATGGATGGTAGTGGTTGCCTTGGGTGTCGGAGCTCTAGCGTGTAGTACGTCGGCAACCGCACCGACCCCCATCGACGATTGGGGTGGAGACTTTGCCTTCTCGTTCGTTGATCCGGTGGGCGATACCCTGCCTGCTCAAAGCGGCGAAGCCGGAGCCGCGCTCGATGTGGTTCGTCTCGAAGGAACAATGACCGCGAGTACCTTTACGTTCCGACTGGTTTTCGCCACACCGATCTCCGCATGGTCCACCGGTCGAGATGATCGGTTGGACGGTTTCGTTGATTTTGACATTGACGCCAGTACCACGACAGGGTCGCCATCTGCGGTAGACCTCTTCGGGGGCAGTGCCGCTATGGGGACCGATCTTTTCCTCCTCCTGCGAGATGACTTTACAGGGGCAATCCCATTGGTCTCGACGAGGAACGGCGGGTCGGTCCTGGTTAACGCGGTCTTTGCGGATTCCGTGCTGATCGTTAGTATCCCGCGCTCGTTTTTCGGCAACGACGACGGGGAGATGAGCGTGGCGGCAGTTATTCATCGGGCAGATCGCAAAGCGACTGATTTTCTCCCGAATATGGATCATTTCGATATCCGACGACCGTAGTTCCGATACCCAGGGAGGCACCATCGTGGTAGTACGTATCTGGCATGGTTGGACGACCGCCGCGAACGCGGATGCGTATGAGCGACTCCTCCAGGAGGAGATCTTTCCTGGAATCGCAGCCAAGGAGGTTGCCGGGTATCGCGAGATCCAGCTCTTGCGTCGCACGCTTGAGACTGGGGAGGTAGAGTTCATCACGATCATGTGGTTCGAATCACTCGATGCGGTCAAGACCTTCGCGGGGGAGGATTACGAACGGGCTTACGTGCCCGCAAAGGCCCAAGCCGTGCTCGCCCGTTTCGATGATCGTTCCCAACATTACGAGGTACGGGATCATCGGAGCTACGAAGGGAACGGCGCTTGAGATTCTCTCTCCCATCCATATCATGACCAGGCTGTCCCCATGCACCCGATCTGGAAGAAGCTGAACCTCAGCGGGCACACCAGAGTTGTCATCGCGAACGCACCCGACTCGTTCGAAGAGCTGGTGAAGGCTCTCGACAATGTGACGACCTCTCGTTCCTTGGCAGGGACCGGAAAGGAACAGTTCATCCTGGGCTTCGCGAGCACGCTGGCCGAGGTCGAGCAGGTGGCGGCCGCGGCCACTCGGCGCACGGTCGGCGATGCGATCGTATGGGTCGCCTATCCAAAGCAGTCTTCAAAGCGCTACCGCTGCGAGTTCAACCGCGATAGCGGGTGGGCGTCTTTCCAGAAGGCGGGGTTTGCTTCCGTGCGGCAGGTTGCCATCGATGAGGATTGGTCGGCACTCCGTTTTCGTCGAAGTGAGTATGTTCGCCGTTAGATGTTCATCCGCGTTGCAGCGTCTTCCTTGAGAGCGTCGTGACTAATATTGCACACGACTTTGGTCGGATCGACATCTACCTTTTTGACCAGGTGCTCCGGGGCCGCATCGCACCCGGGATGCGTATCTTCGACGCGGGCTGCGGAACAGGACGGAATCTGGTCTACTTTCTTCGGGCGGGATACGACGTGTCTGCGGCAGACGAAGATGCCGATGCCATTCGAGCCGTGAGGCAACTGGCCCACTCCCTCGCACCGGCGTTACCCGACGACCACTTCCGGGTTGAATCGATTGAATCGCTCAGTTTTGCTGCCGACTCAGCTGACGTCGTCATCTGTAATGCCGTACTCCACTTCGCTCGGACGGAGGAACAGTTTCTCCGGGTGCTGGAGGGTGCTTGGCGCATCCTCGCTCTCCAAGGGCTCTTCTTCTGCCGGTTGGCGTCATCGATTGGGATTGAAAATCAGATCCTTCCCCTCGGAGGAAGGCGGCATGCCCTTCCCGATGGGAGTGAGCGATATCTCGTCGATGGGGCCTATCTACATCGTCTCGCCAAGCGACTCGGTGGTGGGGCGGTGGACCCCCTGAAGACGTCGATCGTCGAGGGGCAACGCGCTATGACCACATGGGTACTCCGCAAGGGGTGATCCGGGGCGGTAGCGGTTCTCCTACTCCCCCAACACCGGTGGGTCGCGCTCTTCGCTCGGTGGGACGAGTAATGGGTCGCGAGCCAGAATACGGACGCAGGTGTTCCACCGGAGAATGGCCTCGTTATTCCCAGGTTCGCTCAAAGTCTCTGCATCCTCATAGTGGTCCATCGCGTCTCGAAGATGAGTGTAGACGATCGGCCCTGCTCCCATCGCGTTGGATTGAAGGATCGCCTTCGCATGGCGTTCCGCGATCACGCCAGCGTAGTAGGCTCGTTGGTACGGACTGGAGATGCGTCCAAGCAGCTCTTGAGCCCGGCCAACGCCGGTGGCGAGGGTACTGCCGAATTGATCGGTGCGGGCCAAGAGTAACATGACCAGGGCGGTTTGATTGTTCGGATCCACTTCAACGATGTCCTGGCAGATACTCTCCGTCGCCGAGGGGTCGTTGAGGAGACGATAGCGCTCGGCCTTTGCCAGTGCTTGCGGGATGGCGTCGTGGTCGATCGGTTTCGGTGTAAACATGGTCCCTTCCTTATGGACCAGCAATCTTCCCGGAGAGAAGCCCGACGAGCTTCACTACCGGATCGAACGCGTGATCCATGACGCGCTCCTTGAGCGGAATAATAGCGTTATCGGTGATGGCAATCGATTCGGGGCAGACGGTCGTGCAGCACTTGGTGATGTTGCAGTATCCGACTCCCTGCGACTTACGGAGCTCTTCCCGCCGGTCAAGGGTATCCAACGGATGCATTTCGAGGGCCGCGCTGTAGACCAAATATCGAGGACCGATGAATTCGTCGTGCAGATGGTGGTCTCGTAGAACGTGACAAACATCCTGACAGAGGAAACACTCGATACACTTTCGGAACTCCTGAACCCGATCCACGTCCGGTTGGTCCATGCGCCACGTTCCATCGGGAGCGTCAGGCGCACGTGGCGTAAACGGACGGATCTTCTTTTTCACCCGGTAATTCCACGACACGTTGGTGACGAGATCGCGCACGTGGGGAAAGGCTTGCATCGGCTCTATTGTAACCGGTTTGGTCAGATCGAGATCCGACATCCGGGTCATGCACATTAATCGTGGTTTGCCATTGATCTCGGCACTGCAGGATCCGCACTTGCCGGCCTTGCAGTTCCACCGTACCGCCAAGTCTGGTGCATCCTTCGCCTGAATCTGGTGAACGGCGTCGAGTACAACCATACCTTCCGAGACCTCAGTCGCGAATTCATGGAACGATCCAGTGCCATGCTCACCGCGCCAAATGCTAAACGTGCCCTGTGCCATCGTGCCGTCTCGTGGATGAGAGGAGGAGGATTGACGCTTTCGTGCTACTGGTAGTCCTTGATCAACTTTGCTAAATCGTCTCGAATGGGTGGTATACCCTGGGCCTCAACGTGCATGGTCTCTCCCCCCCCCTCTCCCTGCCGTACGACATGGTTCGAAGAACCGAATGCCGAATCCTTTTCGGGGAAATCATCCCGGAAGTGACCACCCCGGCTCTCTCGACGCGCCAGGGCCGAGCGGATGATCGCTTCACTCACGGTAAAGAGGTTGGTGAGATCGAGGGCGGTATGCCAAGCCGGATTGTACTCTCGGTTTCCTGAGACACTCACCGCTTGAGCACGTGTTCTCAGGACCTCCAAGGCCTCAAGCGCGCGCTCCATTTCGTCGGAGCGCCGGACGATCCCAACGAGGTCCTGCATCATCACCTGAAGATCCTGCTGGATCTGAAATGGACTCTCTCCACCCGTTCGCTCGAAGGGCAGAAGGGCCGTGCGGGCCGTTTCCTTGATCTCGCCGGGGTCGGGCGTGAGGGCGTCATGGGATTGCGCGAAGGCGGCAGCATGCTCACCAGCACGTTTTCCGAACACGAGGAGATCGGAGAGCGAATTGCCGCCGAGGCGGTTGGCGCCATGGAGACCGGCAGCCGACTCTCCTGCCGCAAAGAGTCCGTCCACTGTCGACATCTGGGTGTCACCGTCGACTCGGATCCCACCCATGGCATAATGGGTGGTCGGGCCCACTTCCATCGGGGCGGCGGTGATGTCAATATCGGCCAGCTGTTTGAATTGATGGTACATGCTCGGCAGCTTTTTCTTGATGCGTTCCGTCGCGCCAGGCAGTTTCTCCTTGATCCAGGCGATATCGAGGAACACGCCACCATGCGGGCTGCCCCGGCCTTCACGGACCTCGCGCAAGATGCACCGGGCGACGTGATCCCGGGTGAGGAGCTCTGGTGGCCGCCGTGCGTCACGGTCTCCCAAGACATACCGCCACCCCTCCTCGGGGTCAGTCGCTGTCTGGGCACGATAGTTCTCGGGGATGTCATCGAACATGAATCGGCGGCCCAGGTTGTTGACTAGAATCCCTCCTTCACCGCGGACCCCTTCGGTGACGAGGATCCCTCGGACGCTGGGTGGCCAGATCATGCCGGTGGGGTGAAACTGCAGAAACTCCATGTCCTGCAGGGCCGCCCCAGCGCGGTAGGCCAGGCTGTGACCATCGCCGGTGTATTCCCAGCTATTACTCGTCACCGCATAGGCACGGCCCACTCCACCCGTTGCCATGACGATCGCCTTGGCTCGAAAGAGAAGAAAGCGACCGCGCTCACGCTCATAGGCCAGGGCACCCGCAATACGCCCCTGGGAGGTGAAAAGGGACACCACGGTGACTTCCATGTGGACGTCGATGCCTTGGTGAATTCCGTGATCCTGGAGAGTACGAATCATCTCTAGCCCGGTGCGATCTCCCACATGGGCGAGACGGGGATATCGGTGGCCACCAAAGTTGCGCTGGAGGATCCGACCGTCCTTGGTGCGGTCGAAGAGGGCCCCCCACGCTTCCAATTCCCGCACCCGGTCCGGGGCCTCTTGGGCGTGCAGCTCTGCCATCCGCCAGTTGTTCACATACTGGCCACCGCGCATCGTATCGGTGAAATGCACCTCCCACGTGTCGCGATCATCCACATTCGCCAGGGCGGCGGCGACACCTCCCTCCGCCATCACCGTGTGCGCTTTCCCCAAGAGTGATTTGCACACCAGCCCAACCGACACCCCCGATGCTGCGGCTTCGATCGCTGCACGGAGGCCCGCTCCACCTGCCCCGATGACGAGGACGTCATGGTCGTACGACGTAAAATCGGCCATTAGAAGAGCCTCAGGTCGTGAAGAACGCCCATGGAGCAGAGCCGCACGTAGGCGTCAGTGAGGGCAACGACAATAAGGCTGACCCATGCCCAGCGATGATGCACGCGATTGAGGCAGCTGGCGCAGCCATATGGGATTCGGAAGGTGGGTCGACGAGAAAACTGATCTCGGAACCCGCCCAGCACGTGGCGCATAGAGTGACATCCAAAGGTGTAACCCGACAAACAGATGACGTTGGTGGCCAACACAAGGGTTCCCACCCCGAGTCCAAATGTGGTTCCGCCATCTGTGGTGGGGAACCAGAGGGCTTTCCACACATCATGCGCTAGGAACCCGAGAAAGATCACGGAGATCATCAGGAAATAGCGATGAATGTTTTGGAAGACGAGTGGAAAGGTGCGTTCGCCCAAGTAAGTGTTCCTGGGTTCGCCGACAGCGCAGGCCGGAGGATCGGCCCAAAAGGCCTTGTAGTATGCCCCTCGATAGTAGTAGCAGGTGAATCGGAAGAGAGCCGGAACCGGCAGGATCAGGAGTGCCGGTGAAAACGGTATCCAGGTCGGCCACCCTCCCGGTTTGGGTCCGAAGAGCGCGTGGGGGGAGTCGCCGAGGATCTCTGGACTATAGAAAGGAGAGAGGTACGGGCCGAAGGTGTAGTGTGCGTTCTGGAAGGCGGCCCACGTAGCGTAGACGAGGAACCCCGACAGGACGACAACGACGACAGAGGGTTGCACCCACCATCGATCGGGTCGCATCGTCTGCCCGAATCGGCGGCGAACAAGCGGTAGTGTCGCATGCGACATGCGGGTCTCCTAGAGGCGTTCAGCTTGGCAATAGGGAAACCGTTGGACCTTGCACGATACTGGGCGCTTCGGCATTGGACAAGGGTCAGGACGGGGGTAGGTCTTGGGTAAGAGATCACACGCCAAGGAGACCCTCGATGCGTTTGCCGACGGGGCAGCCTGGGCGGTGGGCGCCGGGAAGGAGCCCGATACTCATGAGAAACTCACCGGTGATCTCGCCACCAGTAAACCGGAACGTCCCCTTGAAGAGCCTGACCCAATTCCGCTTCGACTTGGGGTGGTGGGCCGCGAGCCATCCGGCGAATGACCCGTGGATTTTCTGCAGCTCTCGGATCGTTCGGGCGTTGGCGATGGCGGCATCGACCTTCAGACGATTGCGGATGATGCCCCGGTCGGCGAGGAGTCGGGCGCGATCACGGTCTCCATAACGGGCCACCTTGGCGATACTGAACTGATGGTAGGCCTTTCGAAACCCCTCTCGTTTCTTGAGGATGGTGAGCCAGGACAGTCCAGCTTGGTTGATTTCCAGCACCAGTCGTTCGAAAAGGGTATCGTCGTCGGTAACCGGAAAGCCGTATTCCTCGTCATGATAGGGGCCATGCCACGGATGGCCAGGGGCGATGTCACAATAGGATGACACAGATACTCCGTACGAGGGCAAGGGGAAGACAGCTCACGGTCGGTTGCTTCGGGGGTACATCGGGTGGGGTCGTTTCCGATCAGGCCCCACTCACTGCCGTCTGTTGTGGCTATTCAAGGTCATGATATTCACTGAATCAAGGTTGTCTATGAAGAGATTGCATCTTGACGGGGCATCGATACAAGATACGGTTTGCCCTGCCACCTGACCATGACACGACGGCAGGGTGTGCTTTGTTCGACCAGCGTGACACGACTCGGCCTCGTCTTTGTCTCTCCGCATCAGGTGGAATCGGGCCTCCTTCCCCCTGAGAATCCCCTGTAACCCTCACCTTCCTCAAAGGAGTCGTTCCGTGCGACGGCGCTGGTTTGATCGAACATTTCCCACGGGGCACCCATCCGACGCCATTCCGGAATTCAGCGAACGATTGCGGGGGACGCCAGCACGGCTGGACGAACGCGTGGGTTCGCTCCCTCGGGAGACGGTGACACAAGCGGTGGAGCAGACCTGGTCCATCCAAGAGAACATCGGGCACCTGCTCGATCTTGAGCCGCTCTGGGCCGGACGTCTCGATGACTTTTGTGCCGGCGTGGAGACACTCCGACACGCCGATCTGGAGAACCGGAGAACGCACGCTGCCAATCACAATGCCGCACTGCTCAGTGATCTTCTCCGCGCCTTTCGCACTGCCCGCTTCACGTTGGTCGATCGACTCGAGCGCTTGTCCCGCGCCGATATCGAGCGGACCGCACTGCACCCCAGACTACAACAGCCGATGACGGTGGCAGACTATCTGTTCTTTGTCGCTGAACACGATGATCACCATCTGGCCCGCATCACCGAGCTACTCCGATCGATGTGATGGGACGGTCGTTCCGTGTTGAGCAGCCCGTGCCCCCCATCGGGTGGTGATGCGGTCGACGGCGGCCTGCAAACTGTGAGGGGAGCCGGGTGAGACAGCCTCATCCGGTGGCGGACTCGTCTCCCAGAGATCAAGCTGCACTCCCGCAGTGACCAGATGGTCAACTCGCACCGTTACCACCCGAACGGCGGTGCGACGAGTCAGGGCCGTCCCTAGAGCGCGTCGTGCCGTGGACCAGAGGTCGGTGTCGAGCGTCGCTACGGGGAGGGGGAGGGAACGGTGTGCCTTCGCGTAGTCGGTAAACTCGAGCAGGACGGTGATCCGACGCGCAGCGAGTCCGCGTTGCCGAAGTCGACGACCCAACTGGTCGGTCAGCCGACGAAGTAATGGGTGGAGGATGGTGAGGTCATTGGTGTCGGTTGCCAACGTGTGCGATAGCCGGAAGGTATGACGGATGTGGGGCGGAAGCACTGGGCGTGGGTCGATGCCTTGGGCGCGTGCCCAAAGCGTGCGCCCAAGCAACCCGAAGACGGCGATCAGGTCGGCCTCGCGAAGACCCGCCACATCACCGATACGATCGAGTTGATAGTCGTCGAGCCGCCGCCGAATGAGGTCGGGGATATTGGGAAGGACGGCGAGCGGATAAGGGGCCAAGAACCTTGCCTCCGTACCCCGCTGAACCGCGAGAGGCGGATAATCGGTGGGGAGAGGTGTGTGCTGGCGATAGGTGCGGGTGGCCGCCTCGCTCACAACTTTGTTCCGAGCCAGACCAACGGAGAGGGTGAGACGCAGACGCTGACGCGCCTCCTGACGAAGGCGAGCTGCGACATCGTGCGGAGGACCGAAGAGACGCTCGGTGCCGCTGAGATCGAGAAAGGCATGGCCATACCCCCGCGGCTCGATGATCGGCGCCCACCGTGCCAAGAGGTCATGAAGTGCCCGAGATGCCCGGGCATAGAGCTGAGGATTGGGTGGCAAAAGGATCAGATCAGGGCAGATCCGACGCGCCAGGCGAATCGCCATCCCCCGGACAAGCCCCGCCGCGCGCGCTTCGGGAGAGAGAGCCAGGATAACGGCACGATCCGCCCCCGGTGGCGCCACCGCGACCGGACGGGACCGGAGCGCGGGGGCGACCAGACCCTCCACCGACGTGCAGAACGCGGGAGGGTCCACATACAGGATCGTGCGCATTACCCAGCGTGATAGAAAAATTCTTCCCGTACCACTCGATCACCATCCACTGCGTACAATCCCATCTCCGACATCGTGAGGCGACGTCCCGACGGTTTGTGAGTGACATCGAATCGGAAGTGCACCGCAAACCCCCCGTCGCCCACGAAAGGACCACTGATCTCCATGCTGTGGACCTCGTGATTGGCGACCCACCACTCCCCCTTCTTTCGAACCGCCTCAATGCCCCGCATCTCGGCCGGCATCTGCTCATCGCCGACCGGTTCGACACTCACCACCGCCGGGGCGTACAGCGCCTCAACCGCATCGGCGAACTTTCCTTCGCGGCACAACGACACCAACTCATGGGCAACTTGGGCAACAGACATACGGGATTCCTCGTCAGTAAAAGGGATAGAAGAAACCCGAAGATATACCGAAAATAGCTATTGGGCAATACTCCCAAAAACAGAAACAGGTAGAGCCACATGGAGTAGCCCTACCTGCCTATAAGTATCTATCAGTCAACCGCTTACGACTCTCCCTCGTGGTCGTCGTCATCGCCGTCGTGATCCGAGTCGCGAAAGACCCGAATCGATCGCTTGATGTTCTGCTCGACCAGATTGTGGTTGGAACCACCCTTTAAGGCCGTCGCCGGATCGACGAACTCAGTGGCCTGACCGTTTTGGAACCAGGTGGCCAGATCGAGAAACATCGTTACATCGACCGGACCAGTGGTGCCAACTATCAGCGGTGTGTCAAACGTGATTTGCTGAACAGCGTTCAGATCGGTCTCGAAGGTGAACGGAGTGTCGTTGAACGCCCCTTCGATGCGAATACTGATCTTCTTAAACTCTGGGTGGTTGGCTAAGAACCCCGCATCGATTTGGTTCCCGTCATCCTCAGGTTTGTGGACATGGAACTTCAATCGACGATAGGTACCTGCGTCGACATCGACGGTCAGCACCCGCTGGGCTCCAGCATCGAGCGGAACAGCAAAGAGCTGAGGACCGATTTTAACAGCCTCGCACGCATCGTCACTCGGCTGATCGTCTCCCACCTCGCAGTCCTCATGCGAGGCCCGGACGAGCTTGATACTCTTGAGGACGATTTGAACCGACGTAAAATCGATCGAGGTGCTGCCGAGGGTGAACCCTTCACCCGCAGCGGTCGCTTGGGCACCGCCCAAAGAGCGGCTGGCCAGAGACAACGACAGGGCAGTGCCACCATTGGGCGAAGTGCTCCCCGAACAGGCGGTGACAACACCAACCATGGCGGCAGAAACTACGAGACGAGATGACAACATTATAAACACCTCACAGTGTACCAGTTTCCTGACTATCAGCGATAACGCGAATCGCGGTCAGGGAGAATAGATCCCTTATCAACAGAGGATTATCTCTATATTCTCCCATCATTGATAACGCTATCCTGGACTCAGGGGAAGTGTTTAATAACCGGTCAACTGTCTTAAAACTTGTCAATCGTATCGTTTCGTCGCACCGGACTAAATTACCTTCTTGACGAGGCTATTCTGAGAGGGGAGAACACAATCCCATCGGGTCGAGGACCAGCCTGGATCTCACGAACCACTTTCCGGGTTTTGAGGTCGATCTCCACGATGGTCCCCAGGCCGCTCAAGGAGAGGAACGCTCGGCTGCCATCCGGTGTGATCACGATTCCTTCAGGACCACCGTTCGGGAAGGGGAGGATCGCCTGTACCCTGCGGGTCGCGCGATCGATGACCCGAAGGGTATGGCCGGTCAGGTCAGGTATAAGCACTGTTTTGAGATCGGGGGTGAACGCCACCCGGTAGGGCCACGTCAATCCCTCAACAGGTGTCGATAACGCGCCAGTTGCCGGAGAGATAATGCTCACAACCCCATCGGTATTCCCCCCAACCCACACCTCACTTCCGTCAGGCGTAACCGCAATCGCTTCTGGGCGGGCGGGAACGGCGAACGACCGAGTCGGCCGACCCAGCGTGAGATCGATTTCGCCGACGGTGTTATCCCGGCCATTGCTGGTATAGGCGAGGCGGCCATCGGCGGTAACGGCCACCATGTGGGATCCGGGATGTCCCGTGGGAACGCTCCGCCGGATACTCCCATCGGCAACACCGACGATATAGAGCAGGTCGACTGCCTCGGCCGTCACCGCGACCAACGAGTCGCCCGGTAAGAAGACGATGCCATGCGGTCGGACGATCTTCCCAAAATTCACTTTGCGGACGACGCGCTTGCCCACGATATCGATCACAGTCAACGACCGCCCACCCTGTTGTCCCCCGTAATCGGTCACAATGGCCGTCTGTCCATCGTGGGAAAGTGCGACCTCGTGGGGGCCCTCTCCGGTCGGCAAGGAAACGACCATCCGTCCCGAGGCGACGTCGATCAGGTTCGCGGTTGCGGTCCCCTTGTTGACAACCACCAGGGTGCCTTCGGTTTGGGCGGTCGCGGCGACCGCTGAGAAACACATCGTGCCGGCTAGAAGAAATGCTATCGGCTGAATTCGTAGGGACATCGCTTGCTCCACGGGGAAAGGGATTGAGAGGCTGGTAGCTGGCGGAACGGCCGGCGTCGTCTATTCTTGTTTCACTGTTCCATGGCCACTCATGATCCTTACGAGGCACTCCGGTGCGCAGGTTTCCGACGGTACCTCGTCGGCAACGTTGTCGCAACGGTTGGGCAGGGGATGCAAACGGTCGCGGTAGGGTGGGAGCTGTATGAACGGACCGATTCGGCCTTTGCGCTCGGCCTCGTCGGATTGGTGCAGGTGCTTCCCATCTTTGGTTTGGCCTTGATCGCAGGGGCTGCCGCCGATCGGTTCGACCGCAAGCGGATCGTTCTCGCGGCCCTTGGGCTCCTGGGAGTGTCGGCAGTTGGCCTTGCCATCGCGTCGACACAGCATGCACCCTTAGTGACCATTTACGCTCTGCTCTTTCTGGGAGGGATAGCTCGGGCGTTTCTTGGCCCCGCCAAGAGCGCGTTGCTCCCCCAGGTCGTGCCCACTGGCGTCTTTCGGAATGCGGTCACGTGGTACAGTGGTGGGTGGCAGGGTGCTGAGGTCTTGGGGCCTGCGATCGGCGGCGCTGTGATTGGGCTGACGCAAGCGGCGGCACCGGCCTATCTGCTCAACGGACTGGCGGCTGGCTGCTTTATCGTCCTGCTCGCGACCGTTCCCTGTCGCTCCATCGCGCACCCCGAGACAACTCATCGAGAACGCCGCCGGGATGTCCTCCTCGCCGGTGTTCGCTACGTCGGGCGAACCAAAGTGTTGTTGGGGGCCCTCACGTTGGATCTGCTCGCCGTGCTCCTTGGGGGAACCACCGCCATCCTGCCGGTATTCGCCCGTGATATCCTGCATGTCGGGCCAGTTGGGCTCGGCTGGCTCTTGGCTGCACCGTCACTAGGCGCAGTCAGTATGGCCGTTGCCCTGGCCCATCGGCCCCCGTTTGAACGGACCGGTCGCGCGCTGCTCATGGCGGTAGCCGGCTTCGGTGTCTCCATTCTGTTGTTTGGGGTCTCCACCTCGTTCCTCTTTTCGTTGCTTCTTCTCGTGTCGGCTGGAGCATGGGATAGTGTGAGCGTCGTGATCCGCGCTGCGCTGGTCCAGCTGGGAACGCCTGAAGCAATGCGCGGCCGAGTCTCGGCGGTGAATACCCTCTTTATCGATACTTCGAACGAACTCGGCGCCTTCGAGTCGGGAACCGCGGCTGCACTGGTCGGACCCGAGCTTGCGGTCGTCATCGGTGGCATCGGAACGATGGGAGCGGTGGCCTTCGCCATGCGCCGGTGGCCCGAGCTTCGGAAGCTTGGCCGTCTGGTTGAGAACTGAGATGGTTGCCGAGGCGGAAATGTCGGTTAGCTTGTCTGCCACACCTGCCGCCTGGCGGAGGAAATCCTCATCGCGGATCGACCATGACCCTCCATCAATTCCTGCTCATTACCCTTGTCGTGGGGATTGGATCTGTCTTGCAGGGCGCGGTAGGATTTGGTCTCGGTCTCTTTGCCGTTCCCTTTCTGGTGCTCATTGAGCCGCAGAGCGTCCCTGGACCGATCCTGCTTGCCTCGGGCATGCTCACCATGTTGATGCTGATCCGAGAACATCACGCTCTCCGGCGCGCCGATCTCAAGTGGTCACTCATTGGCCGGGTGATCGGAACCCTCTTCGCGCTGGCAGTGTTGGTGTTGGTGCCACCATCCGCATTGTCAGCGGTGTTTGGTGCGCTCATCCTCCTCGCGGTTGGTCTCACCGCGTCCGGGCTGCACCTGGTGCCGACGTCTGTTACCCTCGCGGGTGCCGGAGTGCTTTCTGGGTTCATGGCCACGACCGTATCCATCGGTGGGCCGCCGGTTGCGCTCCTCTATCAGCATGAGCCAGGTCCCAGTATCCGCGCGACGTTAAGTGCTTTTTTCCTGATCGGTGCCCTGATCTCGATCGTCGGTCTATCTCTCATCGGACGATTCGGGATGACCGAGATTGTCCTGACAGCATCGATGCTCCCTGGAATCGCGATCGGTTTTGTCGCGAGCCGACGATTGGCAAATGTGCTTGATCGTGGCCTGATTCGACCCGCTATCCTGGTCGTGTCCGCAACCACAGGGATCATAATCTTCCTCAAATCGATTTAGCCTATGGCATCCAGTCCACGGCCACCGGTCGGAAAGCCGTAGGTTTCCCGAAGGAGTGTCAGGCGGCGGCCGAGGGCCCGACGATAGGCTCGACTGGCTGCGTGGCGATGCGCAAAGTGGTGTTCGTAGCGGGGGAGCAGTTCTGGAAACTCAGCACGTAACGTCTGGAAGAATCGAGTACGGGCGGCTGGCCCTAACCGTAAGGAGTCTCCTCCTACGAAGCAGGCTCCATGGGCACGCGCTTCGGCCATGAGCTGGGCAAGCGAGGTCCATCCATCGGTGATCTCAGGCAGGATGGGTGCGACGAGGAGGCCCGCTCGGATGCCAGCTTCGCGGAGGGCAGCAAGTGCCGCGAGACGACGAGCAGGGATCGGCGACCGGGGCTCCAGGCGACGCGCCAACTGGGGGTCCGTCGTGGCGAGCGAAATGTGTATGGTCACCTTGTGCAAGCCAGCGAGAGGTTGCAGCAGGTCGAGATCTCTGGTGATCAGCGGGGATTTCGTAATGATGCCGATCTGCATCTCCCGAAACCCCAACAAGACTTCGAGAATACGACGAGTGATGCCGAATTCGCGTTCCGCCGGCTGATAGGGGTCGGTCGCGGTCCCGATCACCAACGGCTCGCCGCGAAGCCTCTGCGGATCGAGCGATTGTGCGAGTCGGCGTGGGGCTTCCGCCTTCACCAGGATGTGACGCTCGAAGGCTAACCAGGGTGGGAGTTGCGCCGGACGGACTCCGTGGGGAGAGGGGATCGCTCCATCGATAACCCCTCGTTCGATGGTGTAGCGATGAGTGTCGCGCGCATAGCAGTAGCTGCACCCAAACTCACATCCGATGTATGGGTTGAGTGACCAAAACGGCATCTTGGTGGCGGCACTGGTATTCAGTATCTGGCGACTGGGAATTCTGAGGAACTGAGTTCCCCGTTGCTTTCGAGCCAACTCGACCCACTGGGCTCGTCCGGTGAGTTCGAAAGAGAGCTGTGATGGGACCGCCTCGCCTACCCGCACCGGCCCCATCCACAGGTAAGACACGAGATGCATCCCGTGCCTCGGACGATCGGGCCAGCGCACTCTGGACAGACCCGAATGGTCGGGCTGGTGAGAGGATTGCTTCCTCGACTTGGTGGGAGGGTGCTGGGCCTCTCGGGAGACCAGCGGGTCGGTGCAAGGGATGGACGAGAAGGCTTTTGGAGGAAGAAGAATCGCGGCATCGGGCTACACTCTCTGGCAAGGGGGTCACTGAAGAGTGACCCGAAGAAACCCCGAAGTCAACCCGGGCAGAATCTACTTACCTTTCATAACACGAAACATCACCCATAACTCTAGGGCGGACGGTCGATGCCTCGCACCAAACTTCTGAATCAACTCCGGCAGCTCCAGACCGAGCTTCAAGATTCCGAGCAACTCGACGAGGAGACCCGGGCCGTTTTGATCGAACTGCAATCTGACATCGATTCGCTCATCGTTGACGATCCCGACCCGGTATCGGAGCGATACCGCGCCTTTCGGGATCGTCTACGAACCTCGGTCGAACGCTTCGAAGCCTCGCATCCTCGACTCACATCCGCGATGGCCCAAATCATCGACACACTCGGCGCGTGGGGTATCTGACCTCACTGAGCCAATGCGGGTTCACGCACCTAGGGGAGGAACACCAGATGTACCGGCATACTCGACAGGTTGCTTTTGCCGTGGTTCTCTCACTCCTCGGTTGTGGCCCCACGACCTCGTTGACTAAGGAGAGCTTGCTTGAGGCCGACCGAGCGTTCGCTCAAGCAACCCAAGAGCGGCGGGGCGAGGGATGGACATCGTTCTTTGCTGAGAGCGGCGCGATGTTTCCCGAAACCGGCGTTCTCCGAGGGCGAGACGAGATTCGGGCTCTGATGGTTCCTGCCTTGGCTGACACGAATCGGCTGTTGACGTGGGAGCCGACCGACGTCGACATGGC
>JAJCZW010000041.1 GCA_029262155.1 Gemmatimonadota bacterium
CCCAAGACCGGTGCCACCCGCTCGCGGTTCTCTCTCGGCGGTATCGGGGAGCAGGACTTCGAAGGGATCGCGGTTTCCGGCGCCCATGTCTACCTCACGACGAGCGACGGGCTCCTGGTTGAGACTGTGGTGGGACGTGACGGCGCGCGGGTCCCGGCACGGATCGCCGAGAGTCGGCTGGGGAGGCAATGCGAGATCGAAGGGCTGGCCTACGATGCTCGTGATGACGTCCTCATCGTGGCGTGCAAGCATGCCCGGACCCGAAGCCTCGAGGGGTACGTCACGTGGTTTCGGTGGCCCCTGAACCCGGCAACCGCACCGGCGGATGGGGAGCCGGAACAGGTGTCGATACCCCTTGGCCAGGTGACTGCCCTGACTGGGGGGAAGACCTTCCGACCCAGCGCGATTGAGGTCGATCCACGCACGGGACATTATCTACTCCTGTCCTCGCTTGACCGTGCCCTTCTTGAGGTCACGCGCGTCGGTCGCGTGGTGCGCGTGTTAGGCCTCTCCCGGAAACGTCATCCCCAGCCCGAAGGTCTCGCTTTGATGCCTGACGGCGCGATGGTGATCGCCGATGAGGGTGGGACCCATCGCGCCCGCCTAACGACCTACCGCTGTCCTTCCTGATGCGGGCAGCCCTGCTGGCTCTCGTGCTCGCCACCGGTGCATGTTCCCATGCGCGTCCGGTTCCCCCGTTTCCGGAAGATCGACCGCTACCGTCCCACGTGGTGACCCGCCTGCTCTTGATTGGCGACGCTGGGGCTCCAAATCCGGGAGATCCGGTCTTGGACGCCATGGGAAAGGATGCCGCCACCGCCCCCGATCGGACGACAGTGCTCTTCTTGGGTGATAACATCTATCCGCGTGGCTTGCCCGACTCGATTTCCCCCGATCGTGCGGAAGCGGAACGGAGGATTCGGACCCAGATCAATACGGTTCGCGATGCGGGTGCCAAGGCCATTTTTATTCCTGGCAACCATGACTGGGCCAAGCACGGCCTCGACGGCTGGAACGCGGTTCGGAGAGTGGAGCAGTTGATCGAACGGGAAGGGGCGCCGCGGATCGTGCAACTCCCCGATAGGGGGTGTCCCGGCCCTTCGGTCAAGGATCTGCCCGGGGTGCGGTTGATCCTCCTCGATACCCAATGGTGGTTGCATGGAAACGCCAAGCCGAGCGATGCCACGAGCGGGTGTCCGAGCTACACTGAGGAAGGTGTGGTCGAAGCGCTTCGGGTGGCAGTCGATGAGGCTGGGGATCGCCATGTGGTTGTCGCAGCCCACCATCCGCTGGCGTCGGGTGGAGAGCACGGCGGCCACTTCGCCTGGACGCGTCACATCTTCCCGCTTCGGGCGGTGAAGAAGTGGGCCTGGTTGCCACTGCCGATCCTTGGCTCGGCCTACCCGGTCGCACGGGCCAGTGGCGTCTCCAGTCAGGATCTCTCGGGGGGGGCCAACGAGCGGATGCGGGCGAAGCTTGCCGGAGCGATGGCGGGACAACCCCCGCTTATTTGGGTTTCCGGCCACGAGCATAATCTCCAGGTATTCCAGGGGACCACCGCGCGGAACCTCTTGGTGAGTGGATCGGGATACTACGGCCATGGTGGCTTTGTGCAGTGGAGCGACTCGACCCGCTATGCCTCAGATGCCAGCGGGTATATGCGCGTCGAAGTATTGAACGATGGGCGAGTCTGGCTGAGTGTCATCGAGGTATCAGAGCGCGGTGCGACGCGGGAAGCGTACGCCGCGTGGCTTCAGTAAACTGATGTAGATAATCACCCTCTCATGAGAGTTTCCGATATGAGCATCCGTCTCTCCGCGCTGGCGGTTCTGGCGCTCATGGTAACTGGGTTCAGTCGGTCGATTAGCGCCCAGGATTCCGTGACGATCGTGGCCGGACCCCAGTACGAGGCGGGGTGGTTGCACCGCGTTCTGCTCGGATCGAGGTACCGAGAGATTTGGACTACGCCAATACGAGTGGCGGTGTTGGATCTCGACCGCTTTGCCGGTGGGCTCACCCCTGTGCGGCGTGGGGGCGGACAACAAACAACCTCCCTCCGGTTTCGGGCAGCGGATGGCCGGGAATTCACCTTCCGGTCGGTCGACAAGGATCCCTCCTCGATTCTCCCGGAGGGACTCCGTGCGACGGTCGCAGGCAATCTGCTCCAGGATCAGATCAGTGCAGGACATCCGGTCGGCGCACTTGTTGTGGCCGAGCTGCTCGATGCCGCAGATGTGTTGCATGCCGACCCGGTACTGAGGGTGATGCCGGACGATCCTCGCCTCGGTACCTTTCGGACCGAGTTTGCAGGGATGCTCGGCCTCTTTGAGGAACGGCCTGACGAACAAGAGGACCGCGACATGGGGTTCGCCGCCGCGATTCAGATTGTCGGGACCGAGTCGTTTCTTGATCGGATCGAGAAGGATCCAACGATCCGTCCGGATAGCCGCGCCTTTCTGCGTGCTCGCCTGATGGATGTGTTTTTGGGCGACTGGGATCGTCACCGGGACCAGTGGCGATGGGCCCTGACCGACCAGGACGGCCCCCATCGGTGGTTACCGATCCCTCGTGACCGGGACCAGGCCTTTGCACGGTACGATGGAATCTTCTTGGGCCTCGCTCGCGAGGCGGCCCCCCAGTTGGTACGGTTTGGACCGCAGTACGCCAACCCGGTTGGGCAGACGTGGAATGGGCGCGACCTTGACCGGCGTCTGTTGAGCGACCTGGAGTGGCCCGCATGGGAAGAGGTGGCCAGCGAGATACGTGGACGACTGACTGACGACGTGTTACAGCGGGCCGTCGGTGTGTTACCCGCCGAATATGTCCCGTTTGAACATAAGCGCCTGCTCGCCGCTCTCACGACACGGCGAGATTATTTGGTCGATGCTGCCAGAGATTACTATCGCTTGCTGGCCAGGGAGGTCGATATCCACGCCACCGATCAGGCGGATAGTGCGGTGGTCGCCCGGTTGGGAAGTGGAGTGGTGGCGGTATCGCTCTGGGCACCGGACATGTCGACACCGTATTACAGTCGACGGTTTACCGGCGACGAGACCAAAGACCTCAGGGTCTGGCTCCATGGTGACGACGACCGGGGAGTCGTACGAGGTGACGGCGAGGGCCCGACGGTGCGTTTTCTCGGGGGAGGCGGCGATGACATGATGGTGGATTCTGCGGAGAGCGGCCGCACCCGCTTCTATGATGCCCGCGGAACGAACCGCGGAATCGGACGGACGATCAATACCAAACCGTATGTCACCATAGCCGACTCGAACCCGGCTGTCCTCCCGCCACGGGATTGGGGGACTCGGTTCCGAAATCTGTTCCTTCTTTCGATCGCTCCCGATGTCGGCCTTTTTGTCAGCGCCAATCCCACTTTTTATCGATACGCCTTTCGGAAGCGCCCCTACGCCAGTCGGGTCGCGATGTCGGTGGGATGGGCCACCTCGGCGGCAACCTTCAATGGAACCATTGAAGGCGATTGGTGGGAGGAGAACAGTCGGGTGAGATGGGGATTTCGTGCCCGGGGATCGGGGATCGAAACCCTCCGATGGTACGGTCGCGGGAATAACACCCCCAATACCGGCTCCAGAGAATTCAACAGGGTTACCCAACATGCCGTTGGGCTGTCCACTCACCTGGGTGTCGAGTTCGGCGCTCACAGCTTCTTCGAAGTCGGTCCGATGAGCCATTTCTCTGTTACCGAAGTCGACGATGGGCAAAACGTTGACCGGTTCATCGCCATCGATAGGCCATATGGTAGTGGGGATTTCGGGCACGTCGGGGTTGAGGCGAAACTCATGCTTGACGGTCGGGACCGCCCGGTCGGGGCCAGACATGGTGTCTATCTCTCAGCATACAGCATGGTGTCGCCAATCGTCTTCGGCACCGATGGCACGGGCGGAACGTTCGGGAGTGTGGCCGGGGAGACGGGTGTCTACCTGACACCCGCCGGGGCGAATGCACCGACCCTCGCATTACGGGCGGGAGGGAAAAGAGTGTGGGGTGACTATCCCTTCTTCGACGCCGCTACGCTGGGTGGGCGCACCGCACGAGGGTTCTATCCAGGCCGGTTTGCCGGCGACGGCGTGCTGTATGGGAACGCCGAGGCGCGGGTCAAACTCTTCGACGCGACCCTGGTTGTGCCGGGGGAAGTCGGCGTCTTTGGGCTAGGGGATGTCGGTCGGGTGTGGGTCGATGGAGAGGATTCGGACACCTGGCATACCACGGTGGGTGGTGGAGTCTGGTTTTCGGTCCTTTCCGGAACATCTACCCTGAGCCTTTCGTTGGGGCATAGTCGGGAAGGGAATCGGTTCTATCTTGGTTCAGGGTTTGGGTTCTGAGGCAGCCGAGAGCGCCAGATTAGTGACTATCTTTCTCGCATGGTAAGTCAATCCCAAGTGGTGTGGTGCAAGCGGGATCCGCGTCGATGAGCGGAACGCAATTCCGGTGTGAGGTGGCCGGGATCGACGTCCTGGAACGGTTACGCCATGCTCCATTGCCGTTGCGACTGCGAGAGACGTCTCACCAGCACCAATTCCATCGCGACATCTATCTGGACACACCTGATTGCGGCCTGCTCAATCGCCGGGTGGCCTGCCGCCTCCGCCTCATGGCGGATGGCCGCCAATGGTTGGCCCTGCTCCTGGGCCAGTCCGAGGGCGACGGAACCGGGGCACGAGTTGAGGCCATGGTAGACACTCAGGATCCGCTCGAAGCGGTGTTGGGCTCCTCCGAGCCCGCCCGTCGGCTCCGCGGACTGACCGATCCGGGGTTGCTCAAACCCTGGATCCAATTCGAAACCGAGCGATGGTCCCGTGTGGCCCGCAGCGGATGGTTCCGTCCCCAAAACCGTTTTTTGTTCGTCTATGATCGGTGCATCGTACGCGCCGGTGGATTGACTCGGGAGTTCGCAGAGCTTGGCGTGCGCCGCTTCGCTCCGGGAGGGCCGAATCTGCAGCAGATCGCGACCGTGCTGCAACAGGAAGATGGGGTGTTGCTCACTGGTGTGCCGAAACACGAGCGCGCAGCGGCGGTGCTCCGGATGGTTGAAGGCGAGGCCCTCACCCGCGCACTCGGCAGTGGGCGGTCGGTGGCACTCCTCGCACAAGACGAAGGGCGAATCGCGTTAGTCGGCGAAGACGATGTCGTCAAACTCCCCGTGGCGCGCGGTAGTGGAGATGACGCCGTTCGGTTCTTACTCCGACGGACCTTGGGGAGTTCGGTGGGTGACCTCAGCTTTCTCGGCCTTGCCCCTGGGAGTATGGTGCGGCCCGCGATCGAGGTCTGGTCTGCACGCCGCATCCGAACCGACGACGTTGGAGAGGTGTCCGTCCGGTGGATCCCCCTGGCCGAAGTGCTGAGCCGGGCGGGGAGTGCCGAGCTGAGCGACCCGGAGTCGTTGGCTGCGCTGGCGATTGTGGCCCGTTCAAGTCCGCAACCTGCTGCCGTTGCCTTGCGTCAGTCGGCGTGGTCTTCGGAACCGACGCAAACGTCGGCGCCGCGTCCCGGACGCCTCCCCCCGGAGGGGTCGAAGGAAGGCGCGCCGTGTGCCTCAGGACCTTATCCGACCGATCACTTTCTCAACATCGAGTTGAGCCAGCTGGCGTTCAACAGTCGGGTTCTGGAATTGGCCGAAGACTCGACCGTACCCCTCTTGGAGCGACTCCGGTACCTGAGCATTGTCTCCAGCAATATGGACGAGTTTTTCTCGGTCCGAGTCGGTGCGCTCAAGGGGCGGATGACGACTGATACGCCGTGGACCAGCCTGGATGGCCTTACCGCGGAAGCACAACTCCATGCCGTGACCGTCAGGATACCCGATATCGTGTCCCGCCAGCACCGGTGTCTCGAAGGGTGCCTGCACGGGTTGGACGCTCTGGGATTGCGAGTGCGCCGCTGGGGGGAGTTAGACGAAGCCCGTCGCACCAAGATGAAGGCGTACTTCCGGACGACCCTGATGCCGGAGCTCACCCCCCGGGCGTTGACGTTGAGTCCGGGGCACCCTTTTCCCATCATCCCAGACCTGACGCTTGGGTTTGCCCTCATGCTCCGAGATGATCCGTTGGGGCCAATACACTTCGCGTATCTTCGGATTCCCTATCGGGTCCCACGTTTTGTGCCGGTGGAGGGATCGGGTGGGCGCGAACTGCTCCGGGTGGAAGAGCTGATCCGGGCCGACCTCGCCACCCTCTTTCCCAACCGAATCGTGGAACAGGCGTGGCTCTTTCGGGTGACCAGGAGCGCCGATCTCGATGTGGAAGAGGAGGAAGCAGGCGATTTCCTGCAAGCGATTGAGGAGGAAGTCGGACGTCGGTCACTCAATCCGACGGTGCGGATCGAGGTCGAAGCCGGCATGCCACCTACGTTGCGAGCCTTGTTGCTGCGTGAGTTCCGATTTGAGCAGCAGGATGAGCCGGCCCCACTAAGCGAGATGGACCTCTACGACATTCCCGGAATGATCGATCTAACGAGTCTTCGGCAACTCGCGGAAGTCGCTGGGGCCGAACTCCCTGCAAACGAGACCGCCGGACTCATCTTTGATCCAGCCGTTCCTCACGAAGCTGTCGATCCGAAGGTCTCCATCTTTGACGCCATCCGGGCTGGGAACATCCTGCTGCATCACCCGTACGATGGATTTCAGACCTCGACCCTCCGGTTGCTGGAGCAGGCGGCAACCGATCCATCGGTGAGTACACTCAAGATGACCTTGTATCGCGCGGGGGACGCATCGCCTGTGGTCGATGCGCTGTGTCGGGCCGCCCAGGCAGGCAAGGAGGTGGCTGTGTTCGTTGAACTGAAAGCTCGGTTCGACGAGAGCCGGAACATCGCGGCGGTGGAGCGGATGGAAGGAGCGGGCGTGCAGGTGATCTATGGCATGGTAGGACTCAAGAACCACGCCAAAATTGCGCTCGTCATCCGACGGGATAACGGGGTGAGTACACGCTACGCCCATGTGGGAACCGGAAACTACAACGCGTCGACCGCACGATTCTATACCGACGTCGGCTTGCTCACGGCGGATGCAGAGATCACCGCCGACCTCACCGATCTGTTCAATCAGTTGACCGGGACCGATGCGAGCCCGCGGGGACAGTTCCGCAAACTACTGGTGGCACCCGCAACGATGTTAGATGGGTTTCTGGTGCGGATCGCGCGCGAAGAAGCCCATGCCCGCGCCGGGCGACCGGCACAGATCCGGGCTCAATTCAACGGACTCGAGGATCCGGAGATCATCGAAGCGCTGTACCGAGCCTCCACGGCGGGCGTCAGGGTGCAACTGCTGGTGCGTGGACTCTGCATCCTGCGACCCGGCGTTCCAGGGTTGTCTGAGCACATCGAGGTTCGAAGTGTGTTAGGGCGGTACCTGGAGCACTCTCGGATCTACCATTTCCACAATGGAGGAGACGATGAGTACCTGATCGGATCGGCCGATTGGCGCCCTCGAAACCTCTGTCGACGTGTGGAGGTCGCGGTCCCGATTGAGGATGCCGCCTTGCGGGCCCGCCTCGATCAGATATTCCGCGGGGGATGGGAGGAAACCCGCGCCTGGGTGCAGGATGATTCCGGGGTCTATCATCGCGGCCAAGCCGGGCCTGACCTGCACGTGCACGATCGTGGAGGGCTCCCGATCTGGGTGAAAGGGCCCTCAAGATCGTAGTGTCGGCTGGTGGCAATCTCCTTCTCGACCGATCTTATACCGATGCGACTGACCAGTACGCGCCTTGTCACCCCCGACGGAGTTCGCGCCGGCACGCTCGATCTTGTGGACGGACGGATCGCTAGCATTAGGGAGCGTGTGACCGAAGAGGAAGGCGACCCGTACGAGCATCTTGATGTGGGTGACGCGGTCGTGATGCCTGGTGTGATCGATACGCATGTGCACGTGAACGAACCAGGTCGGACGGATTGGGAAGGGTTCCAGACTATCGGGCAGGCAGCGGCGGCCGGTGGGGTCACTACGATCG
>JAJCZW010000042.1 GCA_029262155.1 Gemmatimonadota bacterium
AGGTGCGATGAGACAACGAGTTACCGAGTGCGCCGCGAAGGAATCGAACCTTCAACCTAATCAAACGGGATTCTTTCCTACACCCCTACAAACGCCTGATTTCATAGGCTCCGTTAGGGAGTCTGGGGGCGATTCACTACCGAATCGCCCCCGAACACTGGTCCAAAAGAGCACCCAACGAGCACCCGGCATTTCTGAAAACGGAGTCGCGCGTCCCTCCCCTGTCCGCCTCCCTGGCGATCACTTCGGGGGTGCCTGATGGCTGCCAAACGGGCCCGCCCCGCGCTCAGATATCACGGTGGAAAGTGGCGACTCGCCCCATGGGTGATCAAGCACTTTCCACCGCATCGGATCTATGTCGAGTCCTTCGGCGGAGCCGCGTCCGTGCTCTTGCGGAAACCGCGTGGCGGCCGCCAAACACAACGCGAAGTGCGTCCGATCGAGTGGGCCGACGCCACATCGTTGGAGGCACTCCGGAAACTGGCTGAGATGTACCAGGCATCGGCGAGCGCACCCTCAGCGGAGGAGGGATCGACTGATGTGTAAGTGGGGTACGGACGTAGAAGTCCCTGTCATCGTGCCGGCTAGCAACAGTTATACCGGGTGCGACCGACCAGACATCGTGAAGATCGATGCGTGTATCGCACCAATCGTGGACGCGCTGAATCGGGCTGGGGTTCGGACCGACGGCAGCTGTTGTGGCCACGGGCAATACCCGGGGTGGATCGTGTTGCACGATGGACGACTTCTTACGATCACGGAGAACGATCGCGAGAACTGCGTTCCTGCGTCCTCAGCGGAGGAGGGCCGAACCGATGGGTAAGGCTTCTGCGATCGAATGGTGTGAGGCCACGTGGAACCCATGGATGGGCTGCTCGAAGGTGAGCCACGGTTGCGACCACTGCTACATGTTCGCCGACCAGGCCCGCTACGGGCAAGACCCCGCGACAGTACGCCGGAGCAAGACGACGTTCGCTGCTCCCCTGAAGTGGACTGAGCCTCGCAGGGTGTTCACCTGCTCCTGGTCCGACTGGTTTCATTGTGACGCTGACCCGTGGCGGGACGAGGCGTGGGAGATCATCCGCCAGACGCCACAACATACCTATCAGATCCTGACCAAGCGTCCCGGTCGCATCCTGCGCCACCTGCCATGGGGAGCCTATGCGGACCCATGGCCCAACGTCTGGTTAGGGACGTCGGTCGAGTCGCAGGTCTACGCCTACCGGGTGCGCCAACTCTGTACCGTTCCCGCCGCTGTGCGGTTCGTGAGCGCGGAGCCACTGCTCGGCCCGCTCGTGTTACCTCTCTCGGGTGTGCATTGGGTCATCGCCGGCGGGGAGTCTGGTCCCGGTGCGCGGCCTGCCCAACTGGATTGGCTCCGCTCACTCCGTGACCACTGCGCAGCGGCCAGCGTCCCGTACTTTCTCAAGCAGTTAGGCGGGCACCCGGACAAGCGAGGCGGCGACAAGGCGCTGCTCGACGGGGTGCTCCACCACGCCTATCCGGGAGGGACCGCACCGTGAGACGCAACCGAACGCTGTCGGGGCTCATGGCTGCTCTTGGCCTCGCACCCACGCCCACGCTCATGCCATCGAAGCACCGTCGGCGCTCGGGCAAGGTGTGGGGGCGCTATCGTCGTGACCACCTGACGCTCCATACCCGCGACAGCAAGGATATGCATTGGGCCGAGCGCACCTCGGCCCGGGGCGACCTCAAGCGCGAACTCAAAGCCCAACTCCTGGCAGAGGGTCGGCCGGTCACCGGGAGGCAGCGCCGGATGCTGCGGAAACGGCTGGCACGGAGCGAGGGTCCGCACCCGGAGCTCACACCACCACCTGGAGGAGCAGCCGCGTGAGACGCACGCTCAAGATTTCCCCCGATCTCGCCCTCCCGGTCGATGCGGTCACTCAGACGATCGTCGTCTATGGTGGCAAGGGGATGGGGAAGACGAACTTCGGGAGCGTCCTGGCCGAGGAGTTGTCGGCGGCGGGTCAACGTTTCTCGGTGATTGATCCGGTCGGAGTGTGGTGGGGGCTGCAGTATGGGACGGACGGCCGTTCCCCGGGAATCGAGGTTTTGATCCTGGGTGGGACGCATGGAGACATCCCGATCGAGCCGACGGGTGGCGCGGTCGTCGCGGATCTCGTGGCCGACGAAGAGGTGGATGTCATCATCGACATCTCTCGTCACGCCACCGGTAAGATGTGGTCGGTGGGCGAGAAGGTGAAGTTCTTGACGTCGTATTGCACTCGCCTCTATGAGCGACAGGGTGAACGTCGTCGACCGTTGATGCAGATCATCGACGAGGCTGGTCGGTTCGTGCCGCAGCAGATTCCCCACGGCAAGGTGCAACTCGCCGAGTGCGTGGGGGCGATCGAGCAGTTGGTCGAGCTCGGCCGCAACGTCGGCGTCGGGGTCACCCTCATCACCCAGCGCAGTGCCCGGATGAACAAGTCGGTCTCGGAGTTGGCGGAGTGCATGATTGCGTTTCGTACCGTGGGCCCGCGATCGGTCGACGCCATCCTCGATTGGTTGGGCGAGCATGTGGAGAAGGCCCGGTGGAAGGATCTAGTTGGTCAGCTTCGTGCCCTCCCGCGAGGAAACGCCTTGGTCGTGTCACCCGGCTGGCTCGAGCACGAAGGTGTGTCCCGTATGCGGGCCCGGCAGACGTTCGACTCCTCTGCCACACCGAAATCAGGCAAGGAGCGGCGGGTGCGCGGGAAAGGAGCGAAGCCGGACCTGACCCTATATCAGCATCGGATGCAGGAAACGATTGAGCGGGCGAAGGAGAACGACCCGAAGGCCATGAAGCGTGAGGTGGCTGATCTGAAGAAGCAGATCCGTGACCTGGAACGTCGACCAGCCGTCGTACCGGAGCCAGAGCGGGTGGAGGTGCCGGTGCTCCCCGACGGATTCCTCGCTGGGTTTGGGTCGCAGGTTGAAGTCCTTCGGAACGCGCTCGAGGGGACCAGCGGTGTAATGCGTGAGGCCCTTGAGGCGATCACAAGGACTCGCGTCAACGGGCACGCCAAACCGCCACCCATGGAGAAGGCGTCAACGGCCACAAGGCCCTTCGCACGGACGTTTCGCGCGACAGCCTCCGCGACAGAACCCAGGACAGCGACGTCCGAGAGCAAGCCGCTGCGAAAGGGGGCACGGCGGATGTTGGAGGCGGTCGCGCGACGGTTCCCTGCACCGACCACGCATGCTCAGGTCGCTCAGCTCGCGGGACTCGCACGTACCGGCGGCACCTTCAGTACCTACCTCTCCGACATCGTCAGCGGTGGGTATGCGGTGCGCCAGGGGGTGAGCCTTGCGCTCACAGACTTGGGCTGGGAAGCAATCGGGAAATCACCCGGCGACCTGAGCCCCCAGACGACCGAGGGAATGTTGGCTCTCTATCGTGGCGTGCTCCGGGCGGGCGCACGTCGCATGCTTGACGAGGTGATGGCGGTGTATCCCAACCACATCTCGATCGCGGAACTTGGTGACGCCGCCGGGATAGCTCACACAGGCGGCACATTCAGCACCTATCTCTCCGACCTAGCCAGGGCCGGCCTGGTCGACCGGGAGCCGGGCTTGGTCCGGGCGAGCGACCTCCTGATGGATCCTGCGGGGGCTGTCTGATGGCGGCATCGGGCTACCTGGTCGTCCGGAACTTCGACCGGTTCCAGCACTACAAGGACCGGAATCCACCTTGGATCAAGTTCTACACCAACGCCTTCGACGACTACGAGTTTGGGTGCTTGCAAGATGCTAGCAAGTTGCTACTGATAGGTGTTTGGGTGCTCGCGAGCCGTACGGGAAACCGCGTCCCGAACGACCCCGAGTGGATAGCAAAAGCGCTCTATTTGGAGCGTCAACCCGACATCCAACCGCTTGTAGATGCTGGTTTTATCTCTGTTGCTAGCGACGTGCTATCAAGTCGCCAGCAAAACGCTATACCAGAGACAGAGACAGAGGGAGAGGGAGAGACAGAGGGAGAGACAGAAACCACCCAACCACCCGGGGACACCAAGTCGGTGGTTGGCGGGGAGTATCTGGCAACATGTGTGGCGGCGCTGAACAGGGGCCTTGGCGATAACCCGCACCTTGCCGGTTCTTTCAATCGCCTCGAGGTGGGCCGAATGCGATCGGCGACGGGTGAGCCGTGCGTCTCCTGGGAGGCAGATGGGATCGACCTCGCTGTGGCCGAGGAGGTCGTGTACAACCTGGCCCGTTCCTACCGGCCAGTAGACCGCAGTCGGCAGCCGCAGTCGCTCCGCTACTTTGACCGTCCCGTCCGTCAGGCAGCGGAATCACCCCAGAGCGATGCGGCCCTCCGTGCCCGTCTTGCTCAGCTCGATGCGGCCGAAAGAATGACCGCATGAGCGATCCACGATTGGGGGTAACCCGGCTCGAAGTGATGGACTTGCTCACGCGGTACGAAGCCATTTACGGCCGCACCGATATTGGCCGTGAGACCGTGATCGCAGAGTGGCACCGTGCGCTCCGGAGTCTTCCGCTCGATGTCCTAAACCGGGCACTCGACACCATTCGGGACACCTACGAGGGCAACGCTCGTCCCAAGGTTGGGCTCCTCAAACGCACCGCTCGACGACTCATGGTCGAGGACCGGCCTGAGACCGCTGTGGGCCCAGATGGTGTCTGCAATGTCTGCCACACGCACTTCTGGTATGCTGGGTATGAAATGCCGAACGGCCAAGTGCACCCTCGACCGCGGTGTGGATGTCCGCCGAGTGGAAGTGGGTGGGATACCGAAGCCGCAGCAGCGTGGCGTGAGACCGATGCCAACATCCTCGCAGCCGGGTGGCGAACTCCGAGAAAAGGGGCCGCATAAATGCACCATACGACAGAACCCACCGATTTCGTTGGACGGGCTGCCACCATTGGGCTCCGGCAAATGTTCCGCCCGCAGGGCTACTTCGACATCTGCACCGTGCGGAAGGTGGCTCAGGCGCTTGGTCGGGTGATCCCGCGGCACGAAGAATTCTCGCTGAGCCTGCTGCATTGCGTCAGCTGGGCTGATATGCCACCTGGGATGCGGCAGGAGGTACTTGACCGGACCATGGCGGCGCTCGGCTATCCGGCTGTTGATCTTGAGGTGCTCGAGCAGATAGCGAAACCTCGATCGCGCGTGGCGCGGATCATTGGGAGGATTGGCTGATGGCCGACCGCACGAAGGTCCCAACACCCAAGACCCTCGGCGATCTCCGTGACCTCCTGGCTCGCTGGCCCCGCGACACGCCAATCACAGGATGCAGCCTCTTCACCGAGGCGCGGCGCAATCATCGTACCGGCCAGACAACGACCGCGATGCGCTGTGTCGCCCTGGTGCGTGCGGATCCGTACCGGATGACTGATCAGGCGTGGACCCCTCACCCGGAGGCAACATCATGAGCCATCAGGTGGACGCCGCGCACGCGAACGAGGCCGCCGCCCTCCCCGTCGAGGCCGCTCCGACGAACGGGGCGAAGGTCAGTACCAGTGCCCGCGCCTGGCGGAGCGAGTCGGCCGGCCGAGCGCTCGCAGTGATCCGGGACGCTGACCGAAAAATTGCTGCGGCGCAGCAGGTGATCGCCGACGAGCAACGCAACAAGGTGTGGGCACTGGGTGTCTTGGCGGCGTTTGGCTGGCAGGAGAACGAGGAGACGAACGATGGGTGACAACCTTGTGGAAGATCTTGCGTTGAAACAGCGATTTCAATTCCTTGGTGACATTGCGGAGGAGTTAGGCCGGGCCTATGCCAAACATGGGTGTGTGCCTTGGGGCCGACACGAGTTCTACGCCATCCTGTTGGAGGAAGTGGAAGAGTTGTGGGGACACGATCAAGAAAGATCGACCATTCGAGGAAATGCGTGCGGAGCTTGTCCAAGTCGCTGCAATGTGCTTCCGCTTCATTGAGACCACCTCGGAGGCCCCATGCTCTGGCTCTTGATCCCCGGTATCCCGCTTGCGTTGATCGTCCTGTTCCTGGTGGCGGTATGGTGGGGTGATGGCTGGTCGCCTTGGCCTCTGCGGCTTGTCTTCCGGCGTGTCCCCCGCCCGCGGTCTGTCGTTCAAGCCTCATTCGACGGCAAACTGTGGGAGGTACCGGTGGTATACGGACACTGGCTGCCGCGATTCATCCGCGTCCCCGCTACCACACTCAACGGCACGATCCGACTAGCCGCACCTTACAACTTTCGGTTCGATTATGTTGCTAGCGCCCGGAAGAACGTCTTCCGGATCCTAGTGCCCGACGTGCTGATTGCGCACGAACTGGTACACGTGTGGCGTTGCATGGCCCTCAGGGTGTGGCTCCTGTATTTCGTGCTCACGCTTTGGCTGTTGGTCACCCGGGGGCACGGCAGGTCACCGTACGAACAGGAGGCTCGGGAGGGGGCTCCCCTGATCCTCAACGGGACCCATCCTCATATCACAGCGTACCTGACGGTCTTTGCACCCGGCACAGTTGACGCCGAGGAGGGCTAATGGTTGATCTGTCACTGGACCTCAGAGATTTGACCAAGGCGGTTCGCTACGTTGAGGGTATCGAGAAGCAGCTGCCGTTCGCTGGCATGATAGCGCTGAACCGGACCGGCGAAGACGCCTTGAAGGAGTTCAGGTCGGGCCTCACGAATCGATTCACCATCCGGGACAAGAGGCTCCTGAGGTTCGTCGCTCCGATCCCTCTACGTCGAGAGATGCGGGCGACCAAGAAGAACCTCACGGTCGTGTTGCAGACTGTCGGCAAGGGAAGAATCTTCGACCCCTTCGAGGCGGGCAAACCCAAGCTCGGGGACCCGGACAGACCTGTTGCGATCCCCACCAAAGCCCTGAGGCCGTCTAAGTCCGCCGTCGTTCCCCGCAATATGTTTATGCGAAATCTCGGTTTGGTGGCACGGAAGGATGCATCTGGCACCAGCTTCTTCGCGCTAGGCCGGGGATCGATTGCGAAGAAGCTCACCCCGTTCTCCCGTACCAGTGGTGGCAAGACGCAGATCAAAGGGCGTCGTGGCACATTCATCCTCTCTCCATTGCACCACAACATCCCGGCCAGCAAGTGGGGCGTGTACCAGAGAGTTGGGAAGACGATAAAAAAGATCTGGACGCTCAGGACCAAGGTGCAGCGCCCCCCCTCTCTCAAGTTCCGGGAAATCCTGGCTCGTGTTGCTGTCCAGCGCTTCAGCCCGAATATGCTCGGCGCACTGGATGTGGCGCTGAGGACTAAGCGTTAGGGTATTAGGTATGTTATATGATTACGGGTCCTCCTGTGACTTCTGGTGCAACGGGGACCCGCAGACCGAGGTGACGGTCCATATACCAGATACGAAGTCAACGCTTTCCATTCCATCCGCAACATGACACCCAAGCGCACCAGGCCAGTGGAAAAGGAGCTCGGTCGGAAGGAGCTGGCTGCTGTATTGGGTGTCACCGATCGGACCATCACCGACTGGATTAGGCGGCACCCCGATTTCCCGTCACGCATCCGGGGGCGTGGTCGGTCCTTTCCGATCGCGCGTTGCGTCCAGTGGTACGTCGCCTACAAGGTCGCTGACGCGGAAGAACGGGCCTCACCGAGAGAACAACCGTCCTCAGCGGAGAGTCGAAAGAAGGAGGCGGACGCCCAGCTGGCCGAATTCAAAGTGGCGCAGGCCCGTCAGACCCTCATCACGGTGCACGACGCAGCCGTCGAGACGACGCGATTCTGCGACAGCCTGCGGGCCGTCGTGCGGGGGCTCCGGTCGCGCTATGCGTCCCGCGTCCTCAACATGGTCACCGTCAAGGAAGCCAACCGCACGCTCGATACCATCACCAGGGATCTCCTCGAGGACCTGGATCGTGCCGTGGAACACGCTGCCGAAGACGACGACAGCCCTGAGACGGATACCGCGGCATGATTGGGACGCATCCTACTGCACGTCGAGCCCTCCGGTACATCGTCCGGGACCACGCACGGCGGGCATTCGCTCCTCCCCCCAATTGGACCGTCAGCCAGTGGGCCGACAACCGGAGAGTGATCAGTAGCCGCTCCGGCGCGGTGGAGCCAGGACAATGGCGGACCTCGCGCGTGCCCTACCTCCGCGAGATTATGGACTCCTTGAGCGAGCCGGGTGTGGATCGGGTGGTGTTCATGAAATCGTCCCAGGTCGGCGGCACCGAGGTAGGGTTGAACTGGATCGGATCCACGATGGACCAGGACCCAGCCCCCATGCTCGCGCTCTGGCCGACCGAAACCATGTTCAAGAATTGGAGCAACCTCCTGCTGGACCCACTCCTGCAGGATACGCCGTGCCTTCGAAACAGGGTGGTTGATGTTGAGGGACGGCGCGATAGCCGGAACACAATGCAGCGGAAGACCTTTCCCGGTGGGTACCTGGTCGCCCTCTCCGCCAAGAGCTCCGGACAGTTGCGATCCCTTCGTGCCCCGCGTGCATTGGCTGAAGAGGTGGACGAGTACGAGCCCGATATCCGGGCCCAAGGCGACCCGATAGCGCTCCTCGAGCGCGGACTTCGGACTTTCTGGAGGGCGGGGCTTGGGAAGTTGTATATCAACGGCACCCCAACAGTCGCGGGGGTCTCCCGTATCGAATCGGAATTCAACAAGAGCGACCAACGATACTACATGGTCCCCTGCCCCCATTGCGAAGAGGAACAGGACCTCGTTTGGAAGGACGATGATGGCCGCTATCGACTGATCTGCGAGAGAACCCCAAAGGGACAGCTCGATCCCTCGACCGCCCGGTATCTCTGCGAGCACTGTGTGGCTCTCATCGACGAGACGGAACGGGACGCGATGCTCTCGGCTGGTCGGTGGGTGGCAACGAACCCGGAAAGCCGGATCCGAGGCTACCACGTCAACACGCTTTATTCGCCGTTAGTCTCGTGGGAAGCGGTGATGACGGAATTCCTGAAGTCCCGGAAGAGCGCAGAATCCCTCAAGACGTTCGTGAACCTCTGGCTTGGCCTTCCGTTCCAAGAGGACGCCGAGTCCGTGCTCGATCCGGAGGTGTTGAAGAACCGAAGAACGCCGTATGGGGCTGTGGTTCCCTTCGAGGCCGGCCTCCTGACAGCCGCTGTGGACGTGCAAGGGGACTGGCTCGATGTCCTCGTGTGGGGATGGGGTGCCCTGGAGCAGTCATGGATTATCGAGTGGATGCAGATCGACGGAGACCCCGGACAGGACGATGTCTGGGATGAGCTCACCAAAGTACTCAAAAAAGATTGGCTGCACCAAGGAGGAGCCACCCTCCGGATTGCTGCCATGGCAGTCGACGCGCGCTACAACAGCGACCGCGTCCATGCCTTCTGCGATCGACACGAGCATGTCATCCCTACGACAGGCAAGGATGGTCGTGGACGGCCTATCATCACCAGCCCCGCAGCGATGCGTCGGAAGCGATCTCGCGTCCATCGGCGTCCATCGTGGATGGTGGGCGTCGACTCCGGGAAGGACAAGATCGCCGCGATGCTCCGGGTTGTGGAGCCCGGGCCTCAATACATTCACTTCCCCGAGAACCTCGACGAAGTCTTCTTCGATCAACTCACCGCAGAACAACTCCGGACGGTGTACATCCACGGTCGACCGGTCCGGAAGTGGACCGCCATCAAAAACCGGCGAAACGAAGCACTCGATCTCGCGGTCCTCAACCTGGCAGCCCTCGCGTTCCTCGGCAGCAAGGTCACTGCGTCGCTCGGCGACATCGTGACCAGGGTGCAACAGAGCGGCCCCTCGGGCACCAGCGCCCCCAAGCCGACGGCACCCCGGCAGCGGCGGATGCTCTCCAAGGGGGTGGAGTAAGTGTGGCTCCCCGGGTTCCGCTACATGGCAGTGCACGAGAAGAGCCAGCACGCCCTGCGGGTCTATCTGCTCCTGCTCGGGGAGCTCGATCAGGTGGACTTCCGACCGGTGAAACAGCAGTGGATCGCAAATGTGCTCGGAATCAAGGTGCCCAACGTCCACCGAGCGCTCCATCGCCTGCTTCGCATCAACGCTATTCAAAAAGGGCCACGACGCGGGAAGACCCTCACCTATCGGCTGATCGCCGTCCCGCAACCGCGGTCAGTGGAGAAGGCGTCATAGTCCCCAACTGATAACCATTCGTGGCCGGATGATATAGACACGACCAGTCGCCCCGTCCCACCTTCGAACCATGGCGAACCGACTGAACGTCTACGCGGAGAAGCTCACCCGGATCCACGAGGCGATCGTATTCCTCGAGGATGGGGGGCCGAGCGCGATCCTCGATGGCGTCGCCTATCTACCGACCCAACTCCCAGATCTGTACACTCTGCGGGACCTGATCGCTGTGCGTGCAGCAATCCAGGCGATCGAGGAAGGGATGCAGGAGTATTCGGTCCTCGGCCGAGTCTACCGCCGGGGCGACCTACAAGTCCTCTATGACCGGGAGAAAGCTCTCGAGGTGAGGGCGACACGGAAAGCCCGCGGCGGCACCATCCGCACCCGGCTGGCGGTGCCGCTCGGATGAGCACCCTCCCGGCCCGTATCGAGATCGGGAAATTAGGGTTCACGCTCGCACGCCCCACCATGCTCGACCGGGTGATCGGATACATCTCACCCACGACGGGAGCGCGGCGGATCCAGGCGCGTACGCTCTTGGGCCTGGCGGGAGGATATGCTGGTGCCCGGACGGATCGGCGCGCCACCCAGGCGTGGACACCCGCTGCCCGGAGCCCTGACCAGGACAGCGTGGGCGACCTCACGATGCTCAGGGCCCGTTCACGGGACCTCTACCGCAATGCGCCGATCGCAACGGGCGCAATCAAGACCACCGTCACGAGCGTCGTGGGATGGGGACTCGACCCACAGCCACGCATCGACCATGCCTATCTCGGTCTCAGCCAAGACGAGGCTCGACAGTGGCAGGCGCAATGGAAACGGCTCTGGTGGCACTGGGCACTCTCGCAGGCGAGCGACTATTCTGGCCGGCTCGAGTTCGCACGTCAGTTAGGGCTCGCCTTCCGGTCGAAGCTCATGAGTGGCGATGTGATCGCCGTCAGGCGATTTGTCCCACCGCGGCGCGGGATGCTGTTTGGCACCCGCGTGCAGCTGGTGGAGGCCGATAGGGTGTGTAACCCCCACGGCAAGCCGGACACCGAAGCGCTGGTCGCTGGGGTGGAGTTGAGGCCCCAATCCGGCGAGGCGATCGCCTATTGGATTGCCGACCAGCACCCAGGGGCATGGCCGAGTCGCGCGCACTCGTGGACACGCACACCTGTCTTCGGTCGGTTAACAGGCGAGCGACGGCTGCTGCACATCGGTGACGTTGATCGCCCTGGATCCACTCGGGGTGTGCCGTGGTTTGCCCCTGTTATTGAGCA
>JAJCZW010000043.1 GCA_029262155.1 Gemmatimonadota bacterium
ACGATGTGCAGGTTCAGTTTCTCGGCCGCACTACCAACCTGCATTCGGTCTGGGATGGTGGGCTGATTCGGGCGCGCGGGCTCAGGGAATCTGCATGGGACGAGTTACTCCAACACCGGCTCCAAACTGCGAACCCACAACAGTTCCTCGACGGCACTGTCGTCGATTGGGCCAATCAGAGTCATGATTTGGCGCGAGACAAGGCTTACGCCCTCCCACCAAGCCGGCAACTCGATGTAACATATGCCACCAGCCGTGCGTTATTGATAGAGGAGGCACTGATTCGCGCCGGCGTACGACTGGGGCACCTCGTCAACCGCGCCTTGGACCCTGGGTACGCCAGAAACTGATTCACCACCACCGACGACATATGGCCGATACTTTCCTCAATCAACTCACTAAAGCCCTCGGCTCAAGCTATACGATTGAGCGGGAACTCTTCGGTGGAGGAATGAGTCGGGTCTTTGTTGCCCGCGAAGAGGCCCTCGATCGGCTGGTGGTGGTGAAGGTGCTGCCGCCCGATCTCGCCGCGGGAGTGAATGTTGAGCGATTCCGTCGAGAAATACAGGTGGCCGCACAACTTCACCATCCCCATATCGTCCCGCTCCTCTCGGCAGGCGAGCACCCCACGCTTCTGTACTACACGATGCCATACATCGAGGGGGAATCTCTCAAAGTCATCATCGAGCGGCGAGGTCGGCTGACCGCCCGGGAGGTGCAACGGATTCTTGCGGACGTCGCCGACGCGTTGGCCTATGCGCATGATCGGGGGGTCGTCCACCGCGACATCAAACCCGGCAATATCCTCACCCTCGGATCGCATGCGCTTATCACCGACTTTGGTGTGGCCAAGGCCTTGAACGCTGCCCTTCCGACCGCGGGAGTGGCGACCACGTCAACCGGGATGGCCATCGGTACTCCAGCCTACATGGCACCGGAGCAACTCGCGGGCGACCCAACTGCCGACCACCGGGTCGATCTCTACGCCCTGGGGCTGGTGGCGTACGAACTTCTCGCGGGGATATCGCCCTTTGCGGGGAAGTCCCCTCAAGCCACCATGGCCGCTCAGCTAACGATCGTCCCGCAACCTCTTGATCGAAGCTACCCAGACATTCCGGCCGACATCGCGATGCTCATCTCTCACTGTCTACAAAAAGAGGCCGATGATCGCCCCGGGGATGCCAAGGCTATTCTGCGAGCACTGGATGCGATGGCGACGCCGAGTGGGCCGAGTCTGGCCGTTGCCGCTCAACAACGCCCCGCCCGGACTCGGACACCCTGGGTGGTTGGAGGCATGGCGGCTGCCGTGGCTCTCGTTGCAGGTGGGATCGCACTGGGCCGCGAGAGCACTTCCAGTCCCGCGGCAGCCAGTCTCACGATAGCGGTAGACTCTCCGGTCGCCTCAGACATGGAACTGATCCGGCCAATCGACACCGTCTTTGTGCGGGAAGAAAGCCCCCCTTCTCCACCTCCAGTATCGACTCTGTCCCGCGACGATTCGCTTCGGATCGCGGCCGCGGTCGAGGAACGGAACCGAGGCATCGGCGTCACGACAGTCACGAGCCAAGAGCTCGATTCCGCCATGCGCCTTGCTCGAAAGTCGCTCTTCGATTCACTCGGCCGACAGGTCGCCTCGGCACTCCGGGCGACGGAGAACGCCCGCCTATTCCTGGCCTTGCCGCCCGCCAACTCGCGTGGACGGTCCCGGGACTCAACCCGGTTCCTGTTTCGACCACCAACTGGAGTTCGCCGAATTGCCCTGGGAGGTTTTGCCCCACCTGATCCGAGCCTTCGTCAGGTCGCTCAAGCGATCAGAGATAGTCTCGTCAAGCGTATCGGGCGGACAGGAACCGAAGTCCTATTGGTCCACCGAGGTGGCTTTCGGGACCTGATGGCGACGGCGAGAAGCCGCCGTGCGCTCGGCGCGGTTCGGGGGACGTTCCGCGTTGAGGGAGAAGAACTCCACGTGACACTCACCGTCGTCCAGCCCACTGGCGCGATCGATGTCTTTAGCGAACGGTTACAGTTGGATGACCCGATGTCATCGATAGACCAACTCGCGGAACATTTGCGCACCCTCCTCCCAGACAGCAGACCACCACGAAGGAGGTAATGCGTCCCATTCTGAAACAAACCCCGGCTTCCCCACGTCGGTGAATCGGACCACAACCAGGGAGCATGCTGTGGGCAAGATGATATTCGGGTTCCTTCTTGAGCGAATCTGGCGCTGGCTCGGTAAGATTTTCGGATAAGCCCTCAATCCACAGGTTCAACAGAGCTGTCCACATTCTTTCCACCTGGTCCACACGCAGACCTTGGACCAGAATAGGTTTGAGCAGACAGCACTTTGACTGGAGGCTTCAGTGAACGAGATGTACATTGCTTTCTCTTGGATGGCAGTTTCTCTGGCTGGGTTGGCTGGCTTTTGGCTTCACCTGCATTATCGCCGGAGAGACCGGGGAGCCAGTCGGATTGAACAAGAGCAGATGGAGTCATTGGTTTCCGACCTTCAAGGTGAGATCGGTGCGGTCGCATCGGAACTCCACGAACGAATGGATCAAATGCATGAGCGGATCGATTTCACCGAGCGATTGCTTACCGACCGGTCGGTTCGGTCAGTGGACCTACATCATCCCAAAGAAGTGACACCGGTATGACTAGCCCCTTGATGGAGAGCACAGACTCATGATGCGTCTTGGATTGGTGGCCATCCTGGCCATCGGATTCGCTGCACCAGGCCTCGCCCAGTCATCGACCCCCGCGGCGGAGTCGGTGGTGGGAACGTGGACCGGAACCGTTGACCTACTCGACGGTAGTCAGAGCATTCCCGCTGAGTATCGATTCACCAAGACCGGGGAGCAGCTGGGCGGAACCGCAACCGCAACCGGGCAAGGTACCGGCGACATGTCCGCCGTCTCCCAAACCGGAGACAAAGTGCACTGGACGGTCGTTCTCCCCCAAGGTGTCTTCGTTCACGACGGCACCCTCAAGACGACCGGAACTCTGGAAGGTGTCATCCTGCTCGAAGACCTCCCTGTCGCGAGCTTCAAGCTTCAGCGGCAGAAGCCGTAGCGACTAACTCTGGCCTGGGGGTCGGGACCGGTGCCCCCTTCTGTGTACCAGTTTCGTCAGGTGGTGCGATCCTCAGGAACTGGAAGGCCAGATTGGACACGAGACAGTATCCGGCAAAGAGGTAGAATCCTCTCCCGACAACCGCATCGAGATTGTCCGTCGCCTTGGCGGCCAAAAGCGCAATGAACACTCCTACCACAAACACATCCGCCATGGACCACTTGCTGATAGACTGAACGAATCGGTAGAGCCGGTACCGCGCCCTCGTGCGCTTGAGCCCGAGGATAACCAGCAGCAACATCCCCTTGATGAAAGGCACCAGGATACTAAACAGCAGAATGAGCCCGGCAACAAAATCGTTGCCTGACTCGTGGAGGGTCCGCACCGCCTGCACGATGCTTCGCGTGTCGCTGAACAACTCCCGCGTGACCCCCAGTACTTCGACAGACGCCGTGATAGTAATAAGCGGTTGGAGTAATCCAGGAACCAGCATCACGACGGAAACGACGGTCAATGCGACCGCTACGACATTGCGTATAGACATAGGAGCTAACTTACCACTGATCCTCGATCTGGCGACACCCGTCTCACATTCGTTGTTGCAACCGGGCCAAAACAGAAGAGAGATCAGGGACATCCCGAAGAACGCTGGCCATCGGATCTTCTTGGAGGTCCTGCATCCGCTGGGGCGCGGAATCCAAGGTAAACTGGTCGAGTCGTAGGCCGGGAGCCACCTCATCCCAGGATAGGGGCATTGCGACCTGAGCCTTCGGGACCGGGCGAAGCGCAAACGGCGCGACGATCAGCTTGCCGTGACCGTTCTGGAGATAATCGAGATACACCTTCCCATCCCGCTGATCGATGACCCGAGTGATGGTGGCCACCTCAGGGTGGTCCTTGACGATGACTCGCGCAAGCAACTCCCCAAGTGTCCGAGACTGTTCGTGGGTCATCTGTCGTGCGACGGGGACGAGCACGTGGAGGCCGGTCGAGCCGGTCGTCTTGACGTAGGACGGGTAGTCCAAATCGTCACAGAGGGTTCGGATCGCCTGCGCAACTTGGATCACCGCACTGAATGACGCCTCTTTGGGGTCGAGATCCAACACGCACCAATCGGGTCGCTCCAAGCTGGTGACCCGGCTGGCCCAGACATGGAGCGGGATCGCGGCCATATTGGCGATGTAGAGCAAGGAGGGAATATCGTCGCAAATGAAATAACTGATCTCCCGACCAGCATGTTCACTCCACATCGATTCCCGTCGCAACCAATCGGGGGCAAACTTGGGAGCGTCCTTCTGGAAGAACGATTTCCCATTGATTCCATCAGGGTACCGAGTCAGCACGAGGGGGCGATCGGCCAGGTAGGGTAACATCCACTCGCCAATCGCCTCGTAGTACGTGATGAGGTCTCGCTTGGTGTAGCCTTCCTCAGGCCAGAACACCTTGTCCAAATTCGAGAACCGGACCGTTCTCGCTTCTGGGGGATCCTCCTCTAGAACTGGCGGCTCCTCCTCAAGTTGCTTTGGCACCGTCCGTTCGCACTCGGTGGGTGACTTGTCATCCCGTAGTCGAAGAAAGACGGGATGACGCAGCAGCGCCTGTTCGGTCCACTCTTTGTATCGGATTTCGGCGACCAACTCAGGGCGAACCCATCGATCGTCATCTCCCGGGGAGTGGGGGACTTCGCAGGCTGCTCCATCACATGAAAGAGCATCCAGTTGGTGTCGTAACTCGGTGAGCAACTCATCCGAGAACCCCGTCCCGACCCTCCCGACGTACGTCATGCGTCCATCAGCAAACTCGCCCAGATGAAGGGCGCCGAATCCGACCCGTGTCCCACCGGGCAGGGTATACCCAACCACGACAAAATCTCCGGTGCGGTCACTTCGAATCTTGAGCCACGCCCCAGACCGGCCCTGCTGGTACGCCGCATCTTCGCGCTTGGCAACGACTCCCTCCAACCCCATCTGCTGGACCTGCTGAAAGAGGCGTTCGCCGTCGGTTGGAAAGTGCTCAAGGAAGGGAATCGGGCCAGCCGGCGGAAGAAGCCGACGGAGAACATCCTTGCGGGCAGTCAGTGGGAGGGGCCGGAGATCGAAGTCCTCGAATGCCAACAAGTCAAAGGCGTAATAGGTCACTGGAATGGTGACCGCGGCGCGTCGTAGATCCATAGGGCGCAGGTACTGTGCCCGCTGTTGTAACCGTTGAAAACTCGGTCGCCCCGCATCGTCGACCGCGACGACTTCCCCATCGAGCAGGAAACGATCGAAGGGCAGGGCCCCGATCGCCCGGGCAATCTCGGGAAAGCTCTCGGTCGCATCCCGACCATTCCGGGTACGGAGGGTGGCAGCCCGCTGCTGGGCGCCAGCCAAGATGCGATACCCATCAAGCTTGAGCTCGAAACTCCAGCCCGAGGCGGTAAACGGTTCGGCCGCCGTCTCCGCGAGCATCGGCGTCACCCGGCCCAGATCTACTGATTGTCGAGGTGCCCCAAGCTCCTGGAGAAGACCCCGAATCGCGTCACCCGGATCCACTCCACCCTTCAGATCCTCCACGGTGAGCCCGCTCAATACAGACGCTTCAGGGATCTCCTTGCCGCCCTCGACGGCGTACGCATCCCGTTCCTTGATCAAGAGCCATTCACGCTCGCCCTTCTTGATCTTGACCAAGGTCCAAAGCCCACGCAGCTTGTAGCCCCTCAGCTCAAACAACAACTTCCCTTTCGCCAACCCCTCGGCCGGATCGCCTTTGGGAATCCAGGCCCCCCGATCCCAAATGATGACGGCCCCGGCGCCGTAGTTCCCTTCCGGAATTCGGCCTTCAAAGTCGCCGTACTCGAGCGGATGATCCTCGACATGCACCGCAAGGCGTTTTTCGGCCGTATCGAACGAGGGTCCCTTCGGAACGGCCCACGAAAACAGCACGCCATCGAACTCAAGCCGCAGATCCCAGTGGAGATGGGTCGCGGCATGTTTGTGGAATACATAGGTGGACCCACCCAACCGCCGGGCGCCACCCGAGGGTTCAGGTGTCCGATCGAGACTCCGCTTGGCCCGATACTTCTCGAGTCGGTCCTTGTCCGCCCCATCGCCTGTTGCGGGCATTCTCACCTCGGCCTATAGTAGGTCCATGGGTGCACGTGTTATGGGCTCTGCCACGATCTCGTTCGGCCTGGTCTCCGTCCCGGTCAAGTTGTATTCGGCCAGTGAGTCCAGTGCGAACATCTCGTTCAATCTACTCCACAAGGCATGCGGCTCTCGCCTCAAACAACAATACCTCTGTACCAACGATGGCGAGATCGTCCCCCGGGATCAGATGGTGAAGGGATACGAATTCGCCAAGGGACAGTATGTGACGTTCTCGCCGGAAGAACTCAAGGCACTCGACGAGAAAGCCACCAACAGTATCGATATCGCCGAGTTCGTACCGCTGGATAAGGTCGAACGCACCTATCTCCACAAGACGTACTACCTCGGACCAGACAAAGGCGGAGAGCGGGCCTATCGACTCCTCACCGAAGCCCTCCGCGAAACAGGTCGGGCTGCCTTAGGACAGTATGCTGCCCGAGGCAATCAGTACCTTGCCCTCGTCCGTCCGTTGGATGGGGTCCTCATCATGGAACAACTCCATTACGCCGACGAATTGCGGCCGGCGAACGAGGTCCCACTCGAAGCGGGCGATGTCAAGGAGGCGGAACTCACGTTGGCCAAGCAACTGATTGAACAATCGGCCACCGAGGAGTTTCACCCCGAGCGCTACAAGGATGAGGTCCGGACCCGAGTGCTCGAGGCGATTCAGCAGAAGGTCGATGGAGAGGAGATCGTCACCGAACCCGCCGAAGCACCGCAGACGAAGATTATCGATTTGATGGAGGCCCTAAAGGCAAGCCTGGCCGACCCACCGAAGCAAGACCAGCGGAAGACCGGATAGGGCCTAGGGTACTAACGGCATCGCCCCTTTGATCACCACATCACCATACGATCGCAACAGGCCTCTGCCCCACAGGCTCAGCAGCGTATCGACCCGTTCAAGGAGTTGGGACATATAATATCCCGATACTGCGAGCGGGTGTCGCCGCCGAAACCTATTCCCGAAATAGCTGCGGATAATGATGGAATTCGAGTCTCGCGGGACCATCTCTATATTGGCGACATAGCGGTTGAAGCTCCCATCGCCACTGAGGTAGAATTCGACATTCGAAGTATACAGTGCCGACAACGATAGCCCGCGGGAGGCGATATCGGCTCCGATCGACCGGAGGGCATGCCGACCGGCCAGATCCCCGACGACGGGTATGATCCGATCGGTAGCTTGAAGCCGCTTCACTCGCGTGAAGGCCGCCGGGGTCGCGAGGTAGCTCCGGAACGTGCCACTGAGGTCCCGCTCCAGCAACAGTTCCCGAAAGGTCGGATAGTACGACTGCGGTGTCCGACCAAAAGAGACAAATTGCAGATCCAGGCCTCCCTCCACGAAGGTCCGATGAAATCGCTCGATGGTGGCAACATCGTCATTGGAGAGGGAAACGCCGTAGGTTCGGAGACGAGCGCGCACCTGAGCCTCTACCGTTGCCACGACGTCCTCCGACCGGGGAGCGCTCTCAACCAGTTGCACCAACCACTCGATCGATCCGGTGTCGGCGACAACGGGTATCCGCTCAACAGCCCGACCCAGCAGCGCCCCGAGATAGTCCGATCTCGTGGCACTCAGATCGAAGAGGGCCTTGAAGAGAAGATGTTGTAGCATGTTGTCACGGCGAATATCGATGATATACGCGATGGACGGATCGATCGCCGCGATATACGAGAAATTCTGGTCGGGGCCTACTCCGATGTACGCTCCCCCATGCACCCCATAGGGGGCGAATGCCCCGACGACATGAAGATATGACGTCTCATTGGAGATGAGATTGTCGGTATCAAAGAATCCACCGGGTTCGGACAGATCGGCAACCAGGGTTCCGAACCCCGATCCGACCTCGACCGGTGGATGGGCACAGGCACCGAGGGCCAACAGGAAGAGGAACGATCCCCGTGGAAACAGACCCCCCTGTCTGTCCGTAGGGGAAGAAACTGACCTACGCGAAGCAGCGGACAATGACACGATTACTCCTCACAACTCTCTTGATTCTCTTGGGCGGACTCACCACCGGTGGAACCGGAGTGCCCACGGTCCGAGACCAGGCCTCCCAGGCTCCTCCCGGCAGCGAACACCCGTTCACCTTTACCCGAGCAATCTACAGCGATCAGTTTCGACGGGGACGGGGTGCGTGGTCCACTGACTACCCAAAAGCAGATCGCCAATTCATGATCGGGTTTCGGCGACTGACAATGGTGGACGCATCGGAGGCGGAAAACCCCGTCTCCCTCACCGATCCGAATCTTCGGCGATTTCCCATCGCCTACGCCGTTGAGGTCGGACGGATGGCGTTGACCCCAGCTGAGAGAGACGGGCTGCGAAGCTATCTTCTCGCCGGTGGCCTCTTGATTGTCGATGATTTTTGGGGCTCCTACCAATGGGCCAACTTTGCGCGTGAGATTCACGCCGTGCTCCCCGAGTTCCCCATCGTCGACATCCCCCAGGAACATGCCTTGCGACATACGATGTATGACCTTGAGGAACTTCTCCAAGTCCCCAACGTTCAAAACGGTATTTACGGCGGAGGTCGGACCTGGGAGCAGGATGGATTTACCCCCGCGCTCCGTGGCATCCTCGACGAGACTGGGCGACTGCTCGTCATTATCAACTGGAACACCGATCTCGGCGACGCGTGGGAGTGGGCCGATCACCCGCTTTATCCACTCCCGATGTCGAACTTCGCTTACAAACTGGGAATCAACATGTTGGTTTACGGAATGAGCCACTGAGGGAGGAGTTCCATCTCCTCAAGGAAGAGGTTCCCACCACCCGGTAGGCCCTCCCGCGTCTCGACCCGGGTGAGTACCAATCGATCGATGGCGCGTGTCATCCCGACATACGTCAGTCGACGTGCTTCGGGAAGATCGGCCGCAACGTTGTTTTTCATTGTGTAGTACCCGGGAAGGGTGTAGTCCTCCACACCGACCAAGTAGACTGCTGGGAACTCCAGTCCCTTGGTCGCATGCAATGTAAGCAGGTGCACGCGGTGTTCCGTCGGCTCGATCATCTCGGTGCTTGAGGTCGTGAGCGCCGCTCGATCCAACACCAATGCGATGGCCTCCGATACCGGTAACCCATCGGCCAGGGCGACTAGGGCGCTCAAACGGGCTACCGCTTCGGGATAGCGATCCTCGGGTCGACGATCCGCACGGATCCGCTCGAGTAGCCTTCGTCCGCCGAGCCGCTCAATCACGATGGAGAGGGGCGGGGCGTCCTCCGATTTCGTCTCATCCAAGAAGGCGGCGTACCGTTCGAGCACCTGGCTGTACCTACCTAAGGCCGAGGGACGGGCTAGGTGGAAGAGCAGTTTCTTTTCGGGAGTGAGCGGCCCCGTCTTCGCAAGGGCAATCGAGAGCCCGAGTGGGCCTAGAAGCTGCGGAAGGGCCACCGTTCGATCGCGACGCGCCCGGTCTTGTTTGAGACCTTCAAAAACCCCCGCAAGACAGCGCGCATCGTCCAACGCGTGATGACTCCTCCCAGTCTCAATACTGTATCGAATCGCGAGGTCCTCAAGTTTCGCGCTATCGGTCGTCACCGCCCGCGCCAATGGGAGCGTGTCGAAGAACGCGATGTCCTTAAGGCCACCATGTGCCTGCACGAGGCGCTGGAGGACTGGAATGTCGAACGTTTGACCGTTATGGGCTACAAGAAGATCGGCCCCAATAAAGGTCCGAAACGTCGGCCAGGCCTCTTCAATGGTTGGGGCCTCACGAAGATCGGTATCGGAGTATCCATGGACCTGGCGGGCCCCCTCTGACACCGATCGGGTCGGACACACGAGCGTATGGAACTCTTCTTGGACCTGGCCATTCCGGACTCGGACGGCACCAATCTCCACGATGTCACAGCCCGCCAAATCGAGATCGGTGGTTTCAAGATCGAACGCGACATAGTCCGTCGGAGCGTAACTCTCGGCTGCAAGCGGTACGTACTCGAGCTGGAGGGCCTTGAAGAGCAGGAGCGGCCAACCACCCTCCTCGACATCTGCCAGGCGGAGCACCGTATCCGCATCGCCAACGGACATGTCGGGCCCCCACCATGCAACCTCAACCCCAACCTCGGCAACTTGAATCATGGCCCGAAGCCCTGCCTCCAGGCCCTGGTATCGCTCGATAAGCACTCGACCACCCCGCTGGACGCTTTGCCTGATTCTCTCGGCGAGGTGACTGGCCCCAGGGTAGGTCACCGGGTCCGTGAGGTCAGCTGAGTGTTTCTCCAAGGCGCTTTGTGCCGGGCCCAACCGCTGGCCAAGGAGGTCGCGAACCATATCGTCAAGAGTCGCATGGGCCTGGACCATCCCTTTGAGATTCTCGACGTAATAGATGAACCGCCAGGTCGGTCGGCGATGAGCGTCGTTACGGGGAAGGCCGACGGCAAACGCCCGAAGCTGTGCCAGGAGAGTCGGTCCCGGGAGGGAACCGGCGCGCTCCAAGAGCTCCTCGGGG
>JAJCZW010000044.1 GCA_029262155.1 Gemmatimonadota bacterium
ATCCGAACCCAGAACCAGGGCCTGACGCACTCTGGCATCACTGAACGCACCGGTCGATGCCAGGTTGAAGCCGAGGAAACCGTATACTCCGGAAGGATAGGGCTTCAACCGGAGCGCTCCGTCGGCCAAGAACTCATCCCGGCGGCTCGGATCCGGAATCGTTTCCAGAATATCAGCCTCCCTCGCGAGTACCATGTTACCAGCCGCTGTCGGGTCGCCAGCGAACCGCCATACGAGACGCTCGACGTTCGCCGTTGACCCGGCACGCTCCAGAATCAACGATTGATCAGGATTCCAGCCTGCAAGCCGATACGGCCCTGACCCAACATAGAGCCCCACCGAACGATCGGCGCCCCACCTCGATCGGGGAATACTGTCCCAAACATGTTGCGGAAAGACGCGGACATGATAGGTCGCGTCATAGAGTTGATCCGGGCGGGCGGTGGCAAATACCATCCGAACTACCGTGGGAGACTCCGCGCTCACCTCAATGCCAGCGAGGGAACCAAATGCACCAGAGACAAGCACCGAGTCCTGATAGGCCTCGAAGGCAAACACAACATCGTCCGCCGTCAGTGGTTGACCATCGTGCCAATTCGTCGGCCGAAGAAAGAACCGCCACGTAACCGAGTCGACGCGCTCCCACCGCTCAGCCAACCCGGGGGTGTACGCCTGGTCGTCGAGCGGAGAGCCCCCAGAGTCGAGGACGGCTAAGCGCTGATACAGTTGATCGCCGATATCCCGGCCAACAGTTTCCCAGACCAGCGGCGGAAGGATCTGCTCGGGAGAACCGATCGTGGCAATCACGAGCGTATCGCACTGATCACACCCCTTGGCACTCGAGGTACAGCCCCCAAGAAGAAGCAATATTGCAACGAAACGATGCACCTTGTAATGTATCATTGCATTCAATGGAGCCCCCAACTCTGGTTGTTCAGCATAAGATACTCAAGTCCAACGAGTTACGCATCATGCCACTTTCGGTCTCCAACTTGCAACCCTCGGAATTCGATCGTGGAAGCGCAGTTGGATCGTCACAACCGAAAGAGGGACCATCATGAGTCGACGGAAGCTACTTGGATTCGCATTGGGCGCAGTCACCCTGGCGGGGTGCTCAGATGCAACTGGCCCGGCAGGGAATGGTCGGACGGCACTCACGCTGTCGCTCGCAACAGCGTCCACCGCAGGCGGGAGTGGTCCCGCCTTTTCGGAGACGGTGAGCCTGGGTGGGAAGACACTGATATTGGACAGGGTACAACTTGTCCTTCGTGAGATTGAACTGAAGCGGGCTCGGGGAACCGGTGCCTGTTCATCTTCTTCCCAGGATGACTCATCTTCCTCGAGGAGTTCGCGGTCGGATGATTGTGAGGAACTCGAGCTGGGTCCGGTGCTCTTTGATGTGCCGTTGGACGGTTCCGTCGATCGCCAGATTACTGTGATGGCGGACACGGGAACCTTCCGTGAGGTCGAATTCGAGATTCACAAGCCAGAGGATGACGGAGAGGATGCTGCTTTCCTCCAAGCCAATCCAGATTTTCGTCGGGTCAGCATCCGCGTCGAGGGGACTTTCGAAGGGACGCCTTTTACCTTCCTTTCAGATATGAATGTCGATGTCGAATTGGCGTTGTCACCTGCCCTGGTAATCCAGGATGGGGTGGTCGTTGACCTCACCTTGGTGGTAGACCTAGCCAAGTGGTTTACGAATGGGACGGGGGCATCGCTCGTTGATCCGGCAACCGCCAACAAAGGTGGCCCCGCCGAGAACCTCGTGAAAGACAACATCAAGAGATCCTTCAGGATGATCGAGGAGGATCGCTGATCATGATAGAAATGGGCCGGCACCGTGGGTGACCGGGCCAAGTGGCTCGTCACGATTCAAGTGACGGAGAGTTTCGGAACCACCCTTGCCGACCTGGCCCACGAGCTTCAGCTCGGTGTGGCAGAGGTCGGTCCGGGGTGTCCACCACCTCCCTCGGGCGTCATCGGCATGGTCGTATTAGCCGGAGGATCCGAGGCCGAGGGACTCGAGGTGCTCGACACAGTCGAGAGCAATGGGATTCCGCGTTGGGTGGTTGGCGCCTCGACGGACCACCGTTTGGCCTCCGCGGCCATCCGTCGTGGAGGCACCGACTACTTCGCACTCCCTGAGGATCTGGATCTCCTGCGTCGCACGATTGCACGCGCGGCCGCCGAAGCGACGGCTGCGGATGCCCGAGATCAGTTCGTCAGAGAAGAACGCAGTAGCGCGGGGTTTGACGCGATCGTCGGGCGAAGCCCCGCGCTGAGGCAAATCCTTGATCAGGCGCGCCGTATTGCCACCCATCCGGACATCACTGTCCTCCTCGGCGGTGAGACTGGCACCGGCAAGGAGTTGCTCGCTCGGGCAATCCACTATCACAGTCCCCGAGCCGAGGGCCCCTTCGTCGAAATCAATTGCGCGGCGATCCCGGCGAATCTGTTGGAGAGCGAGTTGTTTGGCCACACGCGGGGAGCCTTTACGGGGGCGATTGCAGACAAGGCCGGTCTCTTTGAGCTAGCCGATGGGGGCACGCTTTTCCTCGACGAAATCGGCACTCTGCCGCTTGATCTCCAGCCGAAAATCCTTCGTGCCCTTGAATCCAGAACCATCCGCCGGGTGGGAGGGGCGACGTCGACGGATATCGATGTCCGCGTGGTGAGTGCGACCCACATCGATCTCGCCGAGGCGGTACGCACGGGGGAGTTCCGAGAAGACCTGTACTACCGATTGAACGTGATCGCGCTCCATCTACCGCCGCTTCGGGATCGCGACGCCGATGTCGAAGTGCTGGCCGAGACCTTCCTGGTCCAACTGGCCACGCGGTACGAGCTCCCTATTCCGCCACTCACTCCAGAACTGCGTGCGTCACTCCGGAGTCATCCCTGGAAGGGCAACGTGCGTGAATTGCGAAACGCTATTGAGCGAGCCCTCGTTCTTTCGCCTCCGGGTACACTCACGGTTCCTGACCTACGTCCCCCCCCGCCCACACCGTCGCACGAGTGGGGGCCTCTCCCCTTCCCCGCATCCATGCACGCGATCAGCCGCGCAGCCGCGCTGGCAATGCTTGAACTCGCTAAGGGAAATAAGAGTGAGGCGGCTCGAAAGCTCGGGATTTCCCGCCCACGCCTTCAACGCCTCTTGACCGGAGATCCAGAATGAAAGCCCCCATCCGTTGTTGTCTTCTGTTGTTCCTCCCTGCGGCGTTGGGGTGTAGCTCTAGCTCCACCGGGCCCACGACCCGCCCCGAGACCGAGCTGACCTTCATACAGTTCCAGGGGACGGCACCGCCATTTGTCTCATCCAGTGTGTCCTTCTTCGCCAAACGGGGGGAGGACCGCCAAGGGCAAATCTTCTTTCAGGACAGCGAGGGAAAGCGGGGCGAGGAATTCGCTCGGCTCAAGATTGATGCAACCTCGCTTCGCGCCCTCCCAGATGGCACACCCATCGCCGACGGCGACTCAGTGCTTATCACGATGCGCGTGGTAGACCCACTTCGCATCCTCGTCGAACTCTCTCCCACCGGGCTTCAATTCAATCCGGGTCGGCCCGCCAAGCTCAAGCTGGATTATGATTTCGCCGATAAGGATTTTGATCGCGACGGCGATGAAGACAGCGATGATCAGGCGCGCGAGCAGGAGTTTTCCATCTGGCGACAAGAGACGACCTCCAGTCCCTGGATACGCCTCGGGACAGTGAAAGTCGAGGGACTGAAGGAGCTTGAGGCTTCGCTCACCGGATTCAGCCGTCTCGCGATCGCCTACTGACACGGCAATCGATGCCCACTGAGTCAGTCGGTCCGTCCTCGGCGCTTACGACGCTGGTGGAAACAGGGCAGTTTCAAGCGGCCCTCACCGCCTATCACGCCCTTCCTTCCGGCACGTCGTGTTCACCCGAAGCCACCCTGTCGGTTGCTATCGCCGCGGCGCGCCTGGCACGCTGGCCGCTCGCTCGCAAACTTGCGGGGAGCGCCCTTCGGGGGTTTACGCGGCGCGCGGACGATGATGGCGCGATGCGGGCGGCCAACCTCTTGGGCGCGGATGCCATTGAAACCGGACGACTCCAACGCGCCACACGGTGGTTCACGCGTGCCCACCATCTCGCCGAGCGGCTCAACGACCGACTCATGATGGCGCGGACGGGGAACAATCTCGCCTCGGTTGCCCTGCTCCTCGGAAGGGCGGCGGCAGCGCGACAACGCTATCACGAAGCGCTCCTCGCGTACGAACAGCTCGGTGATCGACGCGGTGCAGCGGAAACCTACCATAACCTTGCGGTCGTTTCCCGCGAGGAGGGGCGGATGAGCCAGGCCCGGGACGCCTCCGACCACGCCGTACGACATGCCCTGAATGTCGGAGAGCCCGGTCTGCTGGCGTTGACCATGACCGGGCGGGCAGAAACAGCGGTCCTGCTGGGCGACCATGCCCTTGCCCGCCATGAACTCGATCGAGCGACAGCCTATGCGACCGCAGCGCACGATCCCATTGGGCTCGCGGAAATCGATCGGGTTCATGCGCTGAGCCTGTGGACCATCGGTGAATTCCAGAAGTCCCTCGACGCCGCCGAACGAGCGGTCGACACGGCGCGTACCCTGGGCAGCGCCCTTTTACTTGGAGAGAGTGCTGCTCTCGCTGCGCGTGCGCTTGAGCGAATGGGCCAACCCCAAGCTGCCGCGTCGCGTTGGCACGAGGCCCAACACCAGTTCGCTCGACTCGGGGCGCGGAGCTACCTCAAGCGACTTCCACCGGCCTACCAACACCCGCCCCACTAGCACACGAGCGACCCCACTCGATCACGCGCCACCGCAAGACACTGCCTGAGAAGTTCATCCTACCGGCTTAGGGCGGGTGCCCCCCTCGACACCGCCGCTATGCGTCGTGGATGCTGACAGCGGATTTCCTCAGCAGACATCCCCGTCGATAGCGTCGCCACGCAGCGGACCGGTGAGGACTAAGGGTACAATCGATGGATTTGCCGAGGGAAGGCAATCGCTTCTCGGATGTGGGGGATACCGCACATCCAAGCCACCGTGCGCTCAACGCCGAGCCCGAACCCGGAATGCACGAAGGTGCCATATCGGCGGAGGTCTAAGTACCAGCCGTACGCCTCGGGATCGAGTCCTTGGGCTTGAATGCGAGCGAGTAGCTGGTCGTAATCATCCTCACGCTGGGATCCTCCAATGATCTCGCCGTAGCCTTCCGGTGCCAAACAATCGTTGTTGAGCACGGTGCGAGGATCGTCGGGGTTTTCCTTCATATAGAACGCCTTGACCTCCTTGGGATAGTTGTACACAAAGAGTGGGCGCTCATGGTCGGCGGCAAGAAGAGCCTCGTCCTCGGCGCCGAGATCTTGCCCCCAGGTAATGGGAGAACCCTTCGCGTGGAGGCGCTCAATGGCATCGGTATAACTGATCCGGGGAAACGGCGCCTTGATACGTTCGAGCGCGGATCGATCCCGTTCCAACTCCTGGAGTTCACTTTCTCTTCGCTCAAGAACCCGCTGGGCGATATAGCTGACAAACGCCTCTTGGAGTCGCATGTTGTCGTCGGACGTGGCGAATGCCACTTCAGGCTCCACCATCCAGAACTCGGTCAGATGGCGCCTGGTCTTCGACTTCTCTGCCCGAAATGTCGGACCAAAGCAATACACCTTGCCGAGGGCTGCCGCAGCCGCTTCAACGTAGAGCTGCCCGGTCTGAGCCAAGTAGGCTTCGCCCAGGTCGAAGTAGGGAGTCGCAAAGAGATTGCCGGCCTCTTCCCCAATGGCCCCAGTCAGAATGGGCGTGTCCACCAGCGTAAAGCCCTCATCGTTCAAGAAATCTCGAATCGCCTGCACGACCTCGTGGCGCACGCGTGCGATCGCCACCTGCTTCCTGCTGCGAAGCCACAGATGACGATGGGCAAAGAGGAACGGTGTCCCATGATCCTTCGGGGATATTGGGTACTCCACTGAAGGAGACAGACGCACCAAGGTGCGCACGAGCATCTCGTATCCGCCCGGCGCTCTTGGCTCTGCGTGGACCTCCCCCGTCACGGCTACCAAGCTTTCTTGACTCAATGTCCCGAAAACATCCCACACTTCCTCTTCCACCTCACGCTTCGGGATGACAGCTTGCAGGTACCCGGAGCCGTCTCGGAGGACGAGGAAGGCGATCTTGCCACTCGATCGAGTGGTCACGACCCACCCGGTGACGGTGACGTCGCTATTGACCTGAGTTCCGAGATCTTTGACTTGAACATTCGGCATTACGAGGTTCCATTCCGACAGCCGGGAAGGCCGTCTCGCGACAGGAGTCTAGCGAGCGGCAGCGAAGCGGTCAATTACGCGGCGGGTGACCAATGAGCTCGAACAGAGCCCAGCCAAGAACGTCTCGACGACCCTCTCCACCCTCGACCCGCCGGGACGGCACTCCCCTATTCCCAGATTCGGGTGTCCCGGTACGTTCGCTTGTGGATCACCTCCGAGACGGCGGCAGTATCGACTCCTTCCACCGGTCGCATCCGGAGGTTGAGGCAACCTCCCTCCGAGAGGTGCTCCTCGCAGCCCTCGAACAATTTGCCAGACCCCGTGGTGTCACCCGCCAGGGTTCTCTCCTCCCGCAAATCGATTCCTCAGGGACGGTGATCAATCCGGAAGAACTGACTGCCGATCAGGTCGTCGGCCGTCGAGTCACCTGCCCAGCCTGCTCGGGCATTGTTTTCCGGACCTGGCCCGAGGGGTGGGATTCCCACGCAGCGTATCGGTGCAGAGGGCTCACGGCATCGGATGTTTCAGAACGCAAACGGGAATTCAAGTCTCGGTACGCTCACCTCTTTCGGTAACCCGTGGAGGCCCTGTCAAGAAATGATTCGGTGACGACATATTGGTAATTGCGCCTCCATCCATGTTGTCCCATCCTTATCATCCGCTTTTCGAACATCGTCTCCATCTCCGAGGACGCAGCATGTCAGCGACGCAGGCCTGCCTTCGTGAGGAGCATCGACTCCGTTATCCCCAACTCCGAATCAAACAGTGGTATGACGTCGTCCCCATCTTCCCGGGTGTGACCACCCGGCGAACCGACATCCTTGGTGACCGGCTCACACGGATCGCCACTCCCCGTGGATTCGAGACCCTTCGCGCCGAACACTTTCGGTACCGCGAACGACCGCCTGGGAGCGAGGAAGCGTACGCCGAACTCAAGCAGCCGGTCCTCGCCTGAGTTGGCACTGGACAAGAGGTGGCCCGCCTGGTGCAGGGATGGATCATCGTTGACCCGGGACTATCCAAGGCGGAACAGGAGTTCTCCACGAGGATAGCGGGCGACGGCACGATCACGAAGCGGAAGATGTTCCGCGCGAGTCATCGTCGGATCCTCGTGGAGCAATCCGGCGGCCATCTTTCTTGCCTCCAGGAGAAGCTCCGTGTCCTCCGGGAAACGGGCGGTGCGCACTTCGATTCCGCCCGATTGGCGTGCGCCGAGGAGGTCGCCGAAGCGGCGTTCCGCCAAGTCGAGTTCGGCGATCTTGAATCCATCGGTGGTGCGGGCAAGTGCCTTCAGTCGGTCTGGGATTCGTCCAGCCGAAAGGAGAATGCAATGGCTGATCGCTCCATCACTCCCTCGCCCAATGCGTCCCCGCAGTTGATGCAACTGCGCCAGGCCAAAACGGTCCGGGTGTTCGATCACCATGTTGGTCGCATTGGGAACATCCACTCCAACCTCAATCACGGTGGTCGCCACGAGCACACCGACCTTCCCACACCGGAACTCCTCCATGACGCGATCGCGTTCTGCCGATGGCATCTTCCCGTGGACCAGCCCCACCTGTAGATCGCTCCATCTCGCCTGCAGCGTTTCAGCCATCGTCACTGCCGCCCGAAGGTCGGTCCGTTCCGATTCCTCGATCACGGGCAGGACGACATAGGCCTGTCGGCCGGCGCGCGCTTCGGTGGCCACAAAATCCCAGACCTGTTCACGACTCTTGGGACCACGTACGGTCGTCTTGACGATACCGCGCCCCGGAGGTCGCTCCCGGAGTACCGAGATATCCAGATCGCCATAGCGAGTGAGTGCGAGGGTCCGTGGAATGGGCGTCGCACTAAGCATCAGGACATCCAGACCATCCCCCTTTCCGATAAACGCTGCCCGTTGCTCGACTCCAAACCGATGTTGTTCATCAATCACCACGAGCCCCAGGCGATGGTACTTCACCCGTTCTTGGAGCAGGGCGTGCGTCCCGACGATCAAGCGGGCTGACCCTTCCGCAATCTGCTGCTGGCGTGTGCCTTTCTCGGCGCTTGCCAGTCGGCCGGTTAATACCACAGGCGCTATTCCAAGCGGGGCCAAGAGCGTTGCCAGTGTGGCCGCGTGCTGTTCTGCGAGGAGCTCCGTCGGTGCCATCAGCGCAGCCTGGTAGTCGTTCTCCAAAGCCAGCAGCATGGCGAAGAGTGCAACGACTGTCTTGCCGGTGCCAACGTCACCCATCAGCAGCCGATGCATCCGCTCCGACGCCATCATATCAGCGTAAATTTCCTTGATCGCTTTTCGCTGGTCCGTCGTAAGGGGCCAGGGCAGACTGCCCTTCAACTGACTCGTCAGTTCTTTTCGGTTCTGGAAAGCCTTCCCAGCCCGAGTGTGTCGAGCCAAGAGCCGGGCGCGCGATAGCATCAACTGTAGGTCGAAGAGCTCATCGAAGGCGAGACGCTGACGACCCCGCTCTGCCTCCTCTATCGTCTGGGGATGATGCACTGCGCGGAGGGCCTCAGCTAACGCAGGCAACCCCAGACGCTGGCGTGCACTGGCGGGTAACAGATCGACGCTGGCCCCTATGAGCGCATCGAGGTGGCGTTCGATGAGGCCTCGAATCACCTTATGACTCAATCCAGCGGTCGCTGGATAGACCGGGAGGACCCGTCCCACACCTACCCCTCCTTCCCCATCATCGTCGTCACCAAGAACGAGGTGCTCCCGAGGCGCGAGCTGCCGGCCATGGTAGAATCGCACTTGCCCGGTCACCAGGAGGGTCTGACCCACTTCGATCGTGCGATCCAGGAAGGGTTGCCCGGGCCAGGCACACTCCAACACCCCACTGTCGTCACGAAGCACGACGGAAAAGATCCGGAGTCCTTTTCGCGTTGGTGTCACCGCCTTGGTTACGACCTTGCCGATACATGCCACTTCCTGACCAACACCGGCCCGGGCCAACGGCGTAATCGAGGATGCGTCGAGATAGCGGTGAGGAAGATGCCATAGCAGATCTCCTGCGGTCACAATACCGAGGCGCTCTAATCCTTCCGCACGCCGTTCGCCGACGCCTTTAAGGAACTTGACCGGCATATTGAGACGGATGGTGGGCACCATCACAGAAGGCCTTACTCTCGGAGAAGTTGTTGAGCGAAACGGCTAGGATCAAACGGCTCAAGGTCCGTCGCGGCCTCTCCCATGCCGAGAAAGCGAATCGGAATGCCAAGATCAGCGTACAACGCGAGCACTGCTCCTCCTCGGGCTGTCCCGTCGAGCTTGGTCAGAATAATGCCGGTGGGAGTGACCACTTGACTGAAGAGGCGTCCTTGCTGGACCGCGTTCTGACCGACGCTTCCATCCAGAATCAAGAACGTCTCATGGGGAGCCCCGGGCGCACGACGCTGAACCACCCGGATCACCTTGGTGAGTTCTTCCATGAGATCTTCCTGCGTATGAAGCCGACCGGCGGTGTCAATGAGAACCGTATCGATCCCTCGGGCCTCCGCAGCCGACACTGCATCAAATGCGACGGCCGCCGGATCACCTCCGGGAGTCCCCCGAACGCACGGAATCTCCAATCGGTCGGCCCAAACTTGTAACTGGTTGATCGCCCCGGCCCGGTAGGTGTCCGCCGCCGCGAGAAGCACCGTCCGGCCTTCGTCAATCAAGCGTCGGGCGACCTTGGCGACCGAGGTCGTCTTCCCCACGCCATTCACTCCGATAAACACCATGACGGCAGGTTGAGACTCCGAAGAGGCGAGTGTGCCCAACTCCCCCGGCCCACCGAGCAGGGTGGTGATCCGATCCAGCAAGGCGTTACGGAGCTGGTCCTCGTTTCGCAGCCGCCCCGATCGAAGCTCCGCTTCAAGCCACTCGGTAAGGAGCATGGTCGTTGGGACGCCGAAATCTGCCTCGATCATGATCTGCTCAAGACTGTCCACATCCTCCGCCTTGAGTCCCCGCACCAAGGCACCAACATCGGTGAGGGCGAGACGTTTCACTCGGGCCCAAAGACCAATCCTCTTCCCGCGAACGCTCTCCCGGCCGGCCACTAGCGCAACCCTCCACGACGGCGCACAAACCACTCCCCCGCAAACGCCACCACGGCGAGGAAGAAAAGCCACGGCCATTCTCGGACACTGCGACGCCCCGAGGTGACAGACACCACCGGCTCGCTCGGCTGGAGCCCCGGGCGACGAGGGAGCCATTCTGCGCTGTACTCCTCCACGACGAGAACGCCGTTTCCACCGGCATCCAAGCTGTATTGGTAGGTGCCCGGGACCCGACGCAGCGCTGCGCGACCCGACCCGTCGAACGTGAGGGTATCCACCTGTGGTATCCCGTCAGGGAGTGGCGTGGTCGTGACTACGGTCGGGGTAGGTGGACGGGTTGCCTGCCAGCGAAATTGCACCGGCTCACCTTGCGAGACCACCGGACGGACCGGCGAGGCGACGCCTAGCGTCGAATCAACACCTCCCAACAGCCACCCGACCGTCCCTTCGACCCAACTTCGGTAGGCCTGCTCGGCAGCCCCCCCTCTGAATGCCCAACGCCAAAGACCGCGGAGAGCAACTTCCACCCGTCGCCCATGGGAGAGTTGGAGACCTCGCATGGCTGGACGAACCGCTCCCCGCCGTCCCAATTGCGCACTCAGACCGACCCAACTGGCGCCTTGGGTCCCATCCTGAAGCGATCGGAGACCCATCGCAGGAGGCAGCGACTCCACCGGGAAGGCCGCCAAGGCCGACAAGACTGGAGACGGCCCTTCGGGAGAGACATACCAATCGCCTGGGAGGGTTGCGACGTCGCTTGCTATTGGCCAGTCCCACAGCGCTCGTACGGTTGGGAGTGGTAGGGTAACCCCGAAATCCACTACCAGATCTGCCGCCGCCAGATCAGTACGTACGATCGACTCAGGCACCGGCCCCAAGTCCTCCATCCGACGCCATTGGCCCACTGCCACCTGAACGAAGCCTCTCAGTGGTAGAGCGCTGATATCTCGGAGAGTTCGGTAGAGGAATCGAGCCTCACTGTTAGGCGCAGGCACAACCATCACGATGCCGGGAGTCTCCCGAATCGTGAGAGCAAATGCACGGTGATCATCGCGACGCTCCGAATCGAGGGAGTCAGCCAACGCGACGTCGAGGATATGTGTCCCTGGTGGTAACCGGAGCGGTCCGGCCAAGGCGAGACGAGCGATGCCTGAGGAGGGGATCGTACCTTGCCCCATGAACTGGACGGTATCACCACTCCTGACCTCAACCCGTACCGGGAGGGCTTGCGCCATGTTAACGAGTTCGAGTTCAATGGCCAGCCGGAGGGAGTCGCCTTCCAGGAGTTGATCGGGGCCGGTGACGGCGGTCATCCCGATGCCAACCGTGTCCCGCCGCAGGAACACCTGTACTTGGACAGGAGACAGGATCCCAGGCGGGATGTCCGCTAGGTCGTCCAGCTCGCCATCGGTCACCACCACGAGTGGGCGTCCGGTTGCCGAGGCTGCCCGGAGTGCCGGGGCAAGGAGTGAGCTCGGAAGGAGTGGCTGGACGGAGTCAGGCAGGAACGACTCCTGGGCTCCAAACGGTTGCATGTCGCCCAGGGACCGAGCTGTGCGTTCGGCCTCGGCCCATCGGCCCCCTGCAGCCTGCATGCTCAGGGATGCGTCCAGTAAGACGAGTGGACGCCCAACGCCGGCGGGTGGGCAGGAGACGTTCAGCAACAAGAGCCCGACCGATGCCCATGCCACAGCCCGGAACGTCATCGGCCCTTTGGAGGCGGTGGCGGTTGGTTCCAACCGTCGATAGGAAAGCACCGCCAATGCAACCGACAGGGCCACGATCAACACGCCCCATCCTATCACGGGTCCATACCAACGGGTGCACTCGCCACCTCAAGCGCTTCCGGCAAACTCACTCGTTCTTCATACAACGCGCGACCCACAATGATTCCGGCAAGTCGATGCTTCTTTGCGCGCCTGATATCATCCAACGAGCCGACCCCGCCACTGATGATGACTTCGACGCCATGTTGCTGCACCGAGACGGCCCCTTCACAATCGGGGCCGCCGAGCATTCCATCGCGGCCGATATCGGTGTAGACGACGGTGCGGATTCCGAGGGCGGCCACTCGCCGGGTAAGGTCACCCGCATCGAGCTGGCTCGTGGCCGTCCACCCGTGGTGGGCGACTTTGCCATCTCTGGTGTCAAGCGCCACGGCAAGCCGCGCCGCCCCGGCGAGACGCACCGCCTCGGCAAGGAGAGCCGGTTGCTCGACAGCCGCTGTCCCTAACACCAATCTGGCGGCCATGCTGTCCAGGGCAGTCGCGATGTGCGCTAAGGTACGCAACCCTCCACCCACTTGAATTCGGACGTGGCTCCCAACCCGGGTGATAATGCGATCGATCACGTCGATATTCTCGCCATCCCCAAAGGCCCGATCGAGGTCGACCACATGAATCCAGCGCGCGCCCTGCCAAACGAACCGCTCGGCGAGTGCTACCGGGTCGGAATGGTATACTGTTTCGGCGTCGGGTTCGCCCCGACTGAGCCGAACAACACGTCCATTCCGAATATCAATCGCAGGGAAAATATCCACAGGAATAATGCATCCGCATCAGGGACCGCTCAATCGGCGATCCGACGGACGGGACCGGCCCTTGGTAAGAGGGTCAGGAGTGCGTGTAACCGGTCACGTTCGGTGAAGAATCCATCACGGAGAGCCTCCGCCAAGGGCTTGCCGTCACCAAGATCGACTCGACGGGAATCCCGCGCCACCCCATGAACGCGAAATTCGTAGTGTAGATGTGGGGCAGACGCCAACCCGGTCCGGCCCACGTAGCCAATCACATCACTCTGGCGGACCACCCTCCCGACTCGAATCCCGGAGGCAAACCGGCGGAGATGGGCATACCGCGTGGTAATCCCGTTCACATGTCGGATCTCGACGAGATTACCATATCCGCCAGCACGTCCCGCTCGAATCACCCGTCCATCCCCAGCTGCCATCACCGGAGTCCCAGACGTTGCCGAATAGTCGGTGCCTTCGTGTCGACGACGGATCTTGAGAATCGGATGGTAACGGGATCGGCTGAAGCTGGAGGAAATCCGGCGGAACTCCACCGGGGCACGGAGAAATGCCCTTCGAAGAGAATTCGCCTCATCATCGAAATAGCCCGGGTGCCCGCCTGCATCCGCATAGCGAAAGGCTGGCATCCGACGCCCACTGGCCCAGAGCTCCGCGGCGAGTACCCGACCGAGGCGTGTATCGCCCTCTTCCGAGACCAAGCGCTCGATGACAAGGGTGAGGCTGTCATTGGCCTGAATGTCCCGCGAAAAATCGATACTCCAGGCGTAGATTTCCGCAACATCCCAGGCCAACCGCGTTCGCTCATCGCTTCCAAGCACCGAATCCGCAATGGCGCGTTCGAGTGCGGTGTACAGACTCTGTTCGACCGTTGCAGCGACCCGCACCACCTCGGGCACCCATTGGATCGACTCACGGATCCCCGTCCATCCGGTCGAGGCACGATACAACCGGATACGTGCTTCCGGACTCGTCCGCACAACAACGATGGATGGGGTGCTGTCCTGTACTGCCTGCCGGAAGTGGAAGACTAACCCTTCCCTGACACGTCGCGGATCGAGACCGAGCGATCGGACGAGATCAACCACGGTAAACGCCTCGACGCCCTGTCGGGTGAAGAGATCGGAGAGCGTTTCCCCCCGGCGGAGCGTGTCTTGGCGTTCCTGATAGGAAGGGGGTGGCCGGGAGGTGTCGCCCTGAACGTCACGGGTCGACATTGGGTAGGTTAAGATCACTCCCCCGAGGAGCAGGCCACCCCCCACGATCAGGCCGATTCGCTTCATCAATCCATCTGCCGACGAATAAATGTCGGAATCTCCATATCCGACACATCGCTCATCTCGCCGACCTGGGTCCGGGTTGGGCGACCTGTGGGTTGCGGATGAGCGGTCATGGTCGGTGTGGAGCTCGTTCCCTGACCACCGCTCGGTGCACTGCGACGCGAAGTGATGGGGAGAACCCCGGGCGTGGCCATCGGCTTGACCAGCGGCTCACCGGTCACGGCACGGTCAAATCCCGTGGCAATGACGGTGACACGCACCTCACCATCCATCGAGCTATCTTCGCCGGTACCGAAGATAATCTCTGCATCATCGCCCACGGCGTCGTGAATGATATCGCTGATCTGGGTAACCTCGTTGAGTTCGAGGTCGCCGCCACCGATGATATTGATGAGTACTCCGGTCGCCCCGGCTATCGACACGTTGTCGAGTAATGGGCTTGAGATCGCTTGTTGAGCAGCCTCCATCGCCCGATTCTCGCCCCGAGCCCGACCGATCCCCATGAGGGCCGCCCCGCCGTTTTGCATCGTAGTTCGGACATCGGCGAAATCGACGTTGATCGTCCCTGCACTGGTGACCAAGCTCGAGATCCCCTGTGTGGCGTGCAGCAGAACCTCGTCGGCCTTCTTGAGTGCGTCTTGGAACGGGATGCCCTTTCCCACCACCGCGAGGAGACGCTCGTTGGGGACTACGATCATCGTATCGACGTTCCGGCGAAGCTCGGTGATCCCCATCTCAGCCTGTTTCATCCGCTTCCGTCCCTCGAAGAGGAACGGTTTGGTGACGATCCCAACGGTCAGCGCGCCTAGGTCACGGGCAATTTGGGCGACAATCGGAGCAGCACCCGTCCCGGTGCCACCTCCCATCCCGCAGGTCACAAAGACCAGATCGGAATCTTGAAGTGCCTGGACGACCTCGTCACGGTTTTCCTCGATCGCTTGACGTCCGATCTCCGGGCGCGCACCGGCACCAAGCCCACGGGTCAGTTTTTGCCCAATCTGGACCTTGACGTCCGACTTCGCCGCCGCCAGTGATTGGGCGTCCGTGTTGACCGAGATGAACCCGACTCCCACGAGTTTCTCTTCGATCATCCGGTTCACGGCGTTGCCTCCACCACCGCCGACCCCGACCACACGCATCCGTGCCCCTTGGGCGCTCCCAGTCTCCAATTCAAATCGCATATTCACTTCCTCGGGTCTGGCCTCGCGACCTTAGAAGAACTCTTGAAGCCACCGCATCACCGGCACCAACACCTTCTCCACTGCCGGCGAACGACGACCACCTGCACCGAAAGCACTGCCCAACGCAACCTGCTTGGCCCCGAAGAGGGTCAAACCGACCCCAACTGCCATGCGCGGGGTATCGACGCTATCTACCAAACCGGTCAGATTCTCGCCCGGTTCTCCCGAGCGGACTGGAAGCGCAAATACTTCGCGCGCCAGCTCGACGATACCAGGCGTCTGCGCCCCCCCCCCAGTCAGAATGATGCCCGCAGGGAGTCGTTGTTGGTACCCCGCGCGGGATAATTCGTCGGCGGCGAGCTCCAGTATCTCCTGGAGCCGCATCCGCATGATGTGAGCAAGCACTCGCCGATGAGCCACCCGAGGCCCCTGCCCTGGCGTACTCTGAAGCTCGAAGGTGTCCTCTTCCGCCACCAACGGCTCATATGCGGCTCCGAAGCGGTGTTTGATGCGTTCGGCATCGAGCTGGGTGACCTGGAGACCGTGCACGATATCATTGGTAACGTGGGAACCGGCAAACATGAGCGAGGCGCTGTGTCGAATCTTCCCGCCGTGGAACACCGAGACGTGGGTCGAGCCACCCCCGAGCTCCACCAGGGCGCACCCCAAATCCCGTTCATCAGGCGTGAGCGTAGCCAGAGACGAGCCCAGCGGCTCCAACACGAACTCTCCCACATGGTAGCCTGCCCGTTCGACACACTTTCGGAGATTCTGCAAGGCACTGCTCAAGACAGTGACCAAATACACCTCAGCTTCCAACCGGGAGCCCGTCATCCCGATCGGATCGGTAACATCGGCTTGCTGGTCGACCAGGTAGTCTTGCGGAATCGCGTGGAGCAACTCGTGGTCTCGTCCGTAGGAGACATTGCTCGCTACATCATTGACCCTGGCGACATCGGCCGTTCGGATCTCAGCCCCCGTCACACTCACGACACCGTGTGAACTTCGACCGGCCACATGCTCGCCAGCCACACCACAATACACCGTACCAACCTCGACCCCGGCCATCAGCTGGGCATCCTTCATTGCCTTCGTAATGGCTCGAGTTGTTTCTTCGATATCACGCACCACGCCCCGGCGAATGCCCGGGGTCCGTTCGAGCCCGACCCCCAGAATCTTCACACCGGGGCTCCGAATATCTCCGGTGGCTTCCCCGATCACCGCTGCAACCTTGGTTGATCCCAGGTCCAGGGCGGCCACCAGCCGAGTGCTCGGAGGGATCACGCCCCCCAACCCCTGACGATGACGCGTCCGTCAAATCGGCCATCAACTTCGCGGTAGTGATGGCCTCGTGCCTCGAGATCGGTGAGGACCGCCCGGAGCGCCCGGATATCACTGGGTGTACAGCCTTCTCGAACCAGAAACCGGCCGTTGGGCGTATCCAGAGCGACCCCCGAAGGCATCGGGTGCGCCCGTGTCACCGTGTGATAGAGGTCGGGGTCGGATAGACGAACTGTCGCAAGGGCGTGCATGACCGCCGGCTCCGCGGACACGATTGGAAGATCGACCGCGACGTACGCTGGATCGAATGGCAGGACGTGACCATCCTGATCCACGAGCCGGAGCAGGTCATCGACCATGGCGAGCCCAATCGCATCGCGTTCCCGCACCACGACCCGCAGGGTCCCAGGGAGGCGGCGATGGATCTGCACGGTTTGGAGTCCGGGAAGTTGACCTACTTGATCGCGTAAGGACTTGACGGGATCGAAAAGCGATGATCCAGACGGGAGTGCAAGGGCTTCATGGACCTGGGCAACGGTCGTATATCGGGCGCCAACCAATTCGATCCGGCGCACGGTAAAGAAGTCCATCTGTCGCAGCACGATGGGGAGGCCGAACCAAAGCAGAGCCGCAACGCCAGCGGCACCCACTGCGACCCATCCTCGTGTTAGGTCGCGCACGGATCCTCCCCCAACACGTTGGCAAGCCGAGCACCCCATTCGCTGATGTCGCCCGCGCCCAACGTCAGCACGACATCGCCCGGTTGGAGGAAGCGGTGAAGATAGGCCTGCAATGCATCCAGATCGGGTTCGTATCGCCCCTCGCCACCAGACGCCCGCACCGCATGGGCGACCGCTTCGCCGGTGACTCCCGGAATCGGTTCCTCTCGAGCGGGGTAGATCGCAGTCACAAAGGCAACATCCGCCCCATCCGCCAGCGCAGCACCCATCTCAGCACTGCATCGTTCGGTGCGGCTATAGAGATGCGGTTGGAACACCGCGACCAGCCTGCGACCGGGAAACGGCTGACGGGCAGCGGCCAGTACCGCACGAAGCTCTGCAGGGTGGTGCGCGTAATCATCAACCAGCGTGATCCCACGATATTCGCCTCGGATCTGGAAGCGACGGCCAACACCTTCAAACTGGGCTAGGGCACCGGTCGCCGCTGCCACATCGGCGCCGATCGACCATACGACCCCGAGGGCTCCTACCGCATTACGGAGGTTGTGTTCCCCAAGAACTCGAAGCCGGAGCGGCCACTCCCCACCATCGGGAAGATGGACCCTGGCGGTCGTTCCAGTTGGTTCGTAGGCCACGTCTGTCCAGTGAATGGCCGCGTTGGGTCCGAAACGGAGTGTGCCGTCGCCAAGACGTGCTGCCACTCGATCCGTCCGAGACCCGGTGGTACCCACCAGGGTGGTTTCGGCGGAGCCAGCAAACGTCACGAACGCATCATCCAAGGCATTCTCCGACCCATAGCATTCCAAATGATCGACATCCACGTTGTTGATGACGGCCACCGTAGGTGAAAGCGCAAGAAAAGCCTTATCGTACTCGTCTGCTTCGACCACGAACCATTCTGAATCGCCTAGCAAGGCGTTACCCTGCCACGCCGTGACGAATCCGCCTGCGAGTCCGGTCGGTCGCCATCCTCCCGCCGCGAGCGCCACGGTCGTCATCACCGTCGTGGTCGTCTTCCCGTGGGTTCCGGCAATTCCTATTGTCTTCCCCACCGCCACGAGGGCAGCAAGGGCTTCTTTCCGCGAAAGGATCCGTATCCCCAGCGTGGTTGCCCGCACCACCTCCGGATGCCCGGGAGGGATCGCGGCACTGACAATCACGGCCCTCGCCCCATCGACTCGTCCTGGACTGGGACCCTCTTCGATGGTCGCTCCAGCAGCACGGAGATGCGCCACGGATCGGACCAGAGGATCGGTTCCAGAAACTGGTACTCCACGCCCAAGGGCTACCTGTGCGAGGGCACTCATCCCGGCACCTGCAATCCCGACAAAATGGACGGGCCTTGGATCGCCGGGCAGAAACGGGTTCATGGACAATGGTCTAATCTAAAATCATCATTGAAGTTGGCAAAGGACTGAATCACGACAGGAGATCGGTCAGGTGTTCGAGAATTCGACGCCCCGCCTCCGGTCGGCCTCGGGCCAGAGCGCGAGATGCCATCTCGCTGAGGCCCTCTCGATCTCGGAGCAACCCTTCGAGCTTGGCCCCCAATCGGTCGCTGGTCGCTTCCTGCTGGTGGAGGAGCACACCAGCCCCCGCTCGGGCCACCACCTCAGCATTCGCTGTTTGATGGTCACTGGCGGCCCCTGGGAGCGGAACCATCACAAGGGGTACCCCCCACGCCATCGCCTCGGCGATCGTCATCATCCCCGCCCGCGTGAGAGCGAGGCTCGCGATCGCCCAGGCATCGGCCATCGGATCGATGAAGTCTTTGACGGTCACGGCTGGCGGGTCGTGGAAGCGGGCGAATTCGGTGTAACTCCCTCTCCCGGTCGACCAGAGCATCTGAATCTCGGCACCTCCTCCGTGGGTGAGCCACTCGGCGACCAACTGATTGATCTTGATCGCTCCTTGACTGCCCCCACTCACCAACAGCACAGGCCGGGATAGATCGAGGCCAAAGCCTTCCGCCGCGACGGGCCGTCTGGCGCGATCAGGAGGCGCCACCGGGGTTCCTGTATCGAACACCTTGGTGTTCTTCCCGGGCTGCAAATACCCTCGCGCTTCGGGGACGCCAAGATAGATATGACGAACTCGCCCGGCCAACCAGCGGGTGGCTACTCCAGGATAGGCATTCTGCTCTTGGATGGCGGTAGGGATGCCGCGCCGACTCGCCCAGTACAACACCGGTGCCGATGCATACCCTCCCGTACCGATGACCAGCGTCGGCTGAACCTGGTTAAGGAGAGATCGGGTCTCCCACACGACCCGCGGAAGCGCGGTCGCCCAGAGGAGATTTCTCCACCACTGCCGTCGATAGATCGGCTGGGTTGAGAGGAGCGTATACGGGAACGGGCGGGTGGGAAGCACCACCGCTTCGAGCCCCCGACTGGCCCCGGCGAGATGAATGCTCCAATCCGGGTGCGCACCAGATAGTCCCTCGGCGAGCGCAAGCGCCGGCATGAGGTGCCCGCCGGTCCCTCCTCCGGCGATCAGTACGCGACACGTCACGCTGTCGCTCGCCGACCGCGATACCGCCCAATATTCATCAACACACCCGCCATCAACAGACTCATCATGAGACTCGATCGACCGTACGACATAAATGGGAGAGTCAGTCCCGTGGTGGGAATAAGACCGAGCGTCACCGCCATGTGCAGGACGGCCGTAATGCCTATTGCCGCAGTAATTCCGGTCGCCAGATATCGTCCGAACGGGTCGGCGGCGGTCTTCGCGATGCGGAAGCCTACCCAGCAGAAGAGGGCATAGCATCCGGCAATGACGATCACGCCGAGCAATCCCCACTCCTCTCCGATCGTACTAAAAAGGAAATCGGAGTAGGCATACTGGAGATGTCCCAGCTTGAGCTGTCCTTGACCGAAACCAACCCCAAAGAAGCCCCCTGAGCCCATCCCAATGAGGGACTGGATGATTTGCGAATCTGGATCATTTGTTGCGGTGCTCAGATTCAACCAATCGAGGAAACGAACGGCTCGGAAATGCGCATCCTTGATCTGCTGGAAGCCGAGGAGCAGCACACCCATCCCCAAGAGCAGGAAGTGTCCGATTTTGGCACCAGCAGTGAACAGGACAAGCCCACCCAACAATCCAACGAGTGCGGCCATTGAGAGGTCGGGTTCCAAAAGAATCAACAATGTGACCAATCCAATGCCAACAAGAAAAGGTGCGACACCGCGTTTGAAACCACGAACGCGCTCCCCTTTCTTCGTCGCTAACATGGCACTCCAGACGACGATTGCGAACTTGGCTACTTCGGCGGGCTGAAAAGACAGGGACCCGAACCGTACCCAGCGGCGGGCACCATTGGCTTCCGGGGCCCAGTGCTGCGTAACCGGCAATAACGGGATCAGCAGTGCGGCGATCGTGGCCAGAAGCATCGGCCAGGCGAAGGCACGCCATCGATGATAATCCACGCCCAGTGAGAGCAAGAGAAGGACTCCGCCGAGGACCGCTCCGATCGTTTGCCGTATAGCAAACCCCATGGCATCCTGCTGAAAACTTGCCGCACCATAGAGTGAGACAATTCCGAAGACAGTCAGGGTGGCCACGATGACGGCCAACAGTCGTGTCTCCCAGCGCGCGTCGCCCGGGTGCGCAATGTGCCCCCTGGTCACAAGTCTTCCACAGCGATGCGAAACCGCTCGCCCCGTTCTTCGAAGCTCCGAAACATGTCATAGCTGGAGCAGGCCGGCGAAAGGAGGACCGCATCTCCCTGGTGCGCATCCTTCCCGGCAAGGGCCACCGCCTCTTCTAACGACGTCGCCCGCTTCACGGCCAAGTGGGCCCCGAGGTCTCCTTCAATCAGCGGGGCGGATTCTCCATAGCACACCACTTCCCGGCATCGTCCCGCGAGCATCGGCAGGAGCCGATCGTAGGGTTCCCCCTTGTGCCTTCCCCCCAAGAGCAGCACGAAGGGCCTGTCCATTGCGGCCGCCGCGACACTTGTACTCGACAGGTTGGTCGCCTTGGAGTCGTTGATCCAATGAATCTGGTGCCACACCCGAATCGGCTCCAGTCGATGCGGCAAGGCAGAGAAGCACCCAACTCCCTTCCACAGGCTCGCCAGGGGGATCTCAGTTGCTTGTGCAGCCAGCACGGCCATTAAGGTATTGGCCACGTTGTGGTCCCCCAGTAACGGGAGGTTAGACCGTGGGAACGTCAGGTCAGGCCCTACGCGGAGTACCTGACCCTCACGATCGTACCAGCCGTCGGCCTCGCCATCGAGGGAAACCATGAGCTGCTGTCCCTCCACCGACGCCACCAAGGCGGCCACTTGGGCATCATCACGGTTGAGCACCCAAATCGAGGAGGGTGAGGCGTGAAGGAAGAGCCGACGCTTATCGGCGTAATACGCATCGACGCTCGGATACCGGTCCAGGTGATCGGGGGCCAGATTGGTCAAGAGCCCCACCGTCGGGCGATGGTGTCGGGTATCGTGAAGCTGAAAGGAAGAGAGCTCCACTACCATCCACCGGGGTGGACTTGGGGACAGAATGGCATCACACAGCGGAACGCCAATGTTGCCAACGGCCTGGGCCGACACGCCAGCGCTCTGGAGGAGATGAGCGATTAAGGCCGTCGTGGTGGTTTTCCCATTGGTCCCGGTCACACAGATGGTATGCCAGTCATCCGGCAGCGCTTCAAACCCAAGATCCACTTCGGCTCGAATATCATTCGACCCTTCCCGAGCGGCGCGCACCGCCTCAGCGTCGGGAGGCACGCCGGGCGACAACACGACGGCCACCGCCCGGCGAATGCGGTCATAATCATGGTGCCCGAGCTCGATTGCGACGCCTCGCTCCCGCAGATCGATGACCCCTGGCGCCTGTCCCATCGCTTGGTTTTGGTCAGAGGCATACACGGCGACGGACATCGCGTTGAGGAGCCGAGCCGCCGCGATACCACTTCGTCCCAACCCGATCACGGCCACCTCCCTCTCGCCGCCCTGCCACCGCGCGAAGGGATTCATCGAAGCTTCAGCGTCGCCACGGCTACCAGGGCACACATGATGCCGAAGATGTAGAACCGAGTCACGACGGTGGTTTCAGCCCACCCAAGTTTCTCAAAGTGGTGATGCAATGGCGCCATGCGAAACACCCGGTGGGCGTCGGCGTACTCCTTCCCTCGGGAGCGCTTATACCACTTGTAAACTCCAGTTTGCAGCAGGACGGACACCGCTTCCGCGACGAAGACTCCGCCAATGATCACCAAGAGAAATTCAGCCTTAAGGAGAATCGCAACGGTTCCGAACGCTCCTCCGAGTGCCAAGCTTCCGGTATCGCCCATGAACACTTCCGCCGGATGTGCATTGAACCAGAGGAAACCGACGGTTGCACCCATCAGGGCACCGCAGAACACGGCAAGTTCACCGGCCCCGGGCAAGTAGAAGAGGTTGAGATAGGCTGTCGTGTCGACCCGCCCGAGGACATACGCAAAAAATGCGAATGCGCCGGCCGCGATGGCACTGAGCCCCGTTGCCAGTCCGTCGAGTCCATCGGTCAGGTTCACCCCGTTGCTGAATCCAGTCACCACGCCAGTAACAAAGATGACATAGAGCCAGGGGGCGAAGGTCACCACGATGTACTTGAAAAACGGAATCGTCGTCGCACTGGCGGGCATCGTCGCTGGGGACACGACCGGCCACCGCAGCAACACGAGCGCGAGCACCACGCCAAAGAAGATTTGCCCCACCAGCTTCCACCGTCCGATGAGTCCCCGAGATTTCCCTTGAACGACCTTGAGGTAATCGTCCAGGAATCCGATGCCTCCCATCCACAACGTGGCCAACAGGGCGATGACGACGAACCGATTGTTCCAAGGTGCCCAGAGCAACGTGGGGACAACCACCGCCGTCAAGATGATGATCCCACCCATGGTCGGAGTTCCCCGCTTCCCATCGTGACTCGTCAGGAAGTCCGCCCGTACCACCTGTCCTACCTTCCGAGCGCGAAGGGCTCGGATGACGACGGGACCGATGACAAACG
>JAJCZW010000045.1 GCA_029262155.1 Gemmatimonadota bacterium
GAAGGGCTGATATATGGCATTCTCCTGCTCCAGAAAAAGATTCGAGGGGAGCGACTTTCGGATTCCACCCTCCGCGTGGAGCACCTAACGGATCCCAGCACTGGTCTCTTCCTGCCAGCCGAACAGGTCGATGAGTTGTCCGAGCCATTTGGAAACTCTGTCCACCAGACTCGTAGCGCATGATCGCTGATGCCGTTGGGGGTACTGTCGAGGCGCTCCGGTCTGCATTCGGCGATGCAATCCTCCAGGATACTGTCTCCTGCGGCGACACGGTTGTTTTTGTCGACCCCGGCAAGGCCCACGCCATACTGCAGTGGCTTCGAGACACCCCGGGACAGGATTTCAATTACCTCACCGATCTGACGGCGGTGGAGTATCGCGATCCTGAACGCCCTCTGGAGGTGGTCTACCAGCTCCGCTCCCTCGAACGCCGAGTGGACCTGCGTCTTAAGATTCAGCTGGTGGCAACGGCTGACCGATTGAGCGTGGCCACCGTCACCGACCTGTGGCAAGGTGCCGATTGGTTGGAGCGAGAAGTGTTCGACATGTTCGGTATCCATTTCGAGGGGCACCCCGATCTTCGGCGGATTTTGATGTGGGAGACCTACGCCGAGGGCCATCCTCTGCGGAAATCCTTCCCGCTCCGGGGACAGTTCTCCAGGGCGGAACAGGTGCGTCAGGCCTTGGCTGCCAACCCCGAAGCCCATTACTCGATGGAGGAACTCTCCTTGGCCGAGGCGCTTCATGAGCTGCCGGTGGATATGCAAGAACGGTTGGCTAAGGGCGAACGCGGAGAGGTCGAGTGACCACCCGTACCGTGGAGCTTTCCCTCGCGACACCGGGCCTCGATCCCGACGGACGCCCGACCCGCATTCCGCTGGGCTTGGGGCACGAGCCGGATGTAGATCTGGGCGATTTTGGCGCCGAGCATATGATCGTCAATATCGGTCCTCAGCACCCGGCCACACACGGTGTCCTTCGATTGGTAGTCGAGTTAGAAGGCGAGATCGTGAAGCGCGTGATTCCCCACATCGGCTACCTGCACTCTGGTTTCGAAAAGCTCGGCGAATACCGTCACTACAATCAGATCATCCCCCTGACGGACCGGACAGACTACCTCTCCCCAATGGCTAACAATGTGGCCCTCGCCTTGGCCGCTGAGAAACTGATGGGAATTGAGGTGACACCACGGTGTCGTGTCCTACGGGTCATCGCCTGTGAGATGAGTCGGATTATTAGCCACCTCGTGTGGCTTGGAACGACCGGAATCGACCTTGGCGCATTCACGCCATTCCTCTGGTCCTTTCAAGAACGCGAGGAGATCTATAATCTCCAGGAAGCGTGGACCGGCGCCCGCCTCACGACGAGCCTGACCCGTGTCGGGGGGATGATGGCGGATATCCCCGAAGGATGGGAAGAGGGTCTGCGCTCCTTCTGCCGGACCTTCCCGAAGACGCTTCGGGAAGTTGACACGATGTTCACCCGAAATGCCATCTGGATCGGTCGGACCCAGGACGTTGGCGTGATTCCCGCGGACGAGGCGATCAACTGGTCCCTGTCCGGCCCGATGCTGCGTGCGAGCGGTGTACCCTATGACGTTCGTAAGGATCGTCCGTATCTCGATTACGAATCCTATGACTTTGATGTCCCCATCGGGGAGCATGGCGACATCTACGATCGATACCGGGTCCGTCTGGAGGAGATGTTTCAGTCGACCCGGATTCTGGAGCAAGCATTAGACCGGTTGGAGCCGGGGCCGATCAACGTGGAGGATCCCCGGGTTATTCTGCCACCGAAACATCGGGCCATGAGTGATATGGAAGCCATGATCTATCACTTCAAGCAAGTCATGGAGGGGGTGCCCGCCCCAGAGGGTGATGCCTACTTGGGTGTCGAGAACCCCAAGGGTGAGTTGGGATATTATTTCGTTTCCGATGGGACGGCCAAGCCGGTGCGTTGGCGTATCCGGCCCCCAGCATTCATCAACCTGTCGATCCTACCATCCCTCTGCGAAGGGGTGCTGCTGTCCGATGTGATCGCCATCAATGCCAGCGTCGATATCGTCATGGGGGAGGTCGATCGATGAATCACGTGCCGGTCGCAGAGGTACCCTTTGAGCCGGTGTTTACCGGTCCAGCGTTGGCAAAGCTTGAAGCCCTCTTCCCCCTCTATCCGACGAAGCAAGCATGTCTTCTTCCCGCGCTCTGGATCGTTCAGGAGACCCGCGGTTGGATTGCGCCGGCGGCCATGGCCGAGGTCGCAGCACTGCTCGACGTAACCCCAGCGTATGTGCGTGGGGTGGTGACCTTCTATACGATGTACCATCAGCACCCGATGGGACGGCATGTCATTCAGGTGTGTACTACTTCACCGTGCCATCTCTGTGGGGCAGGGGAGACGCTAAAGGCAATCCTCAAGGAGACGGGATGCCGGGAGTTGGGTGCGACCAGCCCAGACGGTCGGTTCACGGTGGTCGAAGCCGAGTGCCTGGGAGCGTGTGGTTTTGCGACACCGATTTTGGTGGGTAACGACTTCATTGAGAGTGTGACGCCGGAACGAGTCCCCGGTCTCCTTCAGAGGTACGAGTGATGGGATACCCCCACCCGATACACTCCAGCGAAACACCCGTGCTCTCGACCCATTTTGGAGATGCCCCTGCGCGCACCGTCGCAGGATGGCAGGAGCGAGGTGGTTATGCCGCTCTAAAGGCCGCGCTCGCTATGGCGCCGACTGAGATCATTGATACCGTGAAAGCATCTGGGTTGCGTGGTCGGGGCGGGGCAGGGTTTCCTACCGGGCTCAAGTGGTCATTCATGCCAACCGGCGATGGGAAGCCACACTACCTCGTGTGCAACGCCGATGAGTCCGAGCCGGGCACCTTTAAGGATCGCGAGATCATGCGCTGGACCCCCCATGCGTTAATCGAAGGATGCGCGATTGCGAGCTATGCCATCGGGGCCGAGCAGTGCTACATCTACATCCGCGGCGAGTTCACCGAGCCCTGGTCGATTATGGAAGCAGCCGTTGCGGAAGCCTACGCAGAGGGTGTGCTGGGCGACCACGCGATGGGCTCGAAGCACCGTATTGATATGGTGCTCCATCGAGGGGCCGGAGCCTACATCTGTGGCGAAGAAACGGCTCTGATGAATTCCCTCGAAGGGAAACGGGGGAATCCGCGGATCAAGCCACCGTTCCCGGCCCAGGCGGGGCTCTTTGGGAGACCAACAACAATCAATAACGTCGAGACTCTCGCCGCCGTTCCCCACATTCTCACTCGTGGCGCCGAGTGGTATGCCGGCCTGTGTGCTGGCAATAAGAAAAGCACTGGGACGAAACTCATCTCCGTTTGTGGGCATGTGATGAAACCGGGGAATTACGAACTCACCATGGGCACCGCGATGTCGGAGCTGATCTTCGATATGTGCGGCGGTATGCGGCCAGGGCGCACCCTGAAAGCGGTCATCCCTGGCGGCTCTTCCGTCCCTATTCTTAATGCAGCAGAAGCCGACACCTGCATACTTGACTATGAGGGGGTCGTCGAGGCGGGATCGATGTTAGGCTCGGGCGGAATGATCGTCATGGATGATTCGACTGACATGGTCTATGAGATCTATCGACTTGCGAAATTCTATGCTCATGAATCCTGTGCCCAATGTACTCAGTGTCGAGAGGGCACCGCCTGGACCACCAAGATTCTTGCGCGGATACTCGCCGGGAAGGGGACGGTCGAAGATCTCGACCTTCTTCTGGATCTGGCGGATAATATGACCGGCAAAACGATTTGCGTCCTGAGCGATTCCTGTGCAGCCCCAGTCGTGAGCGGTATCAAGAAATTCCGCAATGAGTTTGACGACTATCTGACCGCGAAGAAAGCACCCGTTCTGGTGGGCATCTGATTCTATGAGCACTGATTGCGTGTCGGTAACGATCGACGGTTGCACGATTGAGGTTCCCAAGGGGACCACCATTATCGAGGCCGCCAAGCAGGCGGGCGTGCTCGTCCCGCACTATTGCTATCACCCGTCGCTCCCGTCTCCCGCGGTCTGTCGGATGTGTCTCGTGGAGGTGGAGAAGGCACCGAAGCTTCTCCCGGCCTGCGTCACCGCGGTGGCCGACGGACAAGTGGTCCATGTGCACAGCCCATCCGCCGAGAAGGCCCGCGAGAGCGTGCTCGAGTTTCTTCTGATCAACCACCCCCTCGATTGCCCCATCTGCGATCAAGCGGGGGAGTGTGAGCTCCAAGATTACGTGTTCTACGAAGGGCGGTCGGGCACTCGATACGGCGATTATCCCAAACGGTTTAATCCCGTCGAAGTCTTCGGGCCGGACGTACTCTACGTGCCGAATCGATGCATCCTGTGCACCCGTTGCGTCCGGTTCATGGACAGTGTTGCTGACGCGCCGGTCCTGAATGTTTCCGAGCGCGGCGATCGTGCCTTCATCGGCATTGATCCGGATCACGCTCTGGACCACCCGTGGGCTGGAAACGTCGTCGATCTCTGCCCGGTCGGTTCCCTGATTTCTCAGGATTTTCTCCACAAGGCCCGCGCGTGGGATCTTGATACGACAGCGAGCATCTGTAGTGGCTGTAGCCAAGGATGCAACGTGATGATCGATACGCGCGATGATGTGGTTGTGCGCATCCGCCCTCGGGCCAACCTCGAAGTGAATCGACACTTCATGTGTGATCATGGGCGCATGCACTACCGGTGGATGAATCGAGGAGACCGAACCGAGGCCCCACTGGTGCGGGAGGGCGATCGACTGCGCGCGACCGACTGGGAGACAGCCCTCGAACACTTAGCGAAGTCGCTCGGTGACGCAGGTCCCGACGTCGTGCTGTTGGCCTCAGCGAATGTGTCGACCGAGGGGCTTGGCCTGTTGAAACGCTTGGTAGGGGACACCGCACTTGCAACGACGGTCCTCGTACCCTCTGGGCCGGAAGAGCCGTTGGTCGGGATCCCCGATTTGGCCCTTCGCGCCGAACGGGTCGCCAACGCGAGCGGCGCCAGGCTACTCGGTTACGATACCGACTGGAAGGCGGCAACGGGCAATTTGTCGCGAGCCAAACGAGTCGTGCTGGTCGATCTTCCGCTGGATGCGGAACTGCAACGCCTCCTCGATGAGAGTCACGCCCGCGTGGTCGTGTTGGGCACTGTCGATGAATCGTGGAGCGAGGCAGTCGACTTGGTGCTCCCGATGTCGTCGCTCGTGGAAGAGGATGGCACCTTTATCAATCGGGACGGGCGGGTTCAGCGGTTCCAGGCTGCGAAAGGAGCCCCCGGGATGGCTCGGCCAGCCTGGTGGGTCGCGGCTGCTGCCTGGGCCCGGCATGCCCCCGATCGCACGGCCGAAGAGACCGCGGCAGAGGCTTTTCTCACTGTGGCGAGTCAGGTGCCTTCTTTGGATGGCATCACTCACGGAACGCTCGGATTCGGTGGTCGGCGGGTTGTCGCGGCAGGGGCGGTCGGATGACCCCAGCCCTCAAAGGGTTTCTGCTCCTCGCCACTCTCAAGATGCTCGTCGTGTTCACCGTGCTCATGGTCGGGGTCGCGCTCCTCACCTTGATGGAGCGCAAGGTGTCTGCCTGGATGCAGAATCGCCGGGGGCCCAACCGCGTTGGATGGGCTGGTCTCTTGCAGCCTGCCGCGGACGGTGTGAAGAACATCCTGAAGGAAGAGACGATTCCGGCGGAGGCCAGCCGGACGTTGTTCATGCTGGCTCCCATGATGGCGTTTATTCCTGCCATGATGCTGTCGGCAGTGATTCCATGGGCCGCGCCACTGCCGGTGACCTTCGATTTTACCCTGCCAATGCTGGGGCAGTTCACCCACGACGGCCTGCTTCCGTTCGCTGTGGCCGATCTCCCCATCGGGTTTCTCTTCGTGCTAGCCATCAGCTCCTTGGGCGTGTACGGTATTGCCTTGGCGGGATGGTCCTCCAATAACAAGTACAGTCTGCTGGGTGGACTCCGATCGAGCGCCCAGATGATCAGCTATGAAGTGGCCATGGGAATGAGTCTGATTCCAGTCCTGTTGCTCTCTGGGAATGTTTCGTTCGGTGCGATTATCGCGGAGCAGCAGACGGGGCTGTGGTTTGTACTACCGCTGTTTCTCTCGTTCTTTGTGTTTCTGATCGCGGGCTTGGCCGAAACCAACCGACTGCCCTTTGACCTGCCCGAGGCCGAATCCGAACTCGTCGCAGGATATCACTCCGAATACAGTGCGATGAAGTTCTCCATGTTTCCTATTGCCGAGTACGCCAACATCGTAACCGTCTGTGCCATGATCGTAACCCTCTTTTTTGGGGGATGGGATATTCCGTTTACCCGATGGGATCAAACCGGAGGTGTCCTCCAAACTGTCCTGACGGGACTCGTGATGTTTCTCAAGGTCCTCTTCTGGATTTTCTTCGTCATGTGGATCCGTTGGTCCCTCCCTCGTTTTCGATACGACCAATTGATGGCGCTCGGATGGAAGGTGATGCTGCCTTTGGCGTTGGGGTATATCGTCGTGACGACGCTCGCGGTGTATGGTATCGAGCACGGGCTCGGCGTGGAGGGAGTTCGCCTGAAGATGCTGCTTCTTTTCGCGCTGAATGTTGTTCTGGCCTACGGCGTGTTCTTTGGACTCGACCGGGGGCACATCGTGGTTGGATCCTATCGACAAGACTCGACATCGCTTCCTGAGGCCCCACTTGAGGTCACGAACCCATGACGATTGGTGTGAAGGTGCTTCCCCGGCCGACGCGCGACACCAGCTATGTTCGCGCCGCCCTCAAGGGGATGGCATTGACCTTCAAGCATATGTTTGAACCGAAGGTCACCATGCAATATCCAGAGGAAAAGAGCAGCGCCGACTGGAGCCTGTCGCCACGGTGGAGAGGCACACATCGGATGATGGCTGATGAGCAAGGGCGATCGAAGTGCGTCGCCTGCGGGCTCTGTCCTCAGATCTGTCCGGCAAACTGCATCAAGCTGGTGCCGGGCGAGGACGAGTCGGGACATCGCTATCCACTGATCTATGAGATCGATGAGTTTCGCTGCGTGTTCTGCGGATACTGCCAGGAGGTCTGTCCCGAA
>JAJCZW010000046.1 GCA_029262155.1 Gemmatimonadota bacterium
GCTCGCCTCGGTGTCTCCATACGCTTCGGCCGCCAACGATCCTTGCCGCAAGCGCGCCGGATAGGCGCCGAGTCGCATGGTCCCCCCCAGATCAGTGACCTCACGCTGAGACGCCATTAAGGCAATCACAGGGGTTGAGCAGGCCGGCTCAAACTCTGTGGAATTGGTGCCTTCCAGCCCGCAGACGTTGCGAGCAAACTCGATGATGGCCGTCTGGAGGCCAAGGCAGATTCCAAAGAACGGAAGCTTGTTCTCCCGTGCCCAGCGGACCGCGGTCACCATGCCCTCGATCCCGCGTTCCCCAAATCCACCCGGAATCAAGAGGCCTTGAAATCCTGCCAGTAGCGATCCTGCCTCCGCCAAATCAGTAAATCGGTCACTCGCAATCCATTGGATATCAACACCGACCTGATGCGCGATGCCCCCGTGGACGAGGGCTTCCTGAACCGACTTATAGGCATCGTGGAGATCGGTGTATTTGCCAACCACCGCGATGCGAACTCGCTCCTTCGGGACCAGAATGGTCTGAACCATCTCGACCCACTCGGTCAGATCCGGGTCTGGTGTCTCGAGGTTGAGGCGGTCGCACACGGCACGATCAAGCCCCTGTGAATGAAAGCGGAGCGGTATCTCATAGATCGAAGCGACGTCTGGGCTCTCGATCACGCAACCAAATTCGACGTTGCAGAACAGTGCGATCTTTTGCTTGATGTCGTCGCTCAATCGGTGCTCACTGCGACACACGAGGAGATCCGGCTGGATCCCGAGTTGCATGAGGTCCCGCACCGAGTGCTGAGTCGGTTTGGTTTTTAGTTCGCCGGCCGCGGCAATATATGGGACAAGCGTCAGGTGAATGAACACGGCGTGCTCACGCCCGACCTCGTGGCGAAACTGACGGATGGCCTCAAGGAACGGCAGGGATTCGATATCCCCCACGGTCCCACCCACTTCCACAATCACCACATCGTGTGAGGTCGCGGCTCGACGCAGTGCCAGTTTGATTTCGTCTGTAATGTGCGGAATCACCTGCACCGTGGACCCAGCGTAATCGCCGCGACGTTCCTTGTTAATGACCGATTGATAGATCCGGCCTGAGGTCACGTTATTGAGTTGCGACAGCGGATAGTCGATGAATCGTTCGTAGTGCCCCAGATCGAGATCGGTTTCCGCACCATCATCGGTAACGAAGACCTCTCCATGCTGGAACGGCGACATCGTCCCCGGATCGACATTGATATAGGGATCGAACTTGATCATGGTCACGTTGAGGCCGCGCTGCACGAGGAGCCGACCCAATGAGGCTGCTGCGATCCCTTTGCCCAGTGACGACACCACGCCACCGGTCACAAATACATACTTAGTTGCCCGATCAGTCTCAACGTTCATGAAGTCGCCTCAAGTGCCATGCGCCAGTGCGCTTCGGCGCGAGAAAGGTCTGCCACCGTATCGACGGCACGTGAATGGACTGAAGCAAGAGTGGCTACGCCAATGGAGAGTCCTAACGCCATTGCCCGCAGTTGCTCCAGGCCTTCGCCGAGCTCTTGGGGGTCTGGCTGCGCGTCGACCCACCGCGCAAGCGCTTCGCGGGTGTATGCGTAGATCCCAAGATGTTGCCACAACCGCTCGGTCGATCCTGCTCGTTCGTCCCGGAAAAACGACTGTGCCCGTCCTTCAGGCGTAACCTCTACTTTGACGCGATTCCGATCCCCCATATCGCCGTTCAGGAGTGGAACAGCAGCCGTCCCGACGTCATTACCACACTGAACAACCTGTCGCAGGGCACCTTCAGCGGCCTCCCGCGGGAGAAATGGCTCATCGCCCTGAAAGTTGATCACGACCGGATAGGGCGCAAAGGATGGCGCACAAGCCACCGCACGCACCCGCTCCGTTCCCGTCTGGCAGGGCCCGGTCATGACGACTTCAACGCCTCTGGCGGCGACCACCTCTGCCACCTCCGATGCGTCCGTTGCCACAACGAGACGGTCCACCAATTCAAACAGACGGACGTGCTCCATGACCCTCACAACCAAAGGAACCCCACCGAGAAGCTGAAGGGGTTTTCGTGGAAGACGAGTCGAACCGAGGCGCGCCGGAATGACGCCGAGGATTTGCATGACGAAAGCTAATGATCCGGCGGACCCGCGTCAAAAGTCGTGCCGGATTCGTGGCAAGGGTCTTGATTTGATGCCTAGTGGCATGTGTAGCAAGACATTATGGAGATCTGTTCCCCTGACTTTCCAATTGACTGAGTGAATCTGCCAGTGAACGAGCCTCCGCGCGGTATCGTGAGGAAACTGCCCTGTCGGAGGACGTTGAAACCGACTCCCTGGCATTCGATGTCGTCATGTTCAGTAGACCCGATTTCACTTCCACCGGAAACAACAATGGCATTTCCCGAACGGAGCCGGCCCTCGACTCCAGCTGGACCACTCCAAATTCGGATAGTCCTGCCACCTCTCCCATGCCCTCCCTAACACATCGGAACTCTGCCCCTGTCTCAATTCCTTCGATCGTCTGAGCCACAAACCGACACCCTTCAAGAGAGGCGCCGAGTGGTTCGTCGAGTCGAACGCGAAGGCGGATCCCGCCAGGATGACCATCCTGGCCACGGGCTACCTGGACGCGACTCACGCTGCCGAAACGGGCTCCATCGACGGTGAAGCCGACCAGGTTCATCGGCAGCGACACCCCTCCAGTCGAAACGGGGGAGACCCTGATTCGAAACCGGCGGACGGCAAAGACGACGCTATACCCAACCCCGAATACCACGAGGCTCCCAAGCACAATCTTGAGCCAATAGGTACGCATAGATACTCCCTGAATACGTTACACCGTGAAACATATCTTCTCCATGATGATCCGGCAAGATCTTGCTCAACCCCCCCCACCCGCTCCCCTCCCGCTGCCATCTCCGCCACCCCTACCCTCGCGGATGAAACCGTCGATGAACCTTGCGGAGGAAAGCGCGGTCAACATGCGTGTAGATCTGGGTGGTGGAGAGATCCTGGTGCCCCAACATCTCCTGCACCGCCCTGAGATCAGCACCACCCTCAAGAAGGTGGGTCGCAAAGGTATGACGAAGTGTGTGTGGAGTGACCGTTTTCCCGATTTCGGCACGCGCCGCCATCGCCTTGACGACCCCCCAGGCTCCCACCCTGGAGAGCGGTGTGCCCCGATGGTTGAGGAGCACGGCGTTTCGAGTCTTTCCTCGGTCAAGATCCACCCGGGTTGTGTTGAGGTAGGTGGATACCGCTGCAATGACTTTTCTCCCAATGGGAACGAGTCGCTGTTTCCCCCCCTTCCCCAATACCCGCACCAAGCCTTCCGTAAACAGCAAGTCTGGAAGTGTCATCCCGCAGAGTTCCGACACGCGCAACCCCCCACCGTATCCAAGTTCCAAGAGGGCACGATTGCGCCATGCCAACGGGTGATCAAGAGAGGGAGCGGCGAGCAGGCGATCAATCTCCTCTCGGGTCAGCACCTCGGGGAGCGTTCGCCAGCGCTTCGGAACGTCGAGTCGTTCCGTCGGGTCGACTTCCAACAGCCCTTCACCGAGGAGAAAGCCAAAGTAGGTGTGAAGAGCGGAGACCTGTCGTCGGATGGTTGCCTGCCCGAGTCCGAGGTCCTTGAGAAGGAAGATGAAATCCCGTAGCTGCATCCTGGTGACATGCCCCGGATCGCTTGCCCCGCGTTCCGAAGCAAACGCGATGAAGCGTCTCACATCATGCAGGTATGCCGCGATCGTGTGCGGGCTATGCCCGGCCTCCAGGGCGAGAAAGTCTCGGAAGGACTCAACCCCGAATGCTCGCTCGCGGGTGTTAGCCGGCACCGGATACTGCATCGACTTTCCCGTCAGGATCCGAGAGGCCAAGGAGGCGTGCCGCACGTTGAAGGAGACGCTGACGGTGCCCAGGGGGCGCCAGTTCACCGAGATGGGTTAACCGTTGTAGGAGAGTCACTCGGTCAGGCAATGGGTATTGCAACCCGAGCAGTCGTGCAAATTCGATCGGGTCGATTGGAACAACACTTCGCTGCCAGCTCGTCTCGGCAGGAAGATTCAGGCGCTCTCGGAGATACTCGACCAGAGAAAGGTGATCGGTCGGGTCCAGTTCCACGTCACTCCTCGCAAGTTCCAGCAACAGAACGGCACATGCAGCGTACGCCGGATCCTCGTGTGAGCGCGCCTCTGCCGCCGGGTCACCTTCAAAGGCACGATGGAAGGCTTGCCAGAGTCGCTCCCGGCGACGCCGCCGTCGGGCAAGAAATGCCACGACCACAAGACCCAGTCCCACAATCCCTGCCACCACCGCGAGGGTCACGTTCAATTCGGCGAGAATGCTCCGAATCTCCTCCCAACTCGCTCCGACCCGGTTCCCAATGATTGTGAGCAGACCGTACCAGAGGCCGGAGGCAAGCGCGATTGGAAGAATCGATCGCCAAGTAGACAGCGGGACCAGACCGGTAAATGGGGCGACCACCATCCGAAACCCAGGAAGCAGCCGCATGAAGAAGATCCCTGTCATCCCAAACCGGAGGTACCCTCTTTCCATCAGGGCAAATGCATCTGGTTGAATAACCAGTCTCCCAACGCGTGTGCTCAGGAATCGTTTTCCCCAGCGGCGAGCCAGCCGATGGACAAACAGTGCCCCGCCAACGCTTCCAACCCAGGCCGAGAGGAAGACGCCGGGCGACTCGAGTCCACCGCGGTGCACCAGGAAGGCAGCGAGCGCCACGGGGATATCCGCCGGTGCTGGGGGGAGGATATTCTCGATGACGGTGCCAACGGCAAGAAAAACGTACACCAGGCCGGGCGGCCACCCGGCGATGTGCTCCAACCACTGCTCGATCAGCGGACCTCCACCGTCGCTACGGCGATCACCGCAAGGCCTTCACCTCGCCCGATCCATCCCATCCCTTCGTTCGATTTCCCCTTAATGCTCACCGACGAGTCGGTAACCCCGAGCACGCGGGCCAGTGCCGTCGACATCGCTTCACGGTAGGGACCGATGCGGGGTTGTTCGACGATCACGGTTACATCGATGTGGACCGGATCTGCTCCTCGATCCCGGAGCAGCTGAACGACAGTATGGAGGAGCATAAGGGAATCGGCGTCGCGCCATCGCGGATCGGTGTCGGGAAAGAGTTGCCCGATGTCCCCCGCCCCAGTTGCCCCCAGCAGCGCATCGATGATCGCGTGAGCAACGGCGTCGGCATCGGAGTGACCAGCCAAGCCAAAGTCATGGACGATGTGCTGCCCCGCAAGCACTAACCGTCGTCCGGGGACGAACCGATGAGAATCATAGCCAATCCCCACGCGAATCACGCGGCGACCGGTACATCAAGGAGGCTATAGTCCTGTCGACGCCGACACGCCGTAAACCCAGCATCCGCAATCGCGCGCTCCATCTCATGGATCGTCGCCCGATGGGTCGTGCCCGCCGCGGATACCACGTTCTCTTCCATCATCAGGCTTCCAAAATCGTTGGCCCCAAAGCGTAGCGCGACCTGCCCAACCTTGAGCCCCATCGTGACCCAGCTCGATTGCAGGTTGGGGATGTTACCGCATACGATACGAGCGAGTGCGAGGGTACGCAGATAGGTCACCGCATCGGTTTTCTGCATGTGAGCGAGCTCTGTGCCTTCTGGCTGGAGTGGCCAACAGATGAAGGCGGTAAATCCTTTCGTCCGTTCCTGGACCTCCCGTATCCGGAAGAGGTGCTCCACCCGATCGGCAGCGGATTCCCCCATTCCGTACATCATCGTGACGGACGTCTTCATTCCCTGCCGGTGGGCTTCCTCCTGTACTCCTAACCACTCTTCGGTCATGGCCTTCTTCTGGGCTACCCGTTGCCGTACGGCGTCCACCAAGATCTCGCCTCCGCCCCCGGGAATACTGTCCAGTCCAGCCGCATGGAGTTCTCGCACGACATCGGCAACAGAAAGACCGAACCGCTGAGCGAAGAACACGACTTCGGATGGGGAAAAGCCATGCACGTGAATCGCATGATGTTGTTTGATATACTGCAGGAGATCGAGATACCACTCGAAGGGGATGTAGGGATTGTGACCACCCTGGAGTAGGATCTGCTGACCACCGATCGCCTTACACTCCTCAATCTTTTCCCCGATCTGTTCAAAACTCAGGACGTATCCGTCGTGGTGCTTGGGCCGACGATAAAAGGCACAGAACGAACAGTCCGCAACACAGACGTTGGTGTAATTGATGTTGCGATCGACGATATAGGTGACGACGGGATCGGCGTGTTGCTTCCACCGCTCCGCATCCGCAAGCTGTCCCAGGGCAAGCAAATCCGCTCGTTGGTACAACTCGACGTACTCTCGAAACTCCGCTGTCGTTCGATCCACGAGCATCCCCTTACGCCGCGGTAATGAAGGAGAGGGAGCCGTCCGGGACGATCCCGTCGTGGGCCAGCCGTCGAAAGAAATCGGTTAACCCAGCCAAGTGCCTATACGAGAGCGCATAGTCGAGATCCCGGAGGTAAGCATGGCAGGTCAACTCATCGACGCCCGTTTTCGTCGCGGCAACGGTGGCCAGCTGATCCAGGTGGGCCAACCCCCAGGCCCGACTCTCCAGGAGAGCGGCGTGTACTTCTTGAACCGCCGCCACCGGCGCTTCCCGTCGGGCAGCCCACACAGCGAATACAAACGGCAGGTTGGTCCAATCCTTCCAAGCGGAGCCCAGGTCAACCTGATAGGGGTAGTGCTTTTCAGCGGCAAGGAGGAGGGCCGCATCGCCAATAACGAGAATGGCGTCGTGTGGCATCGTCGCCAACATCGAGAGATCGACGGCCTCGGCGCGAACCGGTACCGTATGCGGTGTGATCTTCCACCGGTGCCGACAGAGAAGTTCCAGAAGGAGCACCGAGGTTCGGGATGACGCCGACACCAGGATCGTAGCGTCACCCAATTCCTCCGGTGGTCGACGGCTTAGCAGCAACACGCTGTGAACCGGACCATCACAACTAATCGCAAGATCCGGGAGGAGATGATACGCCCCTGCATCACGCGCATACTCAACCGCACTCACTACGCTCACGTCCAACTCGCCTGCTGCCAGTAATCCGTTGAGCTCAGACGCCGTTCCACTCACCATCGTCGCGGGGCACGCCACGACGTCTTGGTCCAACGCCGCATAGACCGGGTAGCAGTTAATCCATGGAATGCGACCCAATCTCATACGACCGAGACCGGATCTGAAGTGGTTTGGGCGGACGGGGCCATCCAGGTGGCCGGGAGATCGTCGAACGTGCTCCGAACAGGCTGATACAGACTATCTCGCTCCACGGGGTCGCGTCCCGCGCCACGGATGAGATCCAACAACTCGCCGTAGTGGAGTTGCATCGATGTTTGAGCTCCGGCGTCGTGGTAAATCCGCTCGAACACAACAGTACCTTCCACGTCGTCGCATCCAAACGCCAAGGCAAGCTGGGAGAGAAATGGCGTCACCATCGGCCAATGTGTCTTGATGTGAGGAATATTGTCGAGCAGGAGCCGCCCAATGGCAATGTTCTTCAGGTCCTCGAATCCGGTCGTTGCCGACCCCACCCGTTCGAGCTCTTCCCCCAACTCATTGTGATCCGGGTGATAGGCAAGTGGAATGTAGGTCAGGAACCCCCCGGTCTCATCCTGCAAGGAGCGCAGCATGAGGAGATGATCGACCCGATCTTCGGGTGTCTCAACATGCCCGTACAGCATGGTGCAGTTGGTAGGAATCTGTAGCTGGTGCGCCTCACGGTGCACTCGAAGCCACTCCTCACCAGTCAATTTCCGTTGGGCAATCGTCGCTCGGACCCCTGAACTGAATACCTCTGCCCCACCGCCAGGGAGGCTGGTCAATCCGGCCTCTTGTAGCGCCAAAAGGATATCGATGGTGGAGGAATGTTCGATCCGCGCCAAGTGAGCAATCTCAACTGCGGTGAGCGCCTTGATATGGACCCCAGGGTGGCGTTCCCGGAGTCCGCGGATCATTTCAGTGTAATAGCTGAGGTGGAGCTTGGGGTGAAGGCCACCAACGATGTGGAACTCTCGCGTGGGCATATCCCGGGCCTGCTCGGCCTCGGCAAACACCTCATCGAGGGATTGGGTGTAGGCACCCTCTTCCTTCGGCATTCGGGCGAAGGAACAGAAGGTACATGTATTCCGGAGAATACAGACGTTGGTCGGGTTAATGTGCTGGTTTGCGGAAAAAAACACCCGGGTACCATTGCGACGTTGATTCGCCATATCGGCGAGGCGTCCAAGCCCGAGTAGATCGGTCGTGGCGTAGAGGGACAACCCATCGTCGGCACTCAGGCGCTGTCCCTGCTGGACTTTTTCAGCCACCCCGTGAAGCGTGGGATCGGACACCTGCGCGATCATGTTCTCCCCTGCCATGGTATGCTCACAGCCCTCAATCAAGCTAAGTGGGGGTAATGTAGTCGATTGCGAGGGTTGCCGGCCACTCCCGGGGAGGAAGATGACAGGCTAGGCGGGTAACGCCCGGGCTGGTCAGAATCGGAGGATGACTAGCCTCAGGGCGCCGCTATTCGTCCCATCCACGCAGGGCCAACGAGGCGTTGTGCCCACCAAACCCAAAGGCGTTCGTGAGGGCGATATCAATCTTCCGGATGACGGCCTTGTTCGGAGCACAATCAAGATCGCAGTCAGGATCGGGCGTGACCTGATTAATCGTTGGAGGAATCTCGCCCGTGCGGGCCGCGCAGAGCGAAACGATCGCCTCTAAGGCGCCAGCACCACCCAAGAGATGCCCGGTCATGGACTTAGTGGAGCCAAATACCAGCCGCCGCGCATGGTCACCAAACACACCCTTCACGGCGCTGGTCTCGGCTGCGTCGCCCAGCGGAGTCGACGTACCGTGCGCATTGATGTACCCAACTCGCTCTGGGGTGATTCCCCCTGAGTCGAGGCACATCTGCATCGCCTGCTGTGCCCCCTCGCCCCCGGGTGCCGGCGCCGACATATGAAACGCATCGGCGGAGAGTCCATACCCCACTATTTCGCCGAGGATCGTGGCTCCTCGCGCCGTGGCGTGATCGAGGGCTTCAATCACCATGACCGCCCCACCTTCGCCCAGCACAAATCCGTCCCGGCCTTTGTCAAAGGGCCGACTCGCCGTCACAGGATCGTCGTTGCGTGTGGACATAGCTTTCATATTGTGGAACGCGGCGACGGTCAGCGGGGTTACACAGGCTTCGGATCCGCCTGTCACCATGGCGTTCGCCATCCCATCTCGAATCATGCGGTACGATTCGCCGATCGCATGGGCCGAGGAGGCGCACGCGGAGACCGGTGCAAAGTTAGGCCCGGTAAACCCAAAGCGGATCGACACGAGCCCCGCAGCCATATTGGGAATGAACATGGGGACAAAGAACGGCGACACTCGACTTGGTCCTTTTTCGAGGAAAGTTCGACAGTTCTCCTCGTAGGTCTCCATCCCTCCAATACCCGAACCAATCACGACACCAATATGACGCGGATCCGCCGTGTCGGCGGACAATCCCGATTGCCTCACCGCTTGGTCGCTTGCGGCAATGGCGTACTGCGCGAATCGATCATAGCGCCGGGCTTCTTTTCTATCAATGTACTGCAGCGGATCGAAATCCTTCACCTCACAGGCAAAGGTGACGCCGTGCCCCGACGTGTCGAATCTTGAAATTGGTGCGGCACCGGAATCTCCGGCGAGGAGTGCCGACCATGTCGTCGGCACGTCCGCTCCCAAGGGTGTCACGAGCCCGAGCCCGGTCACGACGACACGACGCATCCGTTACGATCCAAGCTTCTCGTGAAGGTACTCAAGCGCGTCCCCCACGGTCCGCAGCTTCTCGGCCTCCTCATCAGGAATATCGATATCGAATTCCTTTTCGAAGGCCATTACCAATTCGACCGTATCGAGGCTGTCAGCTCCCAGATCTTCCATAAAGCTGGCTTCGTCGGTCAGCTTCTCTCGTTCGACGCCTAGCTCCTCCACGATGATGTCTTTGACCCTCTCATCGACGTTGCTCATGAATCCCTCACTTGGGTTTGGTAACGAGTCATGTTACATGACCATGCCACCGTCTACAACGAGTACCTGCCCCGTCATATAGGAAGCGAAATCAGATGCTAAGAACAGCACCGCCGAGGCGACGTCATCCGGTTGCCCCAAACGGCCCAGCGGAATGCCACCTAATAAGGCCTCGCGCGCGCCACCCGGCAAGGCGGCAGTCATGTCAGTCTCAATAAAGCCGGGAGCAACACAATTGACGAGAATATTGCGACTGGCGTACTCCTTGGCCACCGACTTGCTCAGGCCGATCAGGCCTGCCTTACTCGCTGCGTAATTTGCCTGTCCTTTGTTGCCAGTCATGCCAACGACACTGGTGATATTGATGATCCGGCCTCCCCCAGCCTTCATCATCCCTTTGAGGACAAGCCGAATCGTGTGGAAGGCGCCTCGAAGGTTTGCCTGCATGACCTCCTCCCACTCCTCCTCTGACAGCCGAATCATAAGGTTATCTCGTGCCACCCCAGCATTATTGACAAGAATTTCGATCGGGCCGTGTCGTTCCGCGGCCGTACGGAAGGCGGTTGCGATCTGTCCGCCGTCTCGTACGTCGCACCCGAGCCCGAGTACGTCATCTGCAATCGTGGCCGCGACATCCTCAGCGTTGGCGGAATCCCGACCCGTCAAAGACACCTTCGCCCCAGATGCATGGAGTCGGCGCGCCACGGCGAGACCAATCCCGCGCGTCCCACCCGTCACCAGCGCATGGCGGCTCTCAAGATCACACTGCGTCATGTAGGAACTCCTCCACGCTCTGAGCTGTTCCAAGTGATCGAACCGAAACCGGACCCAGGATCCGCTTGACCAAGCCGGCCAACACGGTCCCGGGGCCAAGTTCGAGGATGCGGAACTCCGACCCCGCAATCGCCGCGAGCCGGGTCACCACTTCGACCCATCGCACCGGCGCCGTTAACTGATGAACCAGTTCGGTGATCGCCTCTGCCGATGTCGTGATCGGGGTGGCGGTGGCGTTGGCGACCACCGGGAATCCCGGATCGCGAAAGGTAACCGCTCCCAGCGCTTCCTCGAGCCCGGGCCTGGCGTGCGTCATCAAAGGCGAGTGAAACGCCCCGCTAACATTGAGCGGGACGACCCGTTTCGCGCCAGCCTCCTTCGCCAGCTGGCCAGCTCGCATCACCGCTCGGGGGTCGCCAGATATCACCGTCTGCTCGGGTGAATTCAGGTTCGCGGGGACGACAACCTCGGTGGCAGTCGATGCGGCAGCACACGCGGTCCCGACCGCGTCGCTCGCAAGACCCAAAACAGCGCTCATCGAGCCCGGCTGGAGGGTACCTGCTTCATACATCAGCTCTCCCCGTCGCCGAACCAGGCGCACGGCATCGGTGAGCGAAAGCGACCCACTCGCATAGTACGCACTGTATTCGCCCAGGCTATGCCCGGCAGCGCCTACAATCGGCCCGAGGTGATCACGTACCACGGAGAGCACCGCCGCCGAATGGGCGAGGATCGCTGGCTGAGTGATATCAGTGCGTTGGAGTTCCTCTTCCGGTCCCTCGCGCATGATCCGTGAGAGCGGAGTCGCCAGCGCTTCGTCGATTTCGCTGAGCGTGTCCTGTGCACTTGGAAAGGCCTCGTAGAGATCGTGCCCCATTCCGACTCGCTGTGCACCCTGCCCGGGAAAGACGAGGAGGGTTACCATCGGATAACGGCAGCCCCCCAAGTGAATCCTGCCCCAAAGCTCACCGTGAGTAACACTGAGCCTGGGCGGAGACGTCCCTCGGCTACTGCTTGGTCGAGGGCAATGGGAATCGACGCTGACGAGGTATTGCCAAAGCGATCGACGTTCACCATCACCCGGTCCATGGAGATCCCCGTACGCTTTGCTGTCGCCTCGATGATTCGAATATTGGCCTGATGCGGGACGAGCAGATCGACGTCATCCTTGGTCAGTCCTGCCTCTGCGAGGGCCTCGCTACACGCGTTGGCCATCGCGACGACGGCAGCCTTGAAGACCTCCCTTCCCTTCATCTTCATGAACTGGGAGCGCTCCTCGATGACCTCCGGGCTCATCGGATGGAGACTGCCACCCCCGGGAATGAGAAGAAGGTCGATCAGCGTCCCATCCGCACCTAACACAATGCTGAGAATCCTTCGATCCGTGCGTTCGGTGCGTTGCATGATGGTCGCGCCTGCACCGTCGCCGAAAAGGATCGCCGTCGAACGATCCTCCATATCCGTAATGGTCGATAGCTTCTCGGCACCCAAAACGAGAACGGTCTTCGCTCGACCAGCGGCGATGAACCCCTCTGCCACCGCCAGACTGTAGATCCACCCTGGGCACGCGGCCGCGACATCGAGTGGGATCGCCTGTGGGGCTCCGAGTAACGCTTGCACCTCACATGACGTGGAGGGCAACCGGTGATCAGGGGTGACCGTCCCAAGGATGATGGCATCAAGCTCCGTGGCGGTCACGCCAGCCTGATCCATCGCCTGGCGCGCGGCCACAGCGCAGAGTGAAGCGAGGGATTCATCCGGAGCGGCCCAATGCCGTTCCCGAATACCGGTTCGCGACACGATCCAGTCGTTAGACGTATCGAGGGTACGTTCGAGATCTGCGTTCGTAATCACCTTGGTCGGAACGGCGACCCCGAGCCCCGTGAGTGCAACACCCGCAGGCGAGTTCACGCCGGCTCTCCTGTTTGGTGGAGGGCAAACTCACCACGGATATGCTCATCAAGTTCCGATTCGACCGATTGAACGGCCACACGCACGGCATGTTTGATCGCGTTCGCGGTGGACGACCCATGGCACACAATGGAAACACCCCGAACACCCAGGAGGGGTGCCCCACCATACTGCGAATAGTCCAGCATGCCGAGCGCGTCCTGCACATCCTTCCGACCCAGGAGCCCAGGAACCCGTCCGAGCAGGCTACTGACGAGTTGGATGACGGATTCATAGAATTTCAACACGACGTTGCCGACGAGACCATCGCAAACGACGACATCGATGTGACCATGCCGCGTATGCCCAGGCAGAATGTCCCGGCCTTCTATGTTTCCGACATATCGAATGCGGGGAGCATCCTTCAAGAGTTGATGGACCTCCTTGAGGATCGCACCACCCTTGCTGTCTTCTTCGCCCACGTTGAGCAGCCCGACGGCCGGGTCGGGGCGCCCAATCACATCCCGCATGTAGGTGCTTCCAAGATAGGCAAAATTGCGGAGCTCACGGGCAGAGCAGTCGACGTTGGCTCCGGCGTCGAGCATGAGCACAGGATGTTCGGCCGTAGGAAGAAGGGCTCCGACCGAGGCCCGGTCCACACCGCCGTGCAGCCCAAACATGACGGTGGATCCTGCGAGAATGGCCCCGGTGTTCCCGGCGGAGACGAAGGCATCGGAATGGCCATTCGCTTGCAGTCCAAGACCAACCGCAAGGCTGGAATGTGGCTTGCGCCGGACCGCGGTCAAGGGCTTTTCACCCATGCCGATTACATCCGGGGCATGGTGTATTTCGACCCGAGCCCGATTGAGGTCGGGGAAATGCGCGAGTTCGGCCGCAATCACGTCTTGCGGACCCACCAATTGGATCAGAAACCCTTCAGGCAGGTCCTCCAGGGCGCGGACGGCGCCCTCGATTTCCACCCGAGGTGCCCCATCTCCACCCATCGCGTCGAGCGCGACGCGAATCACGCTCAGCTGTCCTCAACCTCAAGTCGCTTGACCCCACCATAGTACCCACACGATGGGCACACCCGGTGCGAACGTTTCGGAGAACCACAGCGGGCACAGCCCTGGGGACGCGGGGCGTCCGCGTTGTGGTGTCCACGGCGGAGCCGCTTTCTGGACTTCGACGTCCGACGCTTCGGAACTGCCATAATTACCTCGACTCAGGTTCAGCCAATGGCGCGCACGAGCACGCGCCGGCGTTCATGTCTCCCCCACACCCGGGACACAATCCCCGACAATCTTCCCGACACACGGGAAAGGCGGGAACGGCCAAGTTCACCTCTTCTCGTACTGCATCCGACAGGTCGACCGCTCCGGCACTCGGGGTCAACTGATACACCGTTGGGTCCGATTCGACGTCGGGGTTGGCACTGAATACGGCCCGAACATCTGCCGTAAG
>JAJCZW010000047.1 GCA_029262155.1 Gemmatimonadota bacterium
GGGATATGCGGTCATGGATCCGAACGCGTTCGGCCTCTGCAAGTCCAATGCTCTGCCGATTGTTGTCTTCAACATTCAGCAGCCCGGTGCCGTGGCAAGAATCCTCCAAGGTGACCGGGTAGGGACCATCGTCCAATGACAACCATAGCCGAATTTGTTGCTCAGGCGAAAAACGGGATGGGGAAGTCAGTCGACAGCGTACGTCGGGAGTTCATGGGCATCCGGAGTGGCAAGGCAACGACGTCTCTCCTCGATCTGGTAAAGGTCGAGGCCTATGAGACGACCGTACCGCTTACACAGGTCGGAATGGTGGCCGCACCCGAGCCCCGGCTCCTCACGGTCCAGGTCTTTGACAAGTCACTCGTTCAGGCAGTCGAGAAAGCGATCATGAGTTCCGGGCTCGGGTTGAACCCGGCGACGCAAGGCACTCTCTTGCGGATCCCCTTGCCACCACTTTCGGAGGAGCGGCGGAAGGATCTCGTCCGTCTCGTGCACAAACTTGCCGAGGAAGGTCGGGTGGGAGTCCGCCACCATCGTACCGAGAATCTGAGCAAGATTAAGAAGCTGGAGAAGGTGTCGGAAGACGAAAAAGCTCGGGCCGAAAAGGAGATCCAAAAACTGACGGATAGCCATTCGGGCCAGATCGACGAACTTGTTGCGGCGAAAGAAGTGGAGATCTTGGAGGTGTGAGTACCGTCCCAACGGATATCCTCGGTACCATTCGGGCGCATGGGGCAATCCCCCGACACATCGCTATCATCATGGATGGCAATGGCCGATGGGCCCAGGCTCGCGATCTGCCACGTCCAGCCGGGCATCAAGCCGGGATGGCGGCTGTTCGCGAAGTGGTGGAAGGTGGATTGGCGGCAGGGGTGGAAGTCTTGACGCTCTTTGCATTCAGCCAAGAAAACTGGCGGCGCCCGCAGGCTGAAATCGATGCGCTCATGCATTTGCTCGGAGACTACATTGCGCGAGAGACCGCAGAGCTCACATCCAATAGCGTGCAGGTTCATTTCCTTGGCGATCTCGATCGCCTATCCCCGTCGGCCCGCACCGCCGTACAGTTCCTTGAAGAAGCGACCGCGGAGGGCGGTGCGCTCAACCTGAACCTCTGTGTCTCCTATGGGGCGCGCGCCGAAATTGTTCGTGCGGCCCAACGATTGGCCGCCGAGGTAGCCGGGGGAAAACGGACGATAGAGAGTCTCGACGAGAAGGCATTGGCTCGAGAACTCTATACGGCGCCTTGGCCTGACCCTGATCTACTCATTCGGACCTCCGGAGAGTATCGGCTCTCAAATTTTCTTCTCTGGCAACTGGCCTACGCCGAGTTTTATGTGACACCCGTTCTATGGCCGGATTTCTCAAGACACCATCTGTATGAGGCAATCCGAGACTATCAACAACGTGATCGTCGCTTTGGTCGCGTGACGGTGTAAGGGTATTGTGGCCAGCAATCTGACTCAGCGTCTCACGGTCGCTGCCATCGGCATCCCAGCCGTTCTCATGGTCGTGTGGATCGGGGGGGGGGCCCTCGCGGGGCTCGTTGCCCTGCTCGGCGTGCTGGGTGCTCACGAGCTCTTTGTGATTGCGCGGAGGAATCGCGACGATCCCCTCCTCCTTCCCGGACTCGTCGGGGCCGCTCTGATTGGTCCAGGCGTATGGCTTGCACAAGGTGGCTCGGACGTGGGGTCCGTACTGCGAGCCATGTGGCCCCTCGGTATGGTGGCCTGGCTCCTCCTCTTGCTCGTGATCCTCCTTGGGTCACGAACCCCGACCAGTGGGCGCCCGCTCACCGCCGTTTCGGTTACCGTCTTCGGGGTCATGTACTGCGGTGCCCTCCCGGCCTTTCTCGTGGCGATCCGTCACGCGCAACACGGTTTGTTCTCTTGGCAAGGAACCTGGATCACCGTGTTTCCTCTGGCCATCACCTGGGTTTGCGATACGGCTGCGATGGTGGCAGGGAAGGTGATCGGAGGACCGAAGCTCGCTCCGGTGATCAGTCCGGGAAAGACCCGTGTTGGGGCTGCCGCAGGAGTGGTCGGTGGGATCGTTGGGGCGCTCATCTTCTCCGAGGCGATTCTCCATGCTGGCGTGGGGGTGGAACTCTCTCTGGCCGAAGTGCTAGTGTTCGGGTTGGTCCTTTCCATCGTGGCCCAGCTCGGTGATTTGGTCGAATCGCTCCTGAAGCGGGAAGCAGGCGTCAAGGACTCGAGTGGCCTGATCCCTGGGCACGGCGGTGTACTCGATCGTCTGGATTCCCTGTACTTCGTCCTTCCCGTCGCGTTTGGACTCTATCGAGCCTTCGGCATTCTCTGATGCAGGGTGTTGCGGTGTTAGGATGCACAGGCTCAATAGGTCAGAGCACTCTTCGGACCCTCGCGCGCCACCCCGATCGCTTTCGTGTCGTTGGCCTCACCGCAGGGCGGAACGCGGAGGCACTCGCGCACGCAGTCGCGAAGTGGCACCCGGCGGTCTCCGGCTTGGCTGAATCCGGTACTCAATGCCTCGTGGACGCGGCGAGTCACCCCGATGTTGATATCGTTGTGAATGCCGTGGTGGGCTTTGCTGGCCTCGAAGCGACCCTCGCCGGCCTCGCTGCGGGGAAGCGGGTCGCGCTCGCCAACAAGGAATCACTGGTTGCTGGCGGACGGCTTGTGCTCGACGCCGCACGGGCGGGGGGAGGCTCACTTGTTCCGATCGACTCGGAGCACAGCGCCGTTCTCCAATGCCTTCAGCATGGGCAAGGAGCAAGCCAGGTGGCGCGGATCACTCTCACGGCGTCCGGCGGGCCGTTTCGAACGTGGCCATCTGATCGAGTCGAGCATGCGACGGTCGCGGAAGCGCTCTCCCACCCGACCTGGAGGATGGGGAAGAAAATCTCGGTGGATAGTGCCACCCTTGCCAACAAAGCCTTGGAGATTATCGAGGCCCATTTTCTCTTTGGGCTTGGGTACGATCGACTGGATGTGGTCGTCCACCCGCAGAGTGTCGTCCATGCCTTCGTCGAATTCGTCGACGGCAATGTTGTGAGCCAACTTGGTTTTCCGGACATGGAGTTACCCATTCTGTATGCGTTGACGCATCCTGATCGTATCCTCGATGCCGGACCCCAGCGGTTCGATCCTGTGGCGGCAGGTACCCTGACTTTCGAACCAGTGCGGCACGATACCTTCCCAGCGTTTGCCCTTGGCGTGACTGCGGGCAAATGTGGTGGTGCCGCACCGACGGTGTTCAACGCCGCGAACGAGGTGGCGGTGGAACGGTTTCTCGCAGGCGCGATCCGGTTTGGAGATATTCCTCGCTCGATCGAGGCCGTGCTTGCGGACTCTCCTCACGGGCCACCAACAGATCTTGCGGCGCTCCGGCAGGTTGACCAATGGGCGCGCATACGATGTGAGGAGTTTCTGAGATGAGCGGTGTGCTGTTTACCATTGTGTCCCTTCTTATCGTGCTAGGTGTCCTGGTCTTTATTCATGAGGCCGGACATTTCATTGCCGCCAAGGTGGCTGGCATTCATGTACACCGGTTTTCACTCGGGATTGGATCGCCGATCCGCTGGCTGACGATCGTACGTGGCGAGACGGAGTACTCCATCTCGTGGCTTCCTTTGGGGGGCTACGTCAAGATGGCAAGCCGAGAGGAAGACAGCGCCACATCGGCGTTAGAGGGTCAAGCCAGCGCGAAGGCCGTTGCACCTGACCGCGTGTTCGAGGCTAAGCCGGTCTGGGTCCGCATGATCGTGATCCTGGCGGGGGTCACAATGAATGCGCTGTTTGCCTGGTTCATTTTCTCCGCGCTGCTGTACCGGAACGGGAAAGCGGTCACCCCGGTAACGGTCGTCGGGATGGTCGTAGAGGACGGTCTTCCGGATGAGGCGTCCGCCCTTCGATCCATCGTCCCGGGGGACCGTATTGTCGGGATCAACGACCAGAATGTCTCAAGTTGGGATGATATTCAGCGGCTGATCCAACGAAGCATCGGTGATAGTGTCACCCTGGCCATCGAAGGTAAGCTCCCCGTTGTGCTCCCGATCCATCATGATGCGCTCGAGGGACGGTTGCGGGCCGCGCAGGCATTACAACCGTTCCTAGTTCCTGTGATTGGCCAACTCACAGCGGATGGGCCGGCGGCGCGCGCGGGGATAGCATTGGGCGACACCATCGTGGCCATCGATTCGGTCCCGACCCCGCAGTGGTATCAAGTCATTGAGGGTATTGCCCCCCACCCAAGTGATACCTTGCGGATTGAAGTCGGTCGGTCGAGCGGGCGAACCACACTCGTGATGGTACCGACCGAGTCAACCACGGATACCCTCGACGATGGGGGGCCCCGTGGGATGGTAGGAATCGGGGTGGAAAACCCGACGCGTCGTGATCCTGTGACCTTGGCGCAAGCCATCGGTGGTGGCGCCAGCACGACCCTCGATTGGTCGACTCAGATCGTGCGCTCGGTGCGCGGTATGTTGTTCGGCCGGGTGTCACGACGGGAGGTAGGAGGGCCGATTCTCATCGGTCAACTCGCCGCTCAAACCGCTCGTGCGGGGCTGGAACCGTTCCTGGCGTTTATGGCGGTCATCTCGGTGAACCTTGCCGTCTTGAACCTGCTGCCCATTCCCATTCTGGATGGCGGACAGTTTTTGTTTTTGCTGGGGGAGGCGGTCCTTCGGCGCCCGCTGTCACTGAAGCTCCGCGAACGACTCACGATGGTGGGGCTCGTCCTGATTCTCGGCCTGATGGTGTTGGCGTTTTCGAACGACATCATGCGGGTGCTCGGATTGTAGGGCCTGCTGGCGAGGGGAGCGCATCTGTCGCCGGCTTGTCCCAAAGCGTCCACGTAGCGAATACCGTCGGACCTCGGCTCTCGCTGGGGTTCGTCCACCACGATGGCCCTAGTCTCTGGAGGTAGGTCACATGGCCCGTCGCACCCTGTCCCCCCATTCCCGTACGCCCATCCGGCTCCAGCTGAGCAGGATACTTGGTTTCCTGATCATCCTCCCACTCCTTGGTGTCACGGGGGCAGTGGCGCAGGGAGAAGCCAACTATCGTCTCGCCGGACGGTTCGCGCCCTACAAGCTTCGGAAGCTAATCAAGAGCACCCGGGTCACCCCGCAATGGATTCAAGGGTCCGAACGATTCTGGTTCGAGTGGGAGACAGCGAACGGCAAGACGTATTCCATCGTAGACCCAGTTGCCGGGACCAAGAAGGTCCTGTTTGACAATGACCGGCTCGCAGCGGAGCTCACACGAATCACTCTCGATCCCTGGGATGGGCAACACCTCCCCATTCGTCGGATCACGTTTGTTGCCCCCGATACATTGCATTTCGAGGTCCAGTCCTCCCAGGACGAAGAGCAGGAGGACGCCGAGGCCGAACGGGGAGATCAACAGGAGGGCCAGGCATCGAAGGCGCGGCGGCGATCGCAAAAGCAGGTGTTCCATTTTGAGTACGCGGTTGGAACCCAAACCCTTCGCCTCCTCGAGGCCTTCGAAGGCCCGGACAATCACCCTTCTTGGGCGAGTGTCTCCCCCGACGGCCAGACAATCATCTTTGCGCGAAATCATAACCTATATTCCATGACGGCATCGGGCTATCAGCAGGTGCTCGATGTCCGACGGGGCAAGGAGGGGGCAGCGGCAGATAGTGTTGACTGGAAGGTCGAGGTCGAAGAGGTCCAGCTCACGACCGATGGAGAGGAGTACTACAGCTACGCCGGCCGCAACTTTGGAAGTGTCGACGAAGAGCGAGAGAAGGCGCAGGCCAGACGGAGTCGAGTCAACATTAGCTGGGCACCGGACTCGAAACGATTCTCTCTGATTCGAGTCGATCAGCGAAAGTCTGGGGCCCTGTGGGTCATTCACTCGACCGGTAACAAGCGACCGCAGCTCGAGACCTATAAATACGACCTTCCGGGCGAGACCACCGTCGCCCAGAGTGCGTTGTTGATCTACGACCTCGGAGCGGCCAAGATGGTGACCGCCCAAACCGACCGATTCAAGGACCAACGGCTGTTTACCTTCAATGCCCGCCAGTTCGTCTATCCCGGAAGCACAGAGCCACAGCGCTCGCTATGGCTCGCGGACGACTCGGATCAGGTTTTCTTCTGGCGCCGTAGCCGGGATCAACACAAGGTGGATGTGGGCGTCGTGGATGCGGCGACCGGGGCGGTCACAATTCTGATCGAAGAACGACTGAACACCTATGTGGAAACCAATCGGTTGGATCGTCTGGCCAATGGCGACTTACTCTGGTGGTCAGAACGCGATGGGTGGGCGCATCTCTATCGGTATGGCCCAGACGGCACGTTGAAAAACCGACTCACCGAGGGCCCGTTCTCAGTCCGGTCGATCCAGGGGATCGATGAGACGCGTGGGATTGTGTACTTCACGGCCAATGCGCATGAACCTGGGGAGGATCCGTATTACGAGCATCTGTATCGGGTCGGGCTGGACGGGCACGGACTCCAACGGTTGGATCAGGTTGGTGTCGACCACGATGTTGTCCTCGGGGAGTCCAATCGATACTACGTCGACAACTACTCACGAGTGAACGCAACGCCCGAGGCCGTGCTCCGGGAAACTGCGACCGGGCGGACGGTCATGAAGCTGGCCGAAGCTGACTTCTCCAAGTTAATGGAAGCCGGGTATCG